>NZ_PSMQ01000051.1:0-266 GCF_040290245.1 Thermus sp.
CGCCAGGCGGCGGGGGATCCCCGGATCCAGGACCAGGAGCTTGGTGCCCATAGGAAGGGGGTAGAGGGCGTACTCCAGGGTGCGGGTGTCCAGGAAGAGGGCTTTGCCCAACTCCCCCAAGGCGGCCACCATCTGATCCATGACGCCGCAGCGAACCCCCACATACTCCACCTCGGCCTTCTGGGCCAGAAGGGCCAGGGCCTTGTCGTCGAGCTCGAGTCGGTACAGCCTTCTTAAGGCCTTTAACGCGGCAACCTCCAGGGCCG
>NZ_PSMQ01000051.1:308-12168 GCF_040290245.1 Thermus sp.
GGGCCCCATCCACCGGGTGGCCCGCCTGTTTCAAGGCCCACAGGACCCCGGCCAGGTAGTCCAGAAAGTCGCCCTCGGGGCCTTGACCTATGGGTCTGGCCCGGAGCTCCTTCAGGGTCTCGGAGTAGGCCTCCACCACCCCTTTGGCCTTGGCGGCCTCCACGGTGGTGGAGTAGGGAAGGGGGGCGGGGAGGACGTAGCCTTCGCTATAGTCCGTGTGCTCGCCCAGAAGGTTGACCCGGCCGGGGGCGGTGCCCACGGCCTCGGGAAGGGTTTTGAAGATCTCTTGAAACATCGCCTAAGCCTCCAGGGTTCGTGCCTTCTCCCGTTAGCATACATAAACGGGGGCATATAACGCTCCGCATTGGAGTGCGGGGATACGTGGACCTCCCCGGTCACGCGCAAGCGCACTTGTCCTCAAGTTCCAAAACCTCTCAAAGAAGCAGAAAGCGGATAGGGACCACAACGCCGCCTTGGCCATCCACGTGTCAGCCCCGGACAGCTCCAAAGGGGCTATGTTCCCAGGGGCTACATCCTGGCTCCCCTCTGGGGGGAGGTCAACAGGATGTGGAATACTGAAACCCATGCCCAGCCTCGAGGCCACCGAACGGCACCAAAGGATTTTGGACCTCCTGGCCAAGGAGGGGCAGGTCCGGGTTCGGGACCTGGCCCGCTTCCTGGGCGTCTCGGCCGTCACCCTGAGGGCCGACCTGGACTACCTGGAGCGGCAAGGTCAGCTCAAGCGGGTCCGGGGAGGCGCCATTCGGGCTGAGGCCCGGCGGTTTGAACTCCCCCTGGAGGCCACCCGTATGGTCCACGCCCGGGAGAAGGAGGCCATCGGGAGGAGGGCGGCCAGCCTGGTGCAAAATGGGGGGATCATCTTCTTGGACGTGGGAAGCACCACCACCGAGATGGCCCGGGCCCTTTCTCCCGAGCTTAAAGACGTGGTGGTGGTTACGAACGCCTTAAACATTGCCCTTCTTTTGGAGAGCCATCCGGGCATCACGGTCATCGTCACCGGGGGAACGCTTAGGCCGCTCCAGCACTCCTTGGTTAACCCCTTCGGCACCCTCCTCTTGGAGGAGATCAATGCGGACAAGGCCTTCATCGGGTGCAACGGGGTTCATCCGGAGCGCGGGTTTACCAACACCAACCTTCAGGAAGCGGAGATCAAACGGGCGATGATCAAAGCCGCCCGGGAGGTCTACGTTTTGGCCGACCATTCCAAGCTAATGCAGGTGGCCGCGGCCCGCATCGCCCCCCTCGAGGCCGCCCACCTCCTCATCACCGACCGGAAGGCTCGGCCGGAAGATTTGGATCTCCTTCAGGCTAAAGGCCTAAGGGTGGAGCTAGCCTAAAGGCGAACTCGTCCCGAGAAATCCGCTTTTCTTGCCACACCTCCCCCACCAGACGGTACTTTCCGAAGGGGAGGGCCTTCAACATCTCGCCCGGCCGGGCCCAGCGGGTTTTCTGGGCCATAGGACTTTCCCAGAGCTCCATCAGGTGGAAAAACCTCCGGGCCTCGCTGGGCCCGAGCTGCACCCGTAGGCTGGGCAGGGCCAGGTGGGCCTCTCCTTCGACCCAAAGCCGCACCTCCACCTCCAGCGCTTCGTCCAGATCCGAGATGAGCCAGGCCTCCATCAGGGGAAAGTCCCCAGGGGCAAGGGTCTCCCGGTAGGGCTCGAGGCTGAGGAGAACCGGTGAACTTGCCTCCTTCAGCGCGAAATAACCCCTCTTGGGTACCCGTTCCACGTCCACCACCGCCCAGGTGATCCCTTCCCAGGGCTCCACCAGCATAAAGTGGAAGTACCCGGTCACCCGGCCCTTGGCCCGGCGGTAGGCGTGGATGGCAAACCGGATCAGATGGGCCTGGTAGGCCTGGCTTTGCTCCACAAACTCCTCGAGGCTCTCGCCCATCCTTACCCCCGCCACCCGGAAGGTCTCGTGAGGCTGAAAGTTATGGTAACTCCATAGGCTGAAGTCCGGTGGCCAGGCCTTTTCTTTAAAGATCTTTCTTAAAAGCTCCGCCCGGGGCAGGGCCTGGGCACCGAACTCGCTGGGGAGGGGGGCCCCAGGGAGGGCCAGGAAGTCCCGCAGGTGGCCGTAGTACCAGCCGGGGTAAGGGTGTTCCCGGAAGTCCGAGGCCTCCTTGACCGGCCGGGTGGGGTCCGCCTGCCGGATCCTCTGGGCCACCAGGGGGGTGAGGGTGTGGCGGTTGTGGGTGGGCTCGTTGTGGGCGCACCAGAGGGCGATGCAGGGATGGCTTCCGTACTGCTTGACCATCAGGGGGGCCTGGCGGAGGGCCTCGAGGGCAAAGGCCTCGTCCTCCGCGTACCCCCACTGGAGGGGGAAGTCCTGCCAGATGAGGAGGCCCTTTTGGTCCGCCACCTGGTAGAGCACGGGGTGGGCCAGATGGGCATGGACCCGGATGGCGTTGAGGTGGGCCTCCACCGCTAAGGACAGGTCCTCCTCCGCCTGCTTGGGCGTGTAGGTGGAAAGCCACTGGGTGGGGATGAGGTTCGTCCCCCGGAGGAAGAGCCGCCGTCCGTTGAGGACGAGCCAGTCCTCCGAGAGGCCCACGGTGCGGAACCCCACGGGGGCGGTCCTGGCCGGACCCTCCAGGATCTGTCCGCGCAGGGTGTAAAGGTGAGGGAAGCCCCGCTCGTACACCTCCCAAAGGGGCATTTCCGGGAGATCCCAGAGGAGGGAATAGGTGTGCCGGCCTGGTCTTAAGGAGAGGACGGCCTCCTTCTGAAAGGCCTCCCCCTGGAAGTTGGCGGGAAGAAGGACAAGCTCTAAGGGCGCGCGAAGCGGCAGCGGGCTTTCCACCTCCGCGGCGATAAGAAGCCGCCAGCCCGTGGGGGTGGGCTGGGGGAGGGCTAGGAGGTGGAGGAGGGCCGGGCCGTCCGCGCTGAGGAAGGCGGGGGTCTGCCAGACGCCCCCAGTGCCCCGCTCCTGGCCCCGTGGGCCGGAGCCCCCCGGCCGGCAGTCGTGGTGGCCAAAGATCCCCTTGATCTGCCGCTTGAACTCGGGCCACTGGACCCCGTAGGCCTCCTTGGGTGCGGCGACCCGGAGCCAGAGCCGCCGGGATGGGTGCGCCCCATCGGCGGGAAGGGTGAGGACCCAGGGGAAGAAGTACCCCTCATGCCGCCCCAGGTGGGTCCCCTCGAGCCAGGCCTCCGCGATGTAGTCGGTGTAGAGCTCCAGGATACCCCTGGCCCCGGGGAGCTCCAAGAGGTACCAGCCCACCTCGGCCTCCAGCCCCTCGAGGCTCCACTGGTGGGGGAGGACCACCTCCCGCCACCCCTCCTGGGGAAGTTCCTGGGGCCTTGGGGCGGGGTGGGGAAGGAAAAGGGCCTTCATTTGACCTCCAGAGGGAAGCGTCGGGCCGCCAGGTGAGCTAGGAATAGGAGGAAGGCCGGAAGGACCCCCATGTAGAACCGGAAGGCGAGCCCCGGGTTGGGTCCGGGGTTCTCCCCGCTTTGATAGCCGAATAGCCAGAAAAGGAGGAGGAAGCTCAAGCCCATCAAGGCCAGGCTGAGTCGGGTGAGGAAGCCCGTGACCCCGTAGTAAAGCCCCTCCCGCCTCCCTGGGTCCTGATCGATGGCCGCCGCCAGAACCAGGTCTCCGCTTACCTGGGCTCCGGCGAAGGCCAGCCCCACAAGAACCCCGACCAGAACCGCCTGGGGGAGGCTTTGCGGCAGAAGGAGGAGGAGGCTGAAGAGCCCCATCAGGAGAAGGGCGTACCCCCAGGCCCTCCTTCCACCCCATCTGCGGGCCAGCCTTTCCCATAAAAAGGCTCCGGGGAAGGCCATGAGGAAGACGCTGGCGAAGAGATAGGTGGTGGTGGCTTCGGGCAGGTTAAGGCTGTACTTGGCGTAAAAGGGCATTCCCGTTTGCAGAAGGCTCCGGGCAAAGGTGTAGAGGATGCTTCCCAGGAGAAAGACCCGGAAGGCGGCGTTTTGCCAGGCGGCAAGGAGGGAAGGGAAAAGGGGGGGTGGGGGGAGGTTCTGGACCTGCGGGTCCTCCTTAAGGCCGAGGAGGAAAAATAGGAAAAGCCCGCCTCCCAGAGCGGCGAAGGCCAGGGCCATGGTGGAAAACCCGTAGGTGGCGTAGACCCAGGGGGCCAGGCCGATCCCGATCAGGAGCCCCCCTACCTGGAAGGCCAGCTTGGCGGCGCTGGCCTGGGCCCGGTCCCTTAGGCTTTTGTAAAGCTCGGGCAGGAGGGCTGAGTAGTTCGTCCAAAGGATGGATCCGAACCCTTCGTAAAGAAAGGTGACCAGGGCAAAGTAGGCGAAGAGAAGCCCCGCCTCCCTTAGACCCACCGGCGGGGTGTAGACGGCGAAAAAGAGCAGCGCCCAGAAGGGGAGGCTCACGAGCATCCAGGGTTTGCGGCGGCCTAGGCGGGTCCGGGTGCGGTCGGAAAGGTAGCCGAAAAGGGGATCGTTCACCGCGTCCCAGAGGGCGTAAAGGGTCCGCCAGAAGGCGAAGGCCGCCACGGGAAGGCCGAGGCGGTCCAGGTAAAAGTAGCTCAAGAAGGTCCCGAAGGCCTCCGAGGGGATGGTCAGGGCCAGCATGCCAAGACCGTACCGCCAGGGTTTCATCCTCGCCTCCAAACTTCCTGGATATCTTTCCAGGTAATCGGATGGAATTCGGCCAGGACCCGGCGGACCTCCGGGTGGCTTAAGGCGAAGAAGTCCGCTTCCCGGGTCTTGTGGTCGGGCAGAGCCCGCCCCTCGGGGGTGGGCAGGGCGCTGTGGTGAATCAGTTGGTAAAGCCCGGGGGGAAGTTGGCTAAGGCCCAGGTAAAAGCCCAGGCGGTTCTCCGGGGGAAGGGTGTAGGGGTCTAGAAGGCGCAGGGTGGGGAAAGGGGTTTTTTCCAAGAGCCGCGCCAGCTCGAGGAGAAAGCCTTGGGGCAAGGGGAGGGCCTCGAGGTCCTCGAGGGCAGGAAGGAGGGGCATCAGGCCATAGGTCTGGGCCAGGCGGAGGTAGACCTCGGCCAGGTCCGGCCTCAGGAGGCTTCCCTGGTGGGAGTCCAGGTGCGTGGGGGTGAAAAGCCGGAAGGCCGCTTCGATCTGGGCCCTTAGCTCGGCCTCCACTTCCACTGCCTTGGCCTTTTTCCAGACCTCCTCGGGGCTTTTGAGGAAAAACCCCTGCTCATCCCTGAGGCTTTCCCCAGGGGTGAGGGGTCGGTACCGGGGGGCTTCCCACTCGCTGGTCAGGGCCAGGTGGACCCCCAGGTCCTGCCCCCTTACCCCGCTCGCCCAGGCCGCGGGGAGGAGGACGCTTCCCGTGGGCAGGCCCAGGCTTAGATGGGCTTCGTTCTGGGCATGGGTGAGGCCCAGGTCATCGTGATGGAGGATCAGGACCCGCCGCCCCTTTAGGCCGAGCGCCTCGAGCACCTTCATCGCCAGACCCCTTTCTCCCGGTAGTACGCTGCCGCCCCCTCATGGTAAGGAAAGGGGGAGGCGCGATACCGGATCGCGTTTTCCAAGCTGGTGTCCCGCGCGGCCTTCACGGCCGTGCGGAGGGCCTCGAGGTTGTCAAAGACAGCCCGGACGATGGCGTAGGCGGTTTCTTTGGGAAGGCTCTTAGGGCATACAAAAAGGTTCCACCAGGTGAGGGTGGGGGTGTCGTATCGGGTGTTGTAGACCGACTTGGGAACGATCCCCAAGGTGGCGAGGCCGGGAAACTTCTTCTGCAGGAGCTGGACGGGGGTGCTTTGCGGTGGGATGGGAATGAGGAATAGGCGTTTTCCCTTCCGGGCTAAGGCCCCGGCCAGCTCCAGGAGGCTACTCGTGGGGAGGCCACCCGACCAGAAGAAGGCGTCCAGGGTCCCATCGGCCAGGGCCTGGGCGCTCTCGCTTACTCGGAGGCGTTCCCATTTGCCGAGGTCTCTTTGGGGGTCAAAGCCCGGTATCACGGCCGACATAAGGAGACGAGCTTCGTACTCTATAATCCCCCCCGCAACCTCGGTGGAGACCCTTTTGCCCCTGAGGTCCTGCAGCACTCGGATGCCGCTTTCCTCGCTGGTCACCACCTGGGTGTAATTGGGGTACATGGCGAAGAGAACGGCAAAGGGTACAGGCCGCCCCTGAAAGCGCTCCTCTCCCAGGAGGGCTAGCTGTGCTGCGTGAGGAAGGACGGTGCCGCAATAGTAAACCCCCTTCTGGGGGTCGGTCCGGTCCCTAAGGAGCTGGAGGTTGTCCAGAGAACCCCCGGACTGGATGGCGGTGGCCTGGGCCACGCCCGATCTGTTCAGGATCTCTGCGATCGCCGTTCCGTAGTAGAAATAGACCCCGCCGATCCCTCCGGTTCCGATGACCACCTGGGGTTTTTGGGCCAGGCCTATCCCGAAAAGAAGAACCGGGAGCCAGAAGCGTCTCATCCTTGGCCTCCTTTGCCCCCGGTTATACCAGGAATGAGCGGCCTTTACAAGACGGGACAGGCCTTTTTCAGAGCCCCGGAGAGGGCCTTCAGGTTGTGCTCCAAAAGGGCCAGGTAGGTGGGAACTTTTTCATCCAGGGTATCCGCGTACAGGAGGGCCACCTGGGCCTGGAGGGTTCTGGCCAGGGTTTGGACGAGCTTGGAGGGTTTAGGCTCGGCCAGAATGAGCCTTACCCCTTCCTTCTCGGCCCTTTTGACCAGCGTCAAGAAGCCCTGGCTTCCGATCTCCCGCTCGTGGGTGTCCGCCAGGCTCCCCACCACCTCGAGGCCATACCGTCTGGCAAAATAGCCAAAGGCATCGTGCTGCACGACCACCTTTAGCCCCTTTAGCCCACAGGCCATAAAGGCCTGATCCCGCCTCTCCACCTCTTTCTGGAAGCGCTCGAGGTTGGCCTTGTACCTCCCTTGGCCCGGGGGGTCCAGCTGGGCGAGCTCCTGGGCGATGCGCTGGGCGTAGCGGAGGGCGTAGGCGGGGTCCAGCCACAGGTGGGGGTCGCAGGGTCCGTGCCCGTCCGTTCCCTCGCAGGGGAGGCCGGGCTGGGCCTCCCCCAGGCGGACCACTTTGGCCTTTGGGGGAAGGAGGGGGGTCAGCCGGGTCAGGAAGGGCTCGAGGCCCAGGCCGTTGGCGAAGAGAAGGCGGACGTTGGCCAGCCTTTTGGCCACGCTGGGGCTAAGGTCAAACTCGTGGGGGTCGGCCCCAGGGGGAACCACCTGGACCACCTGGACCCGGCCTTGGCCCACCTGTCGCACCAGGTCCGCCAGAATAGGGGTGGTGGCGGCCACCTGGACCTGGGCCAAGGCCGGAAGGAGGAGGAAAAGGAGGGAGACCACGCGCATGCCAATATTGATAATGCGATTTCAATCTCTTGTCAAGGGGGCCGGGGCCTTAACCTTGCAAGAGCGCCCGTGCCCTTAGGGCCAGGTAAAGCCGGGCCATGGCCTCCGGGGCTTTGAGGGGGCCCATGAGCTTTTCAATCCGGGCCAGGCGGTACCGGAGGGTATTGGGGTGGATGTGAAGCCTGGCGGCGGCCTCTTCCAAGGAGGGGGCCTCGAGGTAGGCCTCCAAGGTCTTTAAAAATTTATCTGAAAGAGGCAGGAAGCGATCGGCCAAGGCCTTGAGGTCCTCTGGGGTCTGTTGGAGGAGGAAGTAGGCCACGGGGTCCAGGCCCGCGAAGGAGACCGCCTCCTTGGGCCGGGCGGCCTTTAAGGCGATGAGGGCTTCCCGGTAGGCCTCTTGAAGGCCAAACCCCGTGTGGACCAAGGAGTAGCCCAGCCGGCTTCCCTCGGGCAAGGCCTTAAGCAAGGCGGCGGCCTCTTTGTGCTCGCTGTGCACCTGCCAGAGGGCCACCACCCGGTTGCCCCGGGTCCCGAGGAGGTAGGGGATGCCCAGCCGGTCCAGATACCCCCCCGCCCGGCGGCGGAGCTCTAAGGTGGCCTCGCGCCGCCGGGCTTCCGCAAGGCGGTGCTGGCCGGGCACGGGTGGGGGCTCGAGGAGGGCCAGGACCCATTCCACGGTCTCCTCGATGCCGAAGGCGCGAAGCCTTTCCGGTTCCGCCTCGCCCAAAAGCACGGCCTCCAGAGCCATCCCGCCCAGGGACTCCTCCTGCATCCGTTCCAGGGCCCGCTCCAGGTCCTTGAGCCTGAGGAGGCGGGCGGAGAGCTCCAGAATTCCCCGGGCCGCCTCGAGCCTTTCCTCAGGGCCATAGGCCACAAGGATTCCCTCCCCGGCCTCCAAGGCCAGGTACCCCTTGCCCGCGCCTGGGGCCTTGGGGTGCTCGGGGGGCGGGGTTCCGGCAAAGGCCAGAACCTCCCCCCAGGGGGCCAGACGGGCCAGGGAGAGGCCGGTGGCGTGGTAGAGGAGCTCGAGGAAGGGCCGGTCCATCAGCCGGGGCAGGACCTCCAGAAGCCCCGCCAGGCTCCAGGCCTCGTTTCGGGCCAGGAGGCGCTTTTGCACCTCCAGCCTTAGGGCCTCTGGCCTGACCCAGGGGGGGAGGAGGACCAGCCCCAGGCCTTCCTTAAGGCAGAAGGCCTCCAGGGCCGGGTCCTCCTCCCAGACGAAGAACCCGCTCGCCCCCGCGTACCTCTCCGGGCTTCCCAGGGGACGGCCCAGAACCCCTACCCCTCTTAGGGGCCCCACCGCCTGCGCGGGGGGGAGGAGGAAGAAAAGCGGTCGCTCCGAGGGGCAGCGGGCCTCCAGGCCCAGGTCCTGGACCAGGGCGTTGAAGCCGAAGGGGTTTGTTTTTTCGTTCAATTTTTGCCACCTCCTTTGTTTATAAGGATAACTCATAGCGTGGATATGTAAAAGGAGGCATAAAGTTTCGTTTAAAAACACAAGTTTTATCGCATTCATTGGCTAATTCAACTATGGCCTAGGGCGTTCCACCCCCCCCATCCTGAAGGCAAAGGAGGCGGAAGGTGCTAACGGGTTCCATCGTCCCCCTGGTGACCCCCTTCAAAGACGGGGCCCTAGACGAGGAAGCGCTTAGGAGGCTTATCCGAAGGCAGATCCAAGCGGGAAGCCACGCCCTAAGCGTGGGGGGCTCCACGGGCGAGCCCATGGGCTTGAGCCTGGAGGAGCGGAAGCGCCTCATCCGGATCGCGGTGGAGGAGGCGGGAAAGACCCCGGTCTTGGCGGGGACGGGCGCGGGAAACCTCCGGGATACTTTGGAGCTCACCCGGTTTGCCCGGGAGGCCGGGGCCTGGGGGGCGCTGGTGGTGGTCCCACCGGCGGTCCGGCCCAACCAGGAGGGCATCTACCGCTACTTCGCCCTTCTTGCCGAGGGCGTACCAGGCTTTCCCCTGGTCCTGTACAACATTCCCGGCCGGGTGGGGGTGGAGATCCGCCCCGAGACCGTCCAAAGGCTCCGCCAGACCTACCCCCAGGTGGTGGGGCTCAAGCACTCCAGCCCCGACCTGGAGTACGTCTCCCGCCTGATCTCCTTGGTGGATGAGGGGTTTGCCGTCTACTGCGGCCTCGAGGCCCTCACCTTCCCCATGATGGCCCTGGGGGCGGTGGGGACGATCGCCGCCACGGCCAACTGGCTTCCCCAGGAGGTGGCCGAGCTCACCGAGCTCGCCTTAGCCGGACGGTTCCTCGAGGCCCGGAGGCTCCACTACCGCCTCCTGCCGGCCAACGAGGCGGTCTTTTGGGACACCAACCCCATCCCTTTAAAGACCGTCCTGAGCTGGATGGGCCTGATCCAAAAGGAGTGGCGCCCTCCTTTGGGCCCCACCACGCAGGAGGTGGAGGCCCGGCTCAGGGCCATGGCCGAGCGGTACGGCCTTTTGGAGGAGGCATGAGGCTTTGCCGCTTTATGGACAAGGGCCGGGTGCACCAGGGGGTCTACCGGCCCGCTTCGCCCGGGCAGGACCAAGGGGGGGTGCTTTTGGACGAGGCCGGGCTTCCCCACGACCCGGAGGGGGTGGTCTGGCTCCTGCCCTTTACGCCTGGGAAGATCCTGGGCCTGGCCCTGAACTACAAGGACCACGCGGAGGAGCTGGGCCTAAACCGCCCCGAGGAGCCCGCCCTCTTCTGGAAGCCCAACTCCGCCCTTCTGCCCCACCGGGGAACGGTGGTCTACCCCAAGGGGGTGGAGTTCATGCACTACGAGGTGGAACTCGCGGTGGTGGTGGGGCGGCCCATGCGGAAGGTGCGGGCGGAGGAGGCCATGGACTACGTTTTGGGGTACACCATCGCCAACGACCTGGTGGTGCGGGACTGGGTCAAAAACACCTTCCGCCCGCCCATCCGGGCCAAGGGCCACGACACCTTTCTGCCCCTCGGGCCCTTTTTGGTCACCCAGGACGAGGTCCAGGACCCCCACGCCCTTTGGATGCGGGCGTACGTCAACGGGGAGCTCCGTCAGGAGGGGCACACCTCGGGGATGATCTTCCAAATCCCGGAGATTTTGGAGTTCATCTCGAGCTTTATGACCCTCGAGCCCTTCGACGTGATCCTTACCGGGACCCCTAAGGGGATAAGCCGGGTCCGCCCGGGGGATGGGATGCGGCTGGAGATCCAGGGGCTGGGCGCCTTGGAAAACCCCATAGAGGAGGAGGCATGAAGTACAGCGATGCCGTGGCGGGGATCCCTTGGGACTCGATCGAGGCCATCCGGAAGCGGCTGGAGGGGTCGGTCGCCTTGCACTACATAGACGGCCGGTTCGTGGAAAGCGCGGCCACCTTTCCCACCTTGGACCCGTCCACGAACCAGGTCCTCTCCCACGCGGCTCGAGGCGGGGCCAAGGAGGTGGACCTGGCCGCCCAGGCTGCCGCCCGGGCCTTTGAGAAGTGGAGCCGCACCCGGGCCAAGGAGCGGAAGAGGCATCTCCTTAAGGTGGCCGAGCTTATCGAGAAGCACGCGGACGAGCTTGCGGTCATCGAGTGTCTGGACGCGGGCCAGGTCCTTAGGATCGTCCGGGCCCAGGTGGGCCGGGCGGCGGAAAACTTCGCCTTCTATGCGGAGTATGCGGAGCACGTCATGGAGGGGCACACCTACCCCGTGGACCGGGAGTGGCTGAACTACACCCTCCGCGTCCCCGTGGGGCCGGTGGGGGTCATCACCCCCTGGAATGCGCCCCTGATGCTTTCCACCTGGCGGATCGCCCCGGCCTTGGCCGCGGGGGACACGGTCATTCTGAAGCCCGCGGAATGGAGCCCTCTCACCGCCACCCGGCTTGCGGAGATCTTCCAGGAGGCCGACCTGCCCCCCGGGGTCTTCAACCTAGTCCACGGCTTCGGGGAGGAGGCGGGGGCGGCGTTGGTGGACCACCCCCTGGTTCCCCTTATCACCCTGACCGGGGAGACCACCACGGGGAAGATCGTCATGCAGAACGCAGCCAAGCACCTGAAGCGCCTCTCTTTGGAGCTTGGGGGAAAGAGCCCGGCTTTGGTCTTCCGGGATGCGGACCTGGAAAGGGCCCTGGACGCGGTGGTCTTCCAGATCTACTCCTTCAATGGGGAGCGGTGCACCGCGAACTCGAGGCTCTTAGTGGAGGAAGCGATTTTTGAGGAGTTTGTGGCCCGGGTGGCGGAAAGGGCCAGGGCCATCCGGGTGGGCCACCCCTTAGACCCGGAGGCGGAGGTGGGGCCCCTCATCCACCCCGAGCACCTGGAGCGGGTCTTGGGGTATGTGGAGGAGGGTCTTAAGGAGGGGGCGAGGCTTCTCGCAGGGGGGAGGCGGGCCCTTTCCTCCTACCAGGGGGAGGACCTCTCCGCCGGGAACTACCTCGAGCCCACCTTGTTCGTGGGGGAGAACCACATGAGGATCGCCCAGGAGGAGATCTTTGGCCCCGTGCTTCTCGCCATCCCCTTCAAGGACGAGGAGGAAGCCTTGAAGAAAGCCAACGCCACCCGGTATGGCCTCGCCGCCTACGTCTTCACCCGGGACCTCGAAAGGGCCCACCGGCTGGGCC
>NZ_PSMQ01000052.1:0-11946 GCF_040290245.1 Thermus sp.
CCCCTGCCAGTACTGCGGCCGCCAGGGGGGGGAGCTCACCGTGGACCACATCCTGCCCAAAAGCCGGGGGGGGCGGAGCACCTGGGAGAACCTCGTCACCGCCTGCCGGGCCTGCAACCTCAAGAAGGGGGGGCGGACCCCGGAGGAAGCGGGGATGCGGCTCTTGAGACCCCCCCGGGCCCCCAGGCTGCCCCTTTTCCTTGCCGACTTCAAGGAGGTCCCCGAGGCCTGGAAGGCCTACCTCGGCCTCTGAGGGGCCAGAGTGAGGAGGACAGCCAGGAGGATCAGGCCCGCCCCCAGGTACCCCCAGGGGGGAAGCCGCTCCCCCCACCAGAGATAGGCCACCCCGGCGGCCACCACGGGCTCCAGGGTGGCCAAAACGCTGGCCCGGGTGGCGGGCATCCTCCTTAGGCCGGCGTAGTAGGCCAGGTAGGCCCCGTAGGTGGAGAAAAGGGCCAGAAACCCCACCGCACCCAAGGCCAAAAGGGAAAGGGGATGGGGCTTTAAAAAGGGCAGAAGGCCCAAAGCCCCCACGGGCAGAAGGTAGGCAAAAAGGGTCGGGGTCGCGTACCGGGGCAGGAAGACCTTGCCAAAAAGGTAATACAGGGCGTAGGAGAACCCAGCCAAAAGGCCGAAGGCGATGCCCAAGGGATCGGGCCTCGCCTCCCCCCCCCAGCCGATGAGTCCGACGCCTAAAAGGGTGAGCGCCAACGCCACGCCCCCCCGGGGGCCCAAAGGTTCCCGGAGGAAGAGCCGGGAAAACAGGGCCACCCAGGCGGGAGCGGTGTAGAGGAGGATGCTGGCCAAAGCCGCCCCCGCCCGGCCCACCGCAAGCTGATAGGCCCCATAGAAGAGGGAGACCCCCACCAGGCCGAAGAGGAGGATCCAGGGAAGGTCCCTTCCCTCCACCCGGATCCTCCTCAGGCGAAGCGCATGGAAAAGGAAAAGGGGCCAGGCCAAGACCGCCCGGTAGAAGGCCACCTCCAAGGGGGAGAGCCCCTCTTGAAAGGCCAGCCGGGCCACCGGGCCTAAAAGCCCCCAGAGTGCCGCCGCCAGGAAGAGGTACCCCGCCCCCATGGCAGGCCAGTATACTCGTAGGGGTTCGCTATGGGACGCACCTGGTTTGTGCTTATCGTTTTAGCCCTGGTGGGCGTCTTCGCCGCCTTGAACTGGAACGAGTTCACCCGGCCCAGCTCCTTATCCCTGGGCCTGACCCGGGTGGAGGCCCCGTTAGGGGTGGTCCTCCTCTCCCTCATCGTCCTCCTTTCCCTCCTCTATCTGCTTTTCACCATCGGCCTCGAGACCGCGGCCCTTCTGGAGGTCAAGCGGTACGCCCGGGAGATGCTCCAGTACAAAAAGCTCGCGGAGGAGGCGGAGGAGAGCCGCTACACCGAGCTCAAACGGTTCCTCGAGGCGGAGCTTAAGCGGCTAGAAGAGGCGGAAAAGGCCGAGATCAACGCTCTTTCAGCCCGGCTGGAGGAAACCCTGGAAAAACACGGGAACACCCTGGCCGCCTACATCGGGGAGCTGGAGGACACCCTGCTCCGGCTCCTGAAGAAAGGCCCCGGGGAAGACCCCGGGGCCAAGGGGCCGTGAGGGGCTAGTCTACAAGCTCCACCAGGGCCAGCTGGGTGCCGTCCCCCTTGCGGCGCTCGGCCAGCTTGAGGACCCGGGTGTAGCCACCCGGCCGATCCTTGTACCGGGGGGCGATCTCGTCAAAGAGGCGGCGGACCAGCTTCACATCCTGAAGGTCCCGCAGGACCAAGCGGCGGGCATGGAGGTCCCCCCGTTTGGCCAGGGTGATGAGATGGTCCACGAAGCCCGTGAGCTCCTTGGCCTTGGGAATGGTGGTGGTGATGCGGCCGTGGGCGAGAAGGCTTTTGGCCTGGTTCCGGAAAAGGGCCAGGCGGTGGGCCGAGTGCCGGTTGAGTTTGCGTCCCGCTTTCAGGTGGCGCATGGTCTCACTCCTTTAGGGAGAGGCCCCACTTGGCCAGGGCCTCCTTGATCTCCTCCAGGCTCCGGTCCCCGATGCCGGGAATGTTCCGAAGATCCCTCAGGTTGAGGGCGAGCAGGGCCCGCACCGACTCAATCCCCTCCTCCTTCAGGCTGTGGAGAACCCGGGTGGACAGGCCGAGGTCGTCCACCGGGATGTCCGGGACCTCCTCCTTTTCCTTGGGCCTCTCCACCACCACCTCCTCCACCTGGCCCGGGGCCTGGGGGGTCTGCTGGAAGTAGGAGAGGTGCTCCCGGAGGATCCCCACCGCCTGGTTCAAAGCCTCCAAGGGGGTGACGGAGCCGTCCGTCCAGATGCGCAAGGTGAGCTTGTCCAGGTCGGTCCGCTGGCCGAGGCGGGTGTCCTCCACCTGGAAGGCCACCCGGCGCACGGGGGAGAAGAGGGCGTCCACGGGGATGGAGTTGATCCGGTCCTTGATCCCGTGCTTCTCCGCCGGGACGTACCCCACCCCCCGGTCGACCCGGACCTCCATGACGAGCCTCCCCCCTTCCTCCAAGGTGGCGATGGGCTGGAAGGGGTTAAGGATCTGGACGTCCGGCGGGGCCTCGAGCTCCCCCGCCCGGACCACCTTGGGCCCCTGGGCGCGAAGGGAAAGGGTGACGGTCTGGAGGCCGGGGTCCAGGAACCTGACCACCAGCTCCTTCAGGTTGAGGAGGATCTCCACCACGCTCTCCTTCACCCCGGGGATGGTGGAAAACTCGTGGAGGACGTCCTCGATGTAGACGCTGGTCACCGCCGTCCCCGGGATGGAGGAAAGGAGGATGCGGCGCAGGGGGTTGCCTAAGGTCACGCCGAACCCCCGTTCCAGGGGCTCGAGGACGAACTCCCCGTAGTCCTTGCCCTGGACACGGGCGGTGAACACGGGGGCTTTCAATCTGCTTTCCAAGGCTCCCTCCTTACCTGGAGTAGAACTCGATCACCAGCTGCTCGTTGACGGGCAACGCCAGGTCTTCGCGGTCGGGCAGGCGCAGAAACCTCCCCTTCATCCCCTCCACGTCCAAGGAAAGCCAGGACCCCACCCTGCGCCCCTTCATGGCCTCCAGGTTCTGGCGGATGAAGTCCAGGTTCCTGCTCTTCTCGGCAATGGCCACCTCGTCCCCCGGCTTCAGGCGGTAGGCGGGCAGGTCCACCCGCTTCCCGTTGACCAGGATGTGGCCGTGGCGGACCATCTGGCGGGCCTGGCGGCGGGAGGCGGCGAAGCCCAGGCGGTAGACCACGTTGTCCAACCGGGACTCTAAAAGCCCCAGGAAGACCGTGCCCGTGACCCCTTTCTTCCGGCTCGCCTCCTCGAAGAGGTTGCGGAACTGGGTCTCGGAGACCCCGTAGATGCGGCGGAGCTTCTGCTTTTCCCTAAGGCGCACCGCGTAGTCGGAAGGACGGCGGGCGCGGCGCTGACCGTGCTGGCCCGGGGGGTACGGACGGCGCTCCATGGCGCACTTGGGGCTGTAGCACCGCTCCCCCTTCAGGTAAAGCTTGACCCCTTCGCGGCGGCAAAGACGGCAGACTGGACCAATGTAACGACCCATACGCTCTACTCCTTATGAAGCCTTCCGGAACTTCTTCTTGGGCCGGCACCCGTTGTGGGGCACCGGGGTGTCGTCCACGATGGACTTGACCTGGAGGCCAGAAGCCTGCAGGGCCCGGATGGCCTGCTCCCGGCCCGCCCCGGTGCCCCGGACGATCACATCCACGCTGTTCATCCCGTAGGCCATGGCCTTCTTCGCCGCGTCCATGGCCGCAAGCTGGGCGGCGTAGGGCGTCCCCTTCCGGCTTCCCTTGTACCCGATGACCCCCCCCGAGGACCAGGTGATGGGGTTCCCGTCCGGATCGGTGATCGTCACGATGGTGTTGTTGTAGGAGGCGTGGATATACGCCTTGCCGCTCGCCACCTGTCGCTTGACCTTCTTTTTCGTCTTCGCTCTGGCCATACTCTCCTTCTCCTAACGCCTGGAGTATCCGCTGGCCCTACAGGCTACTTCCTCGGGGCCTTCTTCTTCCCGGCCACCGTCTTACGCGGCCCCTTGCGGGTGCGGGCGTTGGTCCGGGTGCGCTGGCCCCGCACGGGCAGACCCCTCCGGTGACGCAGGCCCCGGTAGCACCCGATGTCCATCAGGCGCTTGATGTTCGCGGCCACCTCCGCGCGCAGCTCGCCCTCGAGCTTCCACGCGTTCTCCACGTACTCGCGAAGCCGGACCACCTCCTGGTCCGTCAGGTCCTTCACCCGGGTGGCCGGGTTGATGCCGGTCTTCTCCAGGGCCTCCTTGGCCCGGGCGGGGCCGATGCCATAGATATAGGTCAGGGCCACGTCCACCCTTTTGTTCCTGGGGATCTCCACGCCTGCAATCCGCGCCACGGTCTCCTCCCTTTACCCCTGCCGCTGCTTGTGCTTGGGGTTCTCGCAGATCACGTACACCCGGCCGTGCCGGCGCACCACCTTGCACTTCTCGCACATCCTCTTGACCGATGCCCGTACCTTCATGCCTATCCCTCACTTCCGGTAGACGATCCGGCCCCGGGTGGGGTCGTAAGGGGTGATCTCCACCACCACCCGGTCCCCCGGCAGGATGCGGATGTAGTGCATCCGCATCTTTCCCGAAATGTACGCCAGGATCTCAGGCCCCGAGTCCAGCCTGACCCGGAACATGGTGTTGGGCAAGGCCTCGGTGACCACGCCCTCCGCCCGAATGGTGTCCTTCTCCTTCGCCACAACCCCCCCTATCGCACCGCCGCAAGCACCCCCGTGAGGAGCCTCGGCCCCTCCTCGGTGACGGCCACGGTGTTCTCGTAGTGGGCGGCGAGGTTGCCCCTCCCGGCGCTCGCCGTCCAGCCATCTTCCAATATTACCACAGAAGCAGGCCTGAGGGTCACCATGGGCTCCAGGGCCAGAACCATCCCAGGCCGGAGCCTGGGTCCCGTTTGCGGCTTGCCGTAGTTGGGAAGCTGGGGGTCCTCGTGGATCTCCCGCCCCACCCCGTGGCCCACGAACTCCCGCACCACGTGGAAGCCGTGCCCCTCCACAAAGGTCTGGACCCGGTGGGCCACATCCCCCGTGCGGTAACCGGGGCGCAGGAGGTTAAACCCCTCCCAGAAGGCGGCCTCCGTGACCTGGATGAGCCTCTGGGCCTCCTCGGAAACCCGGCCCACCGGGTAGGTGCGGGCCATATCCGCGGCGAAGCCGTTGTAGATAAGGCCCACGTCGATCGAAAGGATATCCCCCTCCTGCAAGGGCAGGTCCGAGGGGATCCCGTGGACCACCACCTCGTTCACCGAGGTGCAAAGGGTGGCGGGGAAGCCGTAAAGGCCGAGGAAGGCCGGCCTGGCCTTCCTTCGAAGGATGGCCTCATGGGCGATCTGGTCCAGCTCCTTGGTGGTCACCCCGGGGGCGATGTGCCGGGCCACCTCCTCCACCACCTCGGTGAGGAGGGCCCCCGCCGCGGCCATCCGCTCCAGCTCCCACGCGCTTTTCAGCTTGATCGCCACTACACCCCCAAAGCCCCCCGGATGCGGGCGTAGACCTCCTCGGGCGTCCCCAGCCCGTCGACGCGCCTGAGAAGCCCCTTCCGCTCGTAGTACGCGACCAGGGGGGCGGTCTGGGTGCGGTAGACCTCGAGGCGCCGCCTTATCGTCTCCTCGTTGTCGTCCGGACGGCCCTCGAGCCCGGCCCGCTTGAGCATCCGCCGGACGAGCTCCTCCTCGGGCACCTCCACCAAGACCACCCCCAGAAGCCGGATGCCCGCCTCCGCCAAAAGGCGGTCCAAGGCCTCCGCCTGGGCCTGGGTGCGGGGAAAGCCGTCAAAGACCACCTTTCCGGAAAGCTCCTCCCGGATAAGGGCCAGGATGAGGTCGTCCGGCACCAGGTCCCCCCGCTCCATGATGGGCCCCACCGCCTGCCCCAGGGGGGTCATCCGGGCCACGTGGTCCCGCAGGATATCCCCGGTGGAGAGCTTCTTGAAGCCCAGCTCCTGGGAAAGCCGGGCCGCCTGGGTGCCCTTGCCCGCCCCCGGGGGGCCAAGGAAGATGATCGCCGTCCGCTCCACCGCTCACCTCGTCCGTCCGCGGATCCGCCCCTTGCTCAGGAACCCTTCGTAGTTCCGGAGCATGAGCTGGCTCTCGATCTGCCGCAGGGTGTCCAAAGCCACGCCCACCACGATGAGGAGGCCGATCCCGGAGAAGGAGAGGCTCTGAACCCCCGTCAGGTTTTGCACCACCTGGGGGAAGGCGGCGACCAGGCCTAGGAAGAGCGCCCCCCATAGGGTGAGCCGGGAGACGATGTGCTCGAGGAACCTGACCGTGGGCTCCCCCGGCCGAATCCCCGGGATAAAGCCTCCGTACTCCCGCAAGGACTCGGCAATCCGCCTGGGGTCGAACTGGACGGCGGTGTAGACGTAGGTGAAGAGCACGATGAGGACCACCTCGATGGCGAGGCCGGAGAAGTGCCGGGGGTTGAAGAAGTTGGCGATGGCCTGGGCCACCGGGCTTCCCTGGAAGGGGGCGGTGAGGAAGATGGGGATCTGCAAAAGCGCCGCGGCGAAGACGATGGGAATGACCCCTGCGGCGTTCAGCTTGATGGGGATGTAGGTGGACTGCCCCCCATAGACCCGGCGGCCCACCACCTTGCGGGCGTACTGGACGGGGATGCGCCGCTCCGCCTGCTGCACCGCGGCCATCCCGGCAAAGGCCAGCACGATGAAGGCCAGGAAAAAGAGGAAGGCCACCAGGTTGACCTCCCCGGTCCGGATGAGGCCCGCGGTGCGGAAAAGCTGGGGAAGCCACCCCACCACGATCCCGGCGAAAATGATCATGCTGGTGCCGTTGCCGATGCCGTACTCGGTGATCCGCTCCGCCATCCAAAGGAGAAGGGCGATCCCCGCCACCTGGGTGACCACCACCACCATCCAGAAGAAGGGCCCCGGGCTCCAGCCGGGAAGGAGGAACCGCCCCCCTTCCGCCCCCAAAAAGGCAGTGGCCAGAAAGAAGCCCTGAAAGGCCCCCAGGAGGATGCCCCCCACGCGGGTGTACTGCTGGATGACCCGGCGCCCCTCCTCCCCCTCCTTGGAGAGCTTCTCCAGGGTGGGCACCACGCTGATGAGAAGCTGCATGATGATGGAGGCGGTGATGTAGGGCATGATCCCCAAAGCGAAGATGGAGAAGCGCTCGAAGTTGCCCCCGGAGAACAGGTTGATGATGCCGAAAACCCCCCCCTGGGTGGTCTGGAGGAAGTCGCGGATCTTGGCCAGGTCCACCCCGGGAGTGGGGATGAAGGCCCCCAGGCGGTAGGCGGCGAGGACCAGAAGGGTAAAGAGGATGCGTTGGCGGAGCTCGGGGATGAGGAGTGCACTCCGGAAGGCCCTAAGCATCTCAGGCCCCCGAGGCCTCAGAGGGCGAGGGGGTGAGGACCACCGCCTCGCCGCCCGCGGCCCTTAGCTTTTCCAAGGCACTTTTGGAGAAGGCGTGGGCCACCACCCGGAGGGGCTTGGCCTCCCCCTCCCCCAGGATCTTAAGCCGATACCCTTTTTTCAGAATCCCCACCTCGACCAGCCGCTCCGGGGTCACCTCCCCCTCAAACCGGGCCAGGTCCTTGAGGTTCACCCCCTGGTACCGGGGCCGCCTGATCTCCCCCGGGACCTGGCCCGGCATCCCCCGCTTGGGCAGGCGCATGAGGAGGGTGGACCGCCCCCCTTCGAACCGGCGGGGGTCCTTGAGCCCGCCGGAGCGGGACTTCTGGCCCTTGTGACCCCGGGTCGCGGTCTTCCCGTGCCCGGAGCCCGGGCCCCGGCCCACCCGCTTCCGCCGCTTGTTGGCCCCTGGGTTGGGGCGCAGGTCGCTCAGCTTCATTCCACCACCTCCACCCGCAAAAGGTGCCTGACCTTCTCGATCTGCCCCCGGATCTCCGGCCGGTCCTCAAACACCTGCTCCCGGCCAAGCCGCCTAAGCCCCAGGGCCTTCAGGGCGGCCTTCTGGTCCTTGGGGTAGCCGATGGGGCTTTTGACCAGCTTCACCTTCAGCCTCATCACGCGCTCTCCTTTCTGAGCCGCTGGACATCGTCCCAGGTCCTAAGCTGGCGCAGGGCCTCCATGGTGGCGTAGGCGATGTTGATGGGGTTGCGGCTCCCCAGCTCCTTGGTGAGGATGTCGGTGATGCCGGCAAGCTCCAAGATGGCCCGGGGCACCGCCCCCGCGATCACCCCCGTGCCCGGGGCGGCGGGCTTAAGGAGGATCTTGGAGGCCCCGTACTCCACCTCGATCTCGTGGGGGATGGTCCCATTGAGGATGGGCACCTCCACCATGTTGCGGCGGGCGTAGTAGTTGGCCTTCTGCACCGCCAAGGGGACCTCGGGGGCCTTGCCCAGGCCCAGGCCCACCCGGCCCTGCCGGTCCCCCACCACCACCAGGGCGCCGAACTTGAACCGCCGCCCACCCGCCTGCATCCTGGCGGTGCGGCGCACCAGGATCATCTTCTCCTCAAAATCCGTCTCCGGCATGCCTCCTCCTTAGAACTCGAGGCCCCCCTCCCGGGCCCCCTCCGCCAGGGCCTTGACCCGGCCGTGGTACTTGTACGGCCCCCGGTCAAAGGCCACCTGCCTGATCCCCTTCTTCAAGGCCTCCTCGGCGAGCGCCCGCCCCACCTGCCGGGCCACCTCCGTCTTGTTGCCCTTGAGCTTTAGGGCCAGGCTGCTTGTGGCCACCAGGGTGTGCCCCTTCTCGTCGTCGATGATCTGGGCGTAGATGTGGTTCAGGCTCCGGAAGACGGAAAGGCGCAGGCGGCCGGTCCGTTTGACCCGGTTGCGGACCCGGAACGTGCGGCGCTCATAGGCGGTCAGACGTGCCATGCCTTCCTCCCTCACTTCTTCGCCCCGGCCTTGCCCGGCTTGAGCCGGATGGGCTCGTCGGCGTAGTAGATCCCCTTCTCGTGGTAGGCGCTGGGCCTGCGCACCGCGCGCAGGTTGGCCGCCACCTGGCCCACGAGCTGCTTGTCGATCCCCAGGACCCGGATCTTGGTGGGCTCGGGCACCTCAAAGCTGACCCCCGGGGGGGGCTCCACCACCACGGGGTGGCTGTACCCCACGGTGAGCTCCACCGCCCGGCCCGAGAGCCGGGCCCGGTACCCGATGCCCTTGATGAGGAGTTCCCGCACGTACCCCTCGGAAACCCCCTTGACCGCGTTGGCGATCAGGGTCCGGGTGAGGCCGTGCAGGCTCCGGTGGCGCCGGTCATCGCTGGGGCGCTCCACCCGGACCAGACCCCCCTCCACCACCACCCGCATCTCCGGGCTTATGGGGACGGAAAGCTCCCCCTTGGGCCCCTTCACCTTGACCTGCCCCAAAGCGACCTCCACCGCGACCCCCTTGGGCAGGGGAATGGGTTGCCTGCCGATCCTGGACATCACCACACCTCACAGATGAGCTCGCCGCCCACCCCTTCCTTCCGGGCCTCCCGGTCGGTCAAAACGCCCTTTGGGGTGGACAGGATGGCGATCCCAAGCCCCCGGCGCACCCGGGGGATCTCCTTCACCCCCACGTAGACCCGGCGGCCCGGACGGCTGATCCGCCGGAGGTGCTGGATGACCTGCTCCCGCTTCGTCCCCCGGCGGGGGCCGTACTTCAGGTAGACCCGGAGGTAGGGCTTGCCCTCCACCTCCACCCGCTCATACCCCCGGATGAACCCCTCCCGCGCCAGGATCTTCAAAATCTCCTCCTTGAAGCGGGAGGCGGGCACCTCCGTGCTCTCCTTGTAGACCCGGGTGGCGTTTCGAATCCGGGTCAGCATGTCGGCGATTGGGTCGGTCAGCATTTTCTCTCTCCTTCCTCGCGCGTGCGGTCTCGAGGGAACCCCCCCGACCGGCCACGGCTACCAGCTGGCCTTCCGGACCCCGGGAAGCTGCCCCTTGTGGGCCAGCTCCCTCAGGCAGATGCGGCAGAGGCCGAAGTAGCGGTACACGCTCCGGGCCCGCCCGCACCGGACGCACCGGGTGTAGGCCCGCACCCTGAACTTTGGGGTCCTCTTGGCCTTCTCGATAAGCGCTTTTCTCGCCATGTTCCCTCACTTTCTGAAGGGAAAGCCCAAAAGCTCCAGAAGGGCCCGGGCCTCCTCGTCCGTCTGGGCCGTGGTGACGATGGCGATATCCATGCCCCGGGGCGCGTCCGCAAGCTCGTAGGTGATCTCGGGGAAGACGAGCTGCTCCCTCAGGCCCAGGTTGTAATTGCCCCGTCCGTCAAACCCATTCGGGCTCACCCCCCTAAAGTCACGGATGCGCGGCAGGGCCACGCTTAAGAGCTTCTCCAAGAAGATCCACATCCGGTCGCCCCGGAGGGTTACTTTAAGGCCGATGGGCATCCCCTTGCGGAGCTTGAAGTTGGAGATGGACTTTTTGGCCCGGGTGACGGCGGGCTTCTGGCCGGTGAGGAGGGAGAGCTCCTTGGCCGCCTTCTCCAGGATGCGGGCGTCCTCCTTGGCCTCCCCCAGGCCCTGGTTCACCACCACCTTGACCAGGCGGGGCACGGCCCAGATGTTCTCATAGCCAAAGCGCTTGATGAGCTCGGGCCGGACCTCCTCGTAGTACTTCTTCTTGAGCGCTACCTCCAGCGGCATATCACTTCACCCACTCCCTGTCCAAAACCCCGCCGCACTTGGCGCAGACGCGGACCTTCTTCCCGTTCTCCATGAGCCTCCGCCGCACCCGGGTGGGCTTGCCGCAGGCGGGGCAGAGGGGGCGGACCTTGGCGATGTGCAAGGGGGCCTCCACCTCGATGAACCCGCCCTGGGGATGCTTTGGGCTCGGGCGGACCGCCTTCTTGACGATGTTCACCCCCTCCACCACCACCTTCATCCTCTTGGGCAGGACCTGCTTCACCACGCCGGTCTTGCCCTTGTGCTTGCCAGAGGCCACCCAGACGGTGTCCCCCTTTTTGACGTGAAGCTTCATCACAGCACCTCCGGCGCCAGGGAGACGATCTTCATGAAGCCCCGCTCGCGGAGCTCCCGCGCCACGGGCCCGAAGACCCGGGTGCCCCGGGGCTCGAGCTGGTTGTTGACGATGACCGCGGCGTTGTCGTCAAAGCGGATGGCGGAGCCGTCGGGCCGCTTGACCTCCTTCTTGGTCCGGACCACCACCGCCTTGACCACCTCCCCCTCCTTGACCATGCCCCGGGGGATGGCCTCCTTCACGCTGGCCACGATGATGTCCCCCACGGAGGCGTACCTGGCGTTGGAGCCCTTCAGAACCCGGATGCACATGATCTTGCGGGCCCCGGTGTTGTCGGCCACCTCGAGGTAGGTCTGAGGCTGGATCATGCCTTACCCCCCTTCCGCTTGGCCAGGGTCTCGTAGTTCTGCCGGCGGACCAGGTACTTCTCCACCAGGTCCATCCGGCCGGACTCCAAAAGGCGCAAGACCCTGAACCGCTTCCTTTTGGAGATGGGGCGGGACTCGACGATCTCCACCACATCCCCCACCTTGTACGCCTCGTTCTCGTCGTGGGCCAGGTACTTCTTGGACCGACGGATCACCTTGCCGTAAAGGGGGTGGGGGAACTGGCGCTCCACCAGAACCGTCACGGTCTTCTGGGCCTTGTCGCTCACCACCACCCCGACCAGCACCTTCTTAGGCATCCTCCCCCCCCTTGCGCTTCTCGTTCCAGACGGTGAGCAGGCGGGCGATGGACTTCTTGGTGTCCTGGATGCGATGGTTCTGGGAAAGCTGGCCAATCGCCGCCTGGAAGCGCAGATCCATCAGCTCCCGCTTCTTCTCCCGGATGAGCTTCTCCAGTTCCAGCAGGGAGAGGCCGCGCGCCTTTTTCAAAAGCTCCCTCACCTCACTGCGCTTCATCGTAGGCGTCCCTCCTCACCACCTTGGTCCTGATGGGCAGCTTGTGGCCAGCGATCCGCAGGGCCTCCAGGGCCTGCTCCTCCGTCACCCCGGCCACCTCGAACATCA
>NZ_PSMQ01000053.1:0-6080 GCF_040290245.1 Thermus sp.
GGCCGATGCCCATGATCCTGGGCGGGACCCCGGCCACGGCCACGGACCGGACCCGGGCCAAAGGCCGGAGGCCGTGGGCCTTGGCGTACTCGTCCGAGACGAGGAGCACCGCCGCCGCCCCGTCGTTGAGCGAACTGGAATTCCCCGCCGTGACCGTTCCCCCCTCCCGGAAGACGGGCTTTAAGGCGGCGAGACGTTCCAAGGAGGTGTCCCGCCTCGGCCCCTCATCCACCTCCACCAGGGCCTCCTCCCTTCCTCTTCGGACAAGGACGGGAACCACCTCCGCCTTGAACCGCCCCTCGTCCCAGGCCCGTAGGGCCTTCTGATGGGAGAGGAGGGCGAAACGGTCCTGCTCCTCGCGGGGGATCCGGTACCGCTCGGCCAGGTTCTCCGCCGTCTCCCCCATGCTCTCCGTGCCGTAGAGGGCCTGCATTCTTGGGTTCACGAACCGCCAGCCCAAGGTGGTGTCGTACATGACCAGGTTCCCGGTGGGGAAGCCCCGCTCCGGCTTGGGGACGGCGTAGGGGGCACGGGACATGGACTCCACCCCGCTTCCCACGTAGACCTGCCCCTCCCTGGCCCAGATCGCCCGGGCGGCCTGGGCCACCGCCTCGAGGCCGCTCCCACAGAGCCGGTTGACCGTGCACCCCCCTACCTCCACGGGAAAGCCCGCCAAAAGAAGGGCCATCCGGGCGACGTTCCGGTTGTCCTCCCCCGCCTGGTTGGCGCACCCCGCGTAGACGTCCTCCACCTCCGCCTTGGGGACACCGCTTCGCTCCATCAGCTTCTCCAGGGCATGGGCTAGAAGGTCGTCCGGCCGGACGGAGGAGAGGGCCCCCCCGTGCCGCCCGATGGGTGTCCTGACCGCGTCTATGATCCAGGCCTCCGGCATGGTTTTTCCTCCCCGGTCCTACCGACCGTTTGGTAAGAGCTTAGGCCCGCCCGCCTCGAGCCGTCAAGGGTCGGCTATCCTTTGACCGAGCCCGCCAGAAGCCCCCTTAGGAAATACCGCCCAAGGAAGATGTAGACCAAAAGGGTGGGCAAGGCGGCGATCAGAGCCCCCGCCATGGGCAGGTTCCACTTTACGGCCTCCCCTCCCGCGAGCTGGGCTAGGGCCACGGTGATGGGTTGGCTTTCGGGCCGGGTCAAGGTAACAGCGAACAGGAATTCATTCCAGATCTGCGTGAACTGCCAGATGGCCACCACCACGAACCCCGGGATGGAAAGGGGCAGGAGGATGTGCCGGTAAATGCCGAAGAAGCCTGCCCCGTCTATCCGGGCCGCTTCCACCAGCTCGTCGGGGATCTCCGCGTAGTAGTTGCGGAAGATGAGGGTAGTGATGGGGATCCCGTAGATGACATGGACCAGGATAAGCCCCAGCAGGGTGCCGTAGAGCCCCACGGACTTGATGAACTGGAAGAGCGGGATCAGGATGCTTTGGTAGGGGATAAACATCCCGAAGAGGAGAAGGGCAAAGATAAGGCCTGATCCCTTGAAAGGCCATTTGGCGAAGACATACCCATTGATGGAGCCGAGGAACGCGGAAAGAAGGGTGGCCGATACGGCTAGGATCATGCTGTTTTGGAACTTAGGACGAAAGGCTTCCCAGGCTTGTCGGAAGCTGTCCCAATTCCAGGGGTTTGGCAGGTGCCACACCGTGTCCAGGGTGATTTTTGAGGGCTCTTTAAAGGCGGTTAAGAGGACCAAGTAGACGGGTAGCAAGAAAAAAGCCGTGGCTAGAAGGAGGAAGGCATAAAGCACAAGCCGTTCCGGCTTCACCGCCTTACCTCCGTCCTCAGCTGCCTATAAAGATAAGGCACCACCACCAGGGCCACCAGCAAAAGAAGGATTGCCCCGATGGCTGCCCCCTTGGCGAACTGGTTGCCCCTGAAGGCCAAGAGGTACATGTAGATGGCGGGCACGTCCGTGGGGGAGTAGTCCAGCCCCGCCATGGCGAAAATGAGGTCAAAGATCTTGAGGCTGATGTGGCCCAAGACGATCATTGCAGAGAGGGTAATGGGGGCAAGCCAGGGAAGGATGATGCGCCGGTAAATCTGGGCCTCGGTGGCTCCATCTACCCGGGCGGCCTCGAGGAGCTCCACGGGGATGCCCCTAAGCCCCGCGAGGTAGAGGGCCATGGTGTAGCCCGAGATCTGCCAGACCGCGGCCAGGATCACCCCCAAGAGGGCCAGGCTGAACCCGTGGGGCTCGGGGTAGGGGAGGAGCTGGACCTTCGGCCCAAGGAAGACTGCCCAGAAGACGAGGAGACCCCCACTCAAGGAGGCCCAGAAGGCCCGCCTCCCTTCTCCTCCCTTGTAGGCGGAAAAGGCCAGAAGAAGCAGGATGCCACCTACCACCAAGGCGGTGTAGAGGGGCAGGTGGTTCCAGTCAAACCTGAAGGCCTGGTCCCGGCTGGTGAGCCAGGGAAACGAGAGAGGTGGAAGGCCGACCAGGGTAGGCAGAACGTTAATTCCCCCTTTAGGCTGGAGCATCCATCGCCAGATCGTCCCAGTGACGATGAAGGAGAGGGCCATGGGAAAGAGAAAGACGGTGCGGAAGAACCCCTCCCCCTTGGGGGAGCGATCCAGGGCAATGGCCAGCGCGAGGCCCAGACCCAAGGAGCCCGCCATGAAGAACAAGGTGAAAAAGATGTTGTTGACCAGGCTCTGGCGGAAGCGGGTGTCTACATAGCCTGTAAAGAGATCCTTGTAGTTGTCCAGACCGATGAGGCGGATCGTTGGCTTCAAGGCCAGGGCCTGGCTGGGATCCTTGCCCCAGTCGGTAAGGGAGACATAGATGGTTTGACCAATGAACCCATAAACGAAGATCCCCACCAGGACCAGGGAGGGGAGGAGGACCAAAAAGGCGAGGAAGCGTTCTCTCATACTAAAAAGGGGGGACCCAAGGTCCCCCCAGGTCTTTAGTCTACCGGCCGATGCCCACCTGGCTGGCGATGGCCTGGGCAGCATTGGCCGCCGCCTTGGCGTTTTTGCCCTGGAGGTAGATTTCCATTACCGTTCCGAACTGGCTCATGAAGCTTTCTGGAGCCACGGCCCCGTGGACCAAGGAGCCCACGATCCGGTTCATCTTCCAGTCCTTCATGGCTGACTGACCGTAGGCGTTGTATTTCCTGGGGTCGGAGTCCAGCCGGGCCGCGATGGAGCCCTTTAAGGGGTTAAAGGTGTCTTGGCCCTCGAGGGAGCCCACCAAGCGGAGCCAATTAATGGTGTTTTGCCTGTTCTTCGCCCCTTTAGGAAGCCCAAAGGAATCGGAAAGCATCATGAAGACACCTTGCGTGCCAGGTGAGGGGGCCCAGCCGAAGCCCTCGCCGGGCTTGAGTTTCAGTGTGGTGGACATGTACCCCGCCGCCCAGTCACCCATGATGTTGAAGGCGGCCTGGCCCTGAACCACCCGGTCCACCGCCTGCTGCCAAGAAAGCCCTGCAGCGTCCTTATTGGCACACTCCAGCACCTTGCCGAAGACCTCCCAGACCTGGACAGCCTTGGGGTCGTTGAACTTCAGTTTTCCGCTCCAGAGGCTGTTCCACCCCTCCGCCCCCAGGAGGCCCAGGGCCACGGATTCCCAAAGGTGCTGCTGGGTCCAGTTCTCGCCTAAGGCCAGGGGGGCCTCAAGACCCTTCTGCTTCAAGGCCTGGCAGGTTTTGAGGAACTCATCCCAGGTCTTGGGCGGGGCCACCCCCCATTTCTTCAGATTCTCCGGGATGTACCACATCACGTTAGACCGGTGGATATTCACCGGAACGCTCCAGACCCCACCCTTGTAGGAAAGGAGGTCAATCAGTCCTTTTGGGAACTTGGTGAGCCAGCCTTCCTGACGGAAAAGTCCGGAAAGGTCCTCCATCCGGTCGGCCACCACCCAGGTTCCGATGAGTTCCTGGCCTGCGTGGACCTGGAAGGTGTCCGGGGGGTCTCCCCCCAGCATTCGGGTTTTCAAGACGGCCTTGGCGTTCACCCCTGCCCCCCCGGTCACGGTGGCGTTGATGACCTCCACGTTCGGGTACTTCTGCTTATAGAGCTTGATTAGGGCCTCGAGGGCCGGCCCCTCATCTCCCGCCCACCAGGAGAAGATCTCCAGTTTCCCTGTCTGGGCCAGGGCAGGCAAGCCCAGGGCCACCCCCAACCACAGGAGCCACTTTCTCATACTTCCTCCTTTCCCCTATCGGGGTCAGCCTTAGCTTATCAGCGCTTTCGCTTTTCCGTCAATCTGCCGCTGTTTGGGCGTCGTTTTGGCGAAAAGACCCGGGTGGGGGGCGGAATGTCCCCGGTTTCCTGACGCTTTAGATGCCCCTAGCGCTTTGGAAGGCCTGGCTGGGCTCAGGCGTGGGAGGGGTTAGCGGGATGTAGGGCTTGGCCGGCTTTGGGCGGGGCGGTGGCTTCGTGGTCGATTGCTGGCGGAGATGTTTTTAACTTGCGTTTTAATCGTGAAAGTTTTCACTTAACTGGCAACCTCCGCACCTCATGGTGTTGTAAACTGGTTTCGTGCCCCGAATCCTCTGGATTGTAGGAGATCCGAAGGAGGTTGTCTCGGTTTCCACCCTCGAGGCCCTTCAAGAGACCCTAACCTCAGGGGAGACCCCTCCGTTCGATCTGGTCCTTGTCCACACCTGGCCCAACGACCGGGAAGGCCTTCTTGCCCTTTTGAAGGAGCACCTTCCCGGGATACCCGTCTACGAGGTGGGCCCTTTCGGGTATTCCGGAGAGCTCTTCCGCGCCCTGGTGGAAAATGCCTCCGATATCACCTACGTCATCGACGAAGAGGGAGGCATACGCTTTGCGAGTCCAAACGTGGCCCGGGTTCTGGGGTACGACCCCCAAGACCACAAACGGGCGGTTATCCGGGTTTTGGACTTCATCCACCCCGAGGACCGGGCCTATGCCGAGGCGGCCTTGGAGGACCTTATCCGGCACCCCGGGGTGACCCGGGTCTACCAGGGCCGCATCCTGGATGCCTGGGGCCGGGTGCGGCGGGTCCGGGTCTGGGGCCGGAACCTCCTTCAGGACCCCGTCGTCCGGGGCATCGTTTTGAACGTCCGGGATGAGACGGAAGAAAGCGAGCTTAAAGAGCGGCTCGAGGCGGAGCGGGCCCTTCTAAAGGGCGTTTTGGAATCGCTGCCTGGCGCGGTCTACCAGATCCAGATCCCCCCCGGAGCGGACGAAAAGGCCGTGCTTTCCGGCCAGCTGGTCTACCTGGCCCCCCAGGTGAAGGAGGTCTTCGGGTATCCGCCGGAGGCGTTTCTAAACGACCCGGCTTTTTTCTTTGACCACCTTCATCCCGAGGACCGTCCAAGGGTAGAGGCCAGCCTCCTTGCGGCCTACCGGAACCCCGGTCAGGCGCAGGCGGTCACCTATCGCTTCCAGCACGGAGCGAAAAGGGATTGGTCCTGGTTCCGGAACACCATGGTCTACACCCCCGAGGCCGACCTTTCGGCGTTCGATCCGCAAGGCAACCTCACGGTCTACGCCTACGACGTGACCCAGGAGGTGGCAAGGGAGGAGGCCTTTCACTTCCTCTTCCAGGCCCACCCCCTACCCATGTGGGTGTACGACCTGGAGACCCTGCGGTTTCTGGAGGTGAACGAGACGGCAACCCAGGCCTACGGGTACACCCGGGAGGAGTTCCTCTCCATGACGATCTTGGACATCCGGCCGGAAGGGGAGAGGGAGAGGCTTCTGGAAAACCTACGAGACCCACGCCCCACTCTCAAGCGTTCAGGCCCCTGGGTGCACCGCCTGAAAGACGGCCGGGAGATCCTGGTGGAGGTCCACTCCCACACTCTGGGATACCAGGGGAGGCCCGCCGTGCTGGTGGTAGCCCTGGACGTAACGGAAAGGGTCCGGGCGGAAAGGACCCTTAGGGAGTCGGAGGGGCTTTTTCGTACCCTGACAGCCACCGCCCCCGCCCTCATCGTTCTTTGGCAGGACGAACGGTTGAGATTCGTCAACGATACGGTCCTGGCCCTTACCGGGTATACGCCGGAAGAAGTTCAGAATAGACTGGTTTGGGACTTCGTCCACCCCCAGGACCGCGAACTCGTGAAGAGGTGGGGGCTGGCCCGCCTC
>NZ_PSMQ01000053.1:6095-11259 GCF_040290245.1 Thermus sp.
GGAGGAGGTGCCCAGCCGGTACGCCTTCCGCATCCTCACCAAGGAGGGGGAGGTGCGCTGGTTGGACTACAGCGCCGCCCGGGTGGAGATCGGGGGAAGGCCCGCCGTCTTGGGCGTGGGCCTGGACATCACAGAGGCCAAGGAGAGGGAGAGGACCCTCGAGGCCTTCGCCCGGCTGAGCCTGGCCCTTAGAGGAAGCGAGGACCTTCGCCGAATGATGGAGGGGGCTTTGGACCTCCTTTTGGAGGTCATGGAGGCCGAGGCGGGAAGCCTCCTCCTCTATGAGGGGGAGCCGCCCCGCCTCGTGGAGAGGGCGGCCCGGGGATGGATGGCAGAGCTGGCCGCCGCTCCCCGGTTGGAGGAAAAAAGCCTGGTGGGCCTGGCCCTCAAGGGCGAGGTGGTCCTGAGCCCCCACCTCAAGGAGGACCCCCGCCTGCGCGAGGCGTCGCGCCCCTTAGTCCCCGAGGGCTGGTCGGGGATGGCGCTTCCCCTCACCGCGGGGCCAAGACCGTTGGGGGTGCTCCTTCTCGCCTGGCCGGAAGGCCGCCTCCCCACCCCGAAGGAGGTGGAGCGGGCCGAGGTCCTGGCGGAGGCCCTGGGAGGTGCAATAAGGCGGGCTCAGCTTCGGCAGAGGCTCGCCCGGCAGGTGGAGCGACTGGAGGCTTTGCGCAGGGTGGACCAGGCGGTTTTGGCCTCGATGGGCCTCGAGCCCAGTCTGGAGATTCTCCTGAACCAGGCCTTTCTAACCCAGGTGGACGCCGCCGCCCTTTTCCTCCTGGACCCCCGATCCAAGACCCTCCAGCTCAAGGCTCACCGGGGCTTCCGCTCCACACCTCCCAGGGAGATCCCCCTGGGCCAAGGGCATGTGGGCCGGGCCGCCCTTTTTGGAGAAGTGGTGGCGGTGGATGACCTGGCCCAAGACCCGGGGACCCACCCCGAGTGGACCCGACAGGAGGGCCTTGTAGCGGAGTGGGCCTACCCCCTGATGGCTCGAGGAAAGGTGGTGGGGAGCCTGGCCTTCTTCACCCGCAGGCCCTGGGACCTGGGGCGGGAGGACGAGGACTTCCTCCGGGTCCTGGTAGGGCAGGGGGCCTTGGCCTTGGAAAGCCTCAGGACCTTGGAAGACCTCCTCCGGGCCCAGCGGGAACTGGAGGCCGCCTATGAGCTCACCCTGTGGGGCTGGGCCAAGGCGGTGGAATTACGGGACCAGGAGACCTCTGGCCACACCGAGCGGGTTACAGAGCTCGCCTTGCGCCTGGCCCGGGCCTTGGGGGTCCCGGAGGAGGACCTCGAGCACATCCGCCGGGGGGCCATCCTCCACGACGTGGGGAAGATCGCGATCCCCGACCGGATTCTCCAGAAGCCAGGCCCCTTGACGGAGGAGGAGTGGGCGGTGATGAAGCGCCACCCCGTCTACGCCTACGAATGGCTTTCCGGAATCCCCTTCCTGAAGAAGGCCCTGGAGATCCCCTACAGCCACCACGAGCGCTGGGACGGCTCCGGCTACCCCCTTGGCCTGAAGGAGCAGGCGATTCCCTTTTCCGCCCGGATCTTCACCGTGGTGGATGTCTACGATGCCCTCACCTCCGATCGGCCCTACTGCAAGGCCTGGCCCCGGGAAAAGGCCTTGGCCTATATTCAAGAAGAGGCAGGCCGCCAGTTCGACCCGGAGGTGGTGGAGGCCTTTTTGCCCTTGATGGAGGCGGGGGTCTGAGGGCCTAATAATGGTGTTCCCTTCGGGAAGCTCACTCCGCGAGGACCGGTACCCCTTGGGCCTTGGCCCGGTACATCCGGTCGTCCGCGCGGCTCAAAAGCTCGTCCGCCCCCTCCCCGTCCTCCGGGTAGGCGGCGATCCCGATGTTCACCCCCAGGCGGTGGCCATCGATCTCGAGGCTTCCTATGGCCTTCGCATAGCGTAAGGCGGCCGCCTGGGCTCCCTCCTTGCCGGTGTGGGGGAGGAGGACCGCGAACTCATCCCCACCCCAGCGGAAGACGCGGTCCCCGTTCCGCCGATTCTCAAGAAGCGCCTCGGCCACCCGCACCAAGGCCCAGTCCCCCAGCTTGTGGCCCAGCCGATCGTTGATGGGCTTAAACCCCACCAGGTCCAAGATCATAAGGGCCAGAGGATGACCGTAGCGCTCTGCCCGGGCCAGCTCCTCGGCGAACAACCGGTCGAAAGCCCTTCGGTTGGGCAGGCCGGTGAGGGCGTCGGTCAGGGCCGCCTCCTCCAGAAGCTGCCGCCCGTGCACCTCGTGCAGGAGCACCGCCAAAGGCCCTGCGAGAAGCCGGGCCACCGCCAGGGAGTCCTGGGAGAAGGCCAGAGGATCGTGGAGGTTGTCCAGGTTCAAAAAGGCCATCACCTGGCCCTGGTGTGCGATGGGAAGGCAGAGGTTAGCCTGGATCTCCTTCACCCGGCCCGCGGTGTCCATCACCTCGGGGGGGGCGGTCTTGTGGCTGATCTCCGCCAGAGGGACCTCCTGGGCGCTCAGGATGCGGGGCTGGTTTTCCAAGGCCTCCTTCATCCCTTGGCCGTACCAGAGGAGCATCCCTTCCGGGTCGAACCGGACCTGGGCCAGGGCCTCCAGGTCGTAGCCCACCGCTGCCCGGAAGGCGTACGCGCCCTGGTCCAAAGCCAAAAGGCTTCCTGCCTCCGCGCCCGGGACCAGGTCCACCGCCTCTTCCAAAACCTGCCGGTAGGCGGCGTCGAGGTCAGCAAGGAGGGCCTTTTGAAAAAGATGGTTGATCCGCGCGTAACGCTCGGCTTCCAAGCTCCGCTCCAGTCCCAGCCCCACCGCCCGGGCGGCCGCCGCCAGGAGGTCCTTTTCCGCCTGTCGCCAGGCGCGCGGAAGGCGCTGGCCCAAGACCAAGACCAGCCGGCTCCGCCTGGCCCCCAAAAGGGGGATGGGGTGGGCCACAAGGGTCCGCCAGTCCAGGGCTCGCAGGGCCTGTATGGCCCCTGGGAACTCCGCATACCGCTCGGTGAAGAGGGGGGAGGGTTCATGGTAGACCTTCCAGACCAGTCCTTCCCCATAGGGGAGGCCGGTCTTGAGCACCGCCTGGAGGTCAGGGTTCTCCGCCCCCAAAGCGGCCAGGGGGACCATCCTGGCCCCCTTGGCCATCAAAAGGGTGCCCGCCTCGAGTTCCAAACCCCTCAGTAAAAGCCGCAGGGCCTTCTCCGCCACCTCTGCCACGCTCCTACCCGAGCCCATAGCCTGGGCGAGCTCCGAAAGCACCCTCCGTTCCATCCGGTCCGCCAGCTGGTCCAGATAGGCGCTCACCGCCTGGGCCAGGCGGACGAAGGCCTCCACCTCCTCGGGGGCAAAGGGGCGTGCGCTTTCCAGGTTGAGGACAAGGCTCACCTCACCCCGTTCAAAGATGGGCAGGGCCAGCTCGCTTTGAGCCTGGACCCCTTGGGGGGGGATGTACCCAGGCTCGGCGCGGACATCGGGCACATGGATTGGACGCCCTTCCTTGAGCGCTCGGCCCACAACCCCGGTATCGGGGATGAAGTCGGGAAGGGGATATCCGGCCACCAGCCGGAGGCCGTTCTCCCATGGCTCCCAGAGGCCCACGTACTCCACACCCTGGGAGGTCAGGAAGCGGGGGAGAAGGTCCACCACCTCCCGGCGGGTTTGCGCTAAGGGCAGGTGCTCCAGGAGCTCTGCTTGGAGTTTCCAGACCCGGCCCAGGGCCTTGGCCTTCCGGTAGGCCCGGCGCAAGGAGGCCCCGATGTCTGCGGCGGTATAGGTGCTGAGGCCTAGGAGAAGAGCAGGCATAAGGGCTTGAGGGAGAAGGCCTTTAGCCTGGATCTCCGGCCAGTAGAGGAGGGAAAAGACCGCCATGGCCAACCCCGCGGCCAAACCCCCTGCCCAAAGCCCGTAGACGCTGGCGATCACCGCCACGCTGATCATCAACCAGGGAAGGCCATAGATCGCCTCGAGGTGGAGGCGCACCGCCCCTAAAAGCCCCAAAGCGGCTATCAAAAGGATGAGCCAGTACGGCATTGAGCCAATTCTACCATAAACAGGGTGGGTATAATGCCCCCATGCGGGCTAAGCCGCAAGGACGGCGTGAACGTAGCCCCAGGGGGTGTTCCCCTAACGGGGAAGCACCCGGGGCTGACTCCCGGAACGTAGCCCCAATGGGGCTGACCCAGGAAGCACTCGGTTCTTCCCTTCGGGAAGCATACGCCCGGTACCTGCGCCTGGAGAAGGGGCATACGGAGCGAGGGGTGCGGCGGTACCTGCAGGACCTCGCCTACTGGGAACGGTTTTTGAAGGAACGGGGGCTTGGGGCACACCGGGAGGCGGTCCGGCGTTTCCTCGCGGAAAGGGGGTTCAGCCCCAGGCGGACCCAGGGGTTCCTCGCGGCTTTGAGGGGGTATTACCGGTGGCTTAAAGAGGTGTGGGGCCTCGAGGTGGAGGACCCCACGGAGGGCGTAGCCCGGCCCCGCTCCGGGCGGCGGCTTCCCCTTTACCCCACGCCAGAGGAGGTGGGCCGCTTCGTGCAAGGGGCGGAAGGGGAGAAGGAGGAGGCCCTCCTGAAAGCCCTGGCCCTTTTCCTCTACGGCACGGGCCTCCGGATCTCCGAGGCCCTTTCCTTGAAAACCTCCAATCTCCTTTGGGAGGAAGGAAAGCCCGTGGGCCTTCGGGTTATCGGGAAGCGGGACAAGGAGCGCCTGGTTCCCCTTTCGCCCATCGCACAGGAGGCCCTCGAGGCCTGGCTGTCCGTCCGGGGCAGGGAGCCGGCGGGGGCGATCTTCGGCCTTTTGCACACCTACCCCCGTGCGAAGAAGGGCAAGCCTCCAAGCGCGGCCTACGTGGAGGCCCGCTTCCGGGCCATGGCCCTCCGGATGGGCCTGGACCCCAAGCGGTTTACCCCGCATAAGCTGCGCCACGCCTACGCCACCGCCTTGGTGGAGGCTGGCGTGGATCTCAGCGCGGTCAAGGACCTGCTAGGGCACGAGTCCTTGGCCACCACGGGGATCTATGTGCATGCCTCGAGGGAACGCCTGAGGCGGGCGGTGGAGAGCCTACCCCGGCCGGACCTTGGGCCTGAGCCCCGTTAGAGAAAAGAGGGGACGTGGGGGAGCTATAATCCCCCGGACTTTCAGTCCGTGGGATACATGGACTCCCCCACGTCCACCGAAGGTGGACATAGCCTA
>NZ_PSMQ01000054.1:0-10896 GCF_040290245.1 Thermus sp.
CGTGGAGGGGGAGGTGCTGGAGCCGGACCCTGCCCCCAGGGGGGCGCCCTCGAGCCGGAGAGCAGTGGCGGGCTTCCGCTACCAGGCCCGGGCGGTGGTCCTGGCCACGGGGGGCATCGGGGGGAACCTAGACTGGGTGCGCGAGGTCTGGCCAGAACGGCTGGGAACCCCTCCAGAGCGTCTGCTGAAGGGGGTGCCTGACCATGTGGACGGATCGGGGCTCAGGGTCGCGGAGGCCGCGGGCGGGCGGCTGGTCAACCTGGACCGGATGTGGCACTACCCCGAGGGGGTGAATAACCCCACCCCCATCTGGACCCGGCATGGCATCCGCATCCTCCCCGGCCCCAGCCCCCTCTGGGTGGACGCCACGGGCCGCAGGCTCCCCCCACCGCTGTTTCCGGGTTTCGATGCCCTTTCTACCCTCTCTTACTTGCGCCGTACGGGATTTGATTGGAGTTGGTTTATCCTCGATCTGAAGACTCTGTCCAAGGAATTCGCCCTTTCCGGCTCGGAACAGAATCCGGACCTGACCGGAAAAAGCTGGATAAAGGTGCTCCGAAACCGTCTTTTTGGCCCTAGCCCTTCGGTGCAGGCCTTTCTGCGGGCAGGCCAGGATTTCATCCTGGCCGAGAACCTTTCCGAGCTTATGCGGCGGATGAACGCCTTGGTAGGAGAAGAGGTCTTGGATCCGGTCCGGCTGGAACAGGAGGTCAGGGCCCGGGATCTCGAGCTGCAAAACCCCTTTGGCAAGGATGCCCAGCTGGCCGCCGTGTTTATGGCGCGCCGCTACCTGGGCGACCGCTTCTTGCGGGTGGCCAAGCCCCATGCCTTCCTCTCAGTGTTCCCTTCGGGAAGCAACTCTGGCCGGGGAGGGCCGCTGGTGGCGGTCAGGCTTTGGACCCTAACCCGGAAGACCCTAGGGGGGCTATGGACCGACCTGAAAGGGCGGGTTCTCAAGGCCTCGGGGGAACCCATCCCCGGGCTTTACGCTGCGGGTGAGGCAGCGGGGTTTGGCGGGGGCGGGATGCATGGGTACAAGGCCTTGGAGGGCACCTTCCTCGGAGGATGCCTCTTTAGCGGCCTGGTGGCGGCTCGGTCAGCCGCCTTGTGGCTACGTTCTGGGGTGATGGATGGGGGATAGGCGGGGTTTAAATATTTGCGAAAGTTACCTTTCGCAAATATTACTAGAGGATGTGAGGTCTTCCACAGTTGCTTCCCGGTCAGCCCCGCAGGGGCTATGTTCCAGGGAACACTGAGTTGCTTTAGGGAGTGCTTCAGATCTCCAGGGCTCCTTCCAGAAACCAAAGCCCTCCTTTGGCCTCGAGCTGGGCAAACTCTTCAGGAGGGAGACCCTTGGCCTCCTCCCGCCCCTGGCGGAGGGCATAGAGCAGCCGGGCGCGCTCCCAGGGGCCATTGGGTAAGGTAGTTCCGGGCCTCCTGGATCAGAGTCTCCCGCCCCTTGTCCCTCCGGGCCAGGGCTCGGTTCAGACTGTTCCCCTCAAGGTACGCTAACGCGTGACCAGGGCTCGAGCCCCGGTAGAACTCAAACGGGCTTCCCTCGGGATGGGCGTCCGGATAACGGTCGGGTACGTGGTGAATGTCCAGCTCCTGAGCGGCCTCCCGGTGTTCCCCTGACGGGGAAGCAACTACCAGCTCCTGGGCGGTCACGCGCCAGCGTACCTTGTGGCTAACCGCGTGGCCAACGGGTTGAGGGGATTACAGCCCCCTCAGACTCCCCCTGTACTCTAAAGGAACTGGCCTGGCTCGCCCTTGGAAAAACCAAGCGTTTCCACCCTTAGGGCCTCTCGGTTGGAAAAAAGGTACAAACGAACCGCATCCGTGGGCTCTATAACCTTCGCCAACTCCACCTTAAGGCGGGCAAGCTGGGCTGGGGAAAGCTCCCCTTCCAGCACGGAGTTCTGCACCCATGTCAGGTAACGCCGCCCCACTTGGAGAACCCGGACCACCCGCTCCACCCCTACGTCGTATACCATCACCACATACACCGCCTACACCTGAACCACGCCAACCCCCATCCCCCCCAGCACCAGAACCTCCCCCTGGTAGCTTATGGGGATGGGTTCCCCTCGGGCCTCGAGGGCCAGCTCCTCCACCTTAAGGGCCGACCGGTCCAGGCCCAAGGCCACTGGGAAGCGGTCCCGGTAGAGGCGGGCCCCAGGGGGGACCTCCTTAAGGGTTAGCGCCTCCACCCTCCACCACCCGATCCCCTCCCCCTCCCAGCCCATTTGGACCTCTCCTTCCAAGGGCTTCACCTCCTCCACCCAGGCCAGGGCGTACGCAGGGCCCAGGGCCAGGGGGTACTGGGGGGCCTCGAGGGCCCTTTTGAGCTCCTCCACAAGGCCTTCCTCCCCCGCCACATAGGCCTCGAAGGCCACAGGCCTCCCTTCTTCGCCCACTAGGAATTGGAGGGGGATCTGGGTTCGCCCCTCCTGGTGAAGGCCTCTAAGCTCTTCCAGCTTACCCTCCTTCAGGAAGAGTTGGTTCACCGTCTGGAAAAGGTGGCGCAAGGCCCCTTTTGGCCGGACGGAGAGGTAGAGGCCGGAAAGCCTTTGGGCATACTCCGGCCCCAGGCCCAAGGCGGCACCCAGAAGCCCCTTGAGGCTCACAGGGGGCGGCACGGGGTAGGTGAGACCGGAAGAGTTGGTGTAAAAGCGGCGGAAATGAGCCCTCTTACCCTTGAGGAGGAAACGGAGGACCCTCAAAAACGAACCTCCTCCACGGGGAGGCCGCCCAGGGAAAGGCCCTCCACCTCGAGGTCCGGATGAATCCAGAGGCGCACCCGGGCAATCCCCTCCCGGAAGCGGGCCAGCTTCTGGCTGAGGCGGCCCGCCTCCAAGCGGTACTCCCCTACGTTGCGAATGGCCTCCACAGGCCTATTCTCCTTGGGCTTTAGGGAAAGGCCATCCCTGGGGTCCCCCAGGGGGCGGAACTCCTCCTTCCAGTCCACCCGGAGGTAGAGCCGAGGGGTCTGGCCCACCTTGCTCCGGGTGGTGGCCCCTTCCAATAGGCCCTCCAGAAGACCCCTTTCCAGGACCTCGAGGTCCTCCGGGCTAAGCCCCAAGGCCTCGCCCCGCCTGCGGGAGACCCGTCCCCAGAAGGCGATCAGGGCGTAGTGGACCCGGTGGTCCTTGCCGAAGGTGCCGTGTTCCCCTTTGCCTTCCTCCCTCCTCCCCGCAAAGAGGCTGGAGATGGTGGCGGTATAGACCTCCACGGGGTGGAGGGAGTGGCCCCAGTCAAACTGGACCGGACCCACGAACTGGCCCGTTCCCCCCTTGCCCTCCCCTTCCGCTTTGATGGGGAGAACGGCTCCGAAAAGGCGCACGTCCCGTAGGCGAAGCAGGTACCAACGCAAAAACTCCGGGTCCAGCTCCTTTTTCTTTTCTCCCGGGCTTCGGCCCGTCTCCTTCTGGTAAACCGCCTTGAGTTCCTCTAACCTGCCATCCGCGTCCGTGCGGCCCCCATCCTCTTTGGTCCGCACCCAAACATCCTCCCCCCTGGCAAGGAGATAGTCCCGCACATAGCGCTTAAGCCGCACATCGCTCACTAGAAGCCGCCTTCCCACATAGTCCATCCGGGGGCGGTTCTCCGCGTCGGGGTCGCCGTTTGGGTTGGTGTCCTTGGCCTCGTAAAGGTACAGGATATCCGCGTTATGAAGCATGGGGTTCCTCCAGTTGTTCCCCTTCCGGGGAAGCAGCCAGTTGTTCCCCTTCCGGGGAAGCAGCCAGTTGTTCCCCTTCCGGGGAAGCAGCCACCTCTTCTTGTGGAGAAGCTGCCCTCCTCCCGCTCCTAAGCCGCCGGGACCGGGCCTGGGCGTAGCCCATGAGGATGTAGTAAGGCACCTCCCGCTCGGAAACCCCCTCCCCCCGGGACCTTTCCAGAAGGTCCTGGGCCCGGCCCAAAAGGTCCAGCACCCGCGTGCGCTCCTCCTCGAGGTAATGGGTGGCCCGGCCCATGACCTCGGGGACCAGATGGCGCACCCGCACCAAGCTCATCCCCTGCCAGCCGATGGACTCCAGAAGGGGCTCCTTGCGGTATTCATAGAGTTTTGCCTGGGCATGGCCCACCGCTTCCATGGCCTGGCCAAGCAGGTAGAGGCCCGCCTCGAGGGGGCCAAAGCCGTACTCGGCGAAAACCCTTCTTTCCTCTTCCTCTAAAAAAGCGCTTGGGATCTCCCCGCCGTCCTCCCTTCGAAAAGCCGCCATATCCCCTCCAGTTGTTCCCCTTCCGGGGAAGCAGCCAGTTGTTCCCCTTCCGGGGAAGCAGCCATTCGCTCGCCAAAGGTCAAGCCGCCTAAGCACCCGGACCCACCTTGCCCCCAAGGCCACGAGGTCTAGCGCCCCCTGGCCGCCCCGGTAGCGGCGAGAGGCGTAAAGGGTGGGGTCTTCTCTAAAGGCCCGCTCCGCCGCCTTGAGCCATAGGGGAAGCAGGTCCTTCGGGCTAAAGGGGAGGCCCAGGAAGATCTGGGCCACCGCCTGGAGGACAGGCCCCACCTCCAGCCCCCCTCGGGCCTGGGAAAGGGGAAGAAGGTAGAGCCATTCCCAAAAGCCCTCCACCCCCTCCATCTCCATGGCCTCGAGGAGGATCTCCACCCGAGAGGGGGGGACCTCCCAGACCGCCTCCTGCACCTTGGTGGCCGCGTTGGAGCGCCGGAAGAAGAGGAGGGAGAAGCCCAGGTAAGCCACTTCTTCCCGCCTGGATCCCGATCTTTCCAGGAATTCACGCCAAGCCTCGAGGCGCTCCAAGCCCCTCACCTCGGCCAGAGTCTGCTCCACCAACCTCGAGAGCTCCTTTGGGGTAAAGCCCGGCTGGGGAATGACCAAAACCTCGCTCTCCAAAAAGCGAAGGGTAAGGCGGTCCAAGGCAAACCGCTCCCCCGCCCCTAAGGCCGCAAAGCAGTCCCGGCAAAGGGCATAGGCCCGCCTGAACCCCTCCTCCCGGATCCCCGGGGCGAAGCTCTTTTTGTCCGTAATGAAAAACTTGAGGCGGAAAGCGGTGGAATCGCTGATCACCTTCCCCTTCCCGCCGCACCCATGGCATAGACCCTCCCAAGCGCCCTGGAAGCGGTCCTCGAGGAGCCTGCGGAGGAGGTAGCGCCGGTAGACCTCTTCCTGCACCAAGGGCTTCCCCCGGAGGGCCAGGCTGTAGAGGACCTGCTGCCCCTTCTTCTTCTCAATATCCCAAACTTCCTCCAGAAAATCCGCCAAAGCCTCGGCGAGCTTCCCGGCGTCCTTGTGCTCTTCCTCGCATTTTTTCTCGTCGATTTCCAACCGCCCTGAATCCAGGCGGATAGCCCCCTGGGAAGCTGGCCTGGCCCGCTCGAGGCGGAAGCCCCTAAGGTCCAGGAGGTAGCGGACCTTTCCCCGCTTTCGGACCTCCCAAAGAAGGGGGGCAAGCAGGGTGCGCAGATCCTCATCCTTGGCCATCTCCGTGGGCACCTGGCCCAGGAGGTAGGAAAGCCGGCTGGTGGTGGCCCGGTCCCGGGGCGCGCCGGAGGCGGGCGGGTCCCCCACCCAGAGGAACGCTCGGCTTTTCGCCTCGTCGAGGTCGTAGGCGACGAGCCGGGCCCGCTTTTCCTCCGGATGGAGGTCCAGAAGGTAGAGCCTTCCCTTGGCCTTCGTCTGGACAAACCCCTCCAGGTCCGCCCCCACCTGCTTCCCTAGGGCGATAAGCTCCTGGATCACCCGCCCACCTCCCGCACGAAGCCGAAGCCCTGGCTATTTTTGGCCCCCAGGCCCGAAAGGAGGGCGAGCCTAAGAAGGTGGGAAGGCCCTTCCAACCGGTACCGGCCCATCCACCCCTCCACCCAGGTTCCCTTGTAGCGCTCAAGCCGCCTCTGGCGGGGGTGGAAGCCCAGGGGCCTTAAGGAAAGACCCCCGGCCGCAAGGCCCAAGGCGGTGGCCTTCCGGTTCAGGTTGGCCTCGAGGAGGAGAGGAAACTCCCGGTTTAAGGGGTTGTAGTAGACCGTTCTTCCCCCTTGCGTGCGGTAGGCGGTGATGGGGGCGAGGGCCTCCACCACCAAAGCCCCCGCCTCCTTGGGCAGGGGTTCCAGGTCCAGCCCGAGAAGCCGGAGGAAAACCCCGTGGACCTCGAGGCCCCCCCGGTCCCAAACCCCCCGGGCCAGGCCGCCCAGAACCTCCGCGAGGGCCGAGGCGAAGTAGAGGACCACCTCCCCCTGGGCTAAGAAGGCCTTCTCCTCCCGCAGGTAGGCCAGGCCCTGGAGGCGGCTGAAAACGAAAAACTTCATCGGCCTCCTCCCCGCCACCAGCCCCTCGTCGTGGAGCCTCTTTCCCAGGTGCTGGGGCAAGGCCAGGTAAAGGGCGGCCTGGAGGCCTTCCCGGTAGTTGACGGGAAGCCGGCCCTCCCCGTAGAAGCGGAGCCTGACCCTCCCGCCTGATAAAGGGTCCATCTTGCCATAAGCATACCCCCTCGAGTATCCTCGAGCAAGCCGTGAATCTTCTTGCGCGCAAGGACCCGGACGAACCCCTTTTGGACCACCTCCAGGGGACAGGAGCACTTGCGGAGGCCTTTCTAGAGCCCTTGGGCCTGGGGCCCCTAGGCCGGCTGGCCGGGCTCTGCCACGACCTGGGCAAGGCCACCCCTTACTTCCAGGAGATGCTCTGGGGAAAGCGGAAAAAGGGAGACCCCCTTACCTGGCACGCCCTTCCCGGGGCCCTCTTCGCCGCCTGGGCCGCCCGGAAAGAGGGGTACCCATCGGCCGCCCTCTCCCTCTTCCTGGCCGTTTTGGCCCACCATGGCCGCCTGGAGACCCCTTGGAACGCTCTTCCCTCCTCCCTCATCTGGGGCAGGCTCCCCAAGGAAGGGGCCTGGAGGGTCCTCAAGGACCACCTCGAGGCCCTGAAAACCCCTACCTTCCGGGAACTGGTCCGGGCCCTGGGCCTTCCAGACCCTATGGCCTTCCTGGATGGGGAGGCCCTGGAGGTGGCCCGGGCTTTGGCCAAGGAGGCGGAGGATCTCTCCCTTTCGGAAGGGGATTTAACCCTTCACTTCCGGACCGCCCTCCTCTACTCCGCCCTTTTGGATGCGGACCGGCGGCTTGCGGGCCAGGCCGCTGGATCGCCTCGGCCTTCCCGACCGATTCCCGCCTGGAGCGTGGAAAAACGCCTTGAGATGAAGCGCCTTCCGCCAACCCCTCTTGTCCGACACCGGGAAGCCCTCCTGAACGGGGTAAAGGAGGCGCTGAACCGCCCCCTGGAGGAGCTTTTTCCCGCCCGCCTCACCCTCACGGCTCCCACCGGGGCGGGCAAGACCCTGGCCGCCCTCCGCTTTGCCCTGGGCCTGAGGGAGCGGGTGGGAAGGGAGCTGGGCTTCCTGCCCAAGGTGGTCTACGCCCTCCCCTACCTCTCCATCGCCGACCAGGTGGAAAAGGAGGCAGAGGCGGTTCTTCAAACGGCAGGGCTTGCGCCAAGGGACTTCCTCCTCGTCCACCACCACCTGGCCTTGGCCCGCCTCGGGGAGGGGCAGAGCGTGGAGGAGGCCCTCCTCCTCCAGGAGACCTGGGACCGGGAGGTGGTGGTCACCACCTTCCACCAGGTCTTTCCCGCCCTGGTGGGCCCGGGTAGTGCCCTCCGCCCTCTCCACGCCCTGGCCGAGGGGGCCATCCTCATTCTGGACGAGGTCCAAACCCTTCCCGCGGAACTATGGCCTGCCCTTAGGGCGCTCCTTAGGGAACTCCCGGGCCGGGTCACGGTGGTGAGCATGACCGCCACCCAGCCCCGGCTGGTGGAGGGAAAGGAGATCGCCCCCCCTCTTCCCGACTACCCCCGTCGGGTCCAATTGCTCCTCGGGGGGGAGACGAGCCTAGAAGAACTCGCCCAAAGGCTCCTCAAGGGGCCCAAGCGGAGCCGGCTCGTCGTCTTGAACACGGTGCGGGAGGCGGTGGAGCTTTACACCCTTCTAAGGGATTCGGGGCTTCCTCACCTCTACCTCCTCACCAGCCACCTCATCCCCAAGCATCGGCAAAAGCGGCTTGGGGAGATCCAGAAGGCCCTCGAGGATAGGATCCCCGTCACCCTGGTCTCCACCCAGGTGGTGGAGGCCGGGGTGGATCTGGACTTCCAGGAGGGGTATCGGGCCCTCGCCCCCATGGAAAGCCTCCTCCAAACCGCGGGGCGGGTGAACCGGAACGCCGAGGATTCGGAAGGGCGGCTCTTTGTCCTGGACCTCGAGGGAAGATCGGCCAAAAGGGTTTATGGGGAGGTGCTCCTGGACCGGACCTGGCAGGTCCTTGCTGAGCCCTTGCAGAAGGGGATCTGGGACCTGGAGGCCTTGGAGCTCCTCGAGGGGTATTACCGCCTGGTCGAGGAAGGGATCAGCCAGCACAAAGGGAGGAAGCTCCTGGAGAATCTCCAGAACCTGGACTACTGCCGGGCGGAGCTAAGGCTCATCGAAGAAGCCCCTTCCCTTCCCATCTTCGTGGAATGGGACGAGGAGGCCAGCCGGCTTTTAGGGGAGCTGGAAGACGCCTTCAAGAAGGACCCCCTCGAGCGCAGGCTTGCCCTCCGCGCCCTCTTCCCCAGGCTTCAGGCCTATACGGTAAGCCCCCTCCTCCACCGCGCCCTAAAGAACCTGCCTCCGCCCCTTCTGGGCCGGGAGGAGTGGCGGTACGTCCCCAGGGAAGGAGTTGCCGACTATTACGAGGAGGAGGTGGGGTTTAAGTGGGAGATGGAGACCTTCCTTTAAGCACTCCCCCCGGCGCCCACGCGGAGCCCTCTGAGAGGGGGCTCTTTGGGGAGCATCTTACGGCCACCCTTTTCGGCTACTATGGGGTCTGCCCAAGGGAGGCCTGGCTCATGGGCCACTCGATAGAACCCTATCCGGACCACGAGCTTTTGGCCCTGGGCAGACTCCTCCAGGAAACCGCCTATCCGGAGGCTCGAAAGGAGGTCAGTCTTCCCGGGATGCGCCTGGACATCCTATCGATGGCGCGCGGGGAAGGCCGGGAGGTCCTGGTGGTGGCCGAGGTAAAGCGCCGCTCCAGGCGGAAGGAGGCCCAGCTCCTCCAGCTCGGCTACTACCTTGTGCGGCTTCAGGAGATGGGGCTGGAGGCCCAGGGAGAACTCCGTTATCCCGAGGAGCGAAGGGTGGAACGGGTAAGACTCACCCCCGAACTCGAGGCCAAGGTCCGGAAGACGGAGGAAGCCCTAAGGGCCCTCCTGCAAGCCCCCGTGCCGCCCCCCGCCAAGCGGATTTCCGCCTGCTCGGGGTGTGCCTATTTTGAGTTCTGCTTCGTGGATGCTTCCCCACAAGGGGAACAGGTAAAGGAGATCCTGGATGCCTAAGCCGGTGTACGTCTTCTCCTCGGGAAGGCTGAGCCGACTTGCCAACACCATCGTCTTCGAAACGGATGCTTCCCCGCAAGGGGAACAGGTAAAGGAGCGCAAGCGGCACCTTCCGGTGGAACAGGTCTCAGAGCTCTATCTTTTCGGAGAGGTGGACCTCAACAAGCGTTTTTTGGAGTTCATGGCCCAGAAAGGGGTTCTCCTCCACTTCTTTAACCGCTTCGGTTATTACGTGGGCTCTTTCTACCCACGGGAACACCTCCTGAGCGGCTACCTGACCTTGCGCCAGGCGGAGCATTACTTGGACTCGAGGCGCCGTCTGGTTCTCGCCCAAAAATTCGTGGCCGGTGGGCTCGAAAACATCCGCCGCCTCCTCCTAAAAGAAGTAGCCAAGGGCCGTGAGGTGGAGGGGGTCTTGGACCTCCTGGAAGAGCTTCTTCCCCGCGTGGGAGAGGCTCAAAGCGTGGGCGAGCTCATGGCCTTGGAAGGACGGGCACGAGAGGCTTATTACGGGGCATGGACGGCGCTTCTAGGGGAAGAGTGGGCCCTCGAGCGCAGCCGGAGGCCTCCTAGGGACCCCATCAACAGCCTTTTGAGTTTTGCGAACAGTCTCCTGTACACCTCTATCCTGGCGCAAATCTACCAAACGCACCTGGACCCCCGCATCGGCTACCTGCACGAGACCAACTATCGCCGGCACGCCCTTAACTTGGACGTGGCGGAGGTGTTCAAGCCACCCCTTGTAGATCGCCTCATCTTCAGGTTGATCAGGCTTGGCCAGATCAAAGCTGGCCACTTCCTTCGGGAAGGGCAAGGGGTTTTCCTATCCGAAAGTGGGCGGAGGCTTGTAACCGAGGAGTGGGAAAAGTTGATGCAGACCACCTATCGTCACCCTTCCCTACGCCGTTCGGTCTCTTACAGGACAACCCTGCGGCTCGAGCTCTACAAGCTGGAGAAGCACCTTATTGGAGAACAGCCCTACACCCCTTACCGTCTCCGCTGAAGCGGCTTGGGTCGCTCCCCATTCGGCCCCGGAATTTGGCCTATTTACAGCCTATCTTCCATCTGAATCTATAAGTTTTGACTCAGTCCATTTTGCGCCAACCTCCAATCCCCCCCAAAACCCGGGGGGGTTGACGCACTCCCCCCCCACCCCTGATATAATCTCTCCCAAAGCAGCCTCAGACGGTTTGGGCTGCAGGGGCTCTTGAAAATCAAGATTATAGTTTGATGAGAAGCTTATGTCTAGAACAGCGTTTTGGCTGTTCTGACCGTACCTATAAGGGTTTGAAACGGTATCAGTTCGCAAAATACTACCACACGTACGGGAGTTCTGACCGTACCTATAAGGGTTTGAAACTATCCCGACACTGAAACTGACGAAGCAAGGACCCTCGTTCTGACCGTACCTATAAGGGTTTGAAACGGGGGTAAACGCGTGGGTGTACGGCGACGATGTCCCGGTGTTCTGACCGTACCTATAAGGGTTTGAAACCCACGGAACAGGTGGCGCGCCGCTTTGGTATGTGCCCGTGTTCTGACCGTACCTATAAGGGTTTGAAACACGCGCCTCCTG
>NZ_PSMQ01000054.1:10930-11252 GCF_040290245.1 Thermus sp.
TGTGCCCGTGTTCTGACCGTACCTATAAGGGTTTGAAACTCTAAATTTGCAATTGGGCCAGAACACCACAGCTCCCCGTTCTGACCGTACCTATAAGGGTTTGAAACTCAGCGTGTCTCCGGGAGTATATGAGGTGCGCAGGTTCTGACCGTACCTATAAGGGTTTGAAACTCCTCCTTCTTCCGCCACCCTTGAAGGAGCTCATCGTTCTGACCGTACCTATAAGGGTTTGAAACGGAGATTGCCCTGCCCGGGGATTATGACTCGCCGGGTTCTGACCGTACCTATAAGGGTTTGAAACCCTTCCTGGCGGCATTTGCCA
>NZ_PSMQ01000055.1:0-7540 GCF_040290245.1 Thermus sp.
CGGCCGTCCCTCCTAACCGGATAAACCCCCGGCCGTACCGGTGCCCGGTGAGGCGGTCGATCTCCCCTTGAAGAAGGGCCCGCACCCGGCCCACCTCCGTGGCCGCATGGGCGTACCCGATGTCCGTGAAAAGACCCGCAAGGTGGCCGAGATGCCCGAAGGCGCGTTCCATCTCCAAAAGGGCAAGCCGCAGGCGCTCCGCCTCCTCAGGCGCCTCGAGGCCCAGCGCCTTCTCCACCGCCCGGGTGAAGGCTAGGGCATGGGCTACGGGCTCGCTGCTTACCCGTTCAGCCAGGAGGAGGCCGGCCCCCACCTGTTTCCCGGGAAAGAGGCCCAAAAGCCCCCGGTGCTGGTACGCCAGCCGGATCTCCAGGTGGAAGATTCGCTCGCCCAGGACGCTGAAGCGGAAGTGGCCCGGCTCGATGATCCCCGCATGGACCGGGCCCACGGGGACCTCGTGCATCCCCTCGAGGCGGTCAAAGGGGTAGGGGCGGTCGTGCCGCCTCAGGGGTCTGAGGGCGGGGTGCCCCTCGGGCTCGAGGCCCAGCTCAAAGAGCTCCCGTTCGAACCAGTCCAGGCTGGGGAACTCCCGGGCCAGACTTCTAAACCGCCCCCCTAGAGGCCCAGCGGACACCGGAAGGGCGTACTCCGCCATCTGGCGGTCCTGGCCCTCCACCACGAACCGGATCTGCCCCCTATCGTAAAAGACCGCCACCGGACGGCCCTCCCTCAGCGCCGCCTTTAAAGCCTCCAAAGCGCCACCTCCAGGGTTTTAAACCCCTCCACCGGGGGGAAGACCCCCAAAAGGAGGGCCAGAAGGAGGAGAAAGAAGACCACCCCCAGGGGAAAGGGCAGAGGGGAAACCCCCGCCTGTTCCCCTGACGGGAAAGCGTCCCGGCTTGGCCCGAACCCCATTTGGGCAAGGGCGGGAAGAATTCCCGCAAAGGCCAGGGCTATGCCCAGAAGGTAGAGGGCGGCTAGCCCCGGGGGCGCGAGCTGGACCGCCTGGAGCTCGGCGAAGAAGAGGCCAAAGGGAGGAAGCCCGCCCAGGGCCAGGAGGGCCAGGACCCAGGCGAAGCCCAGGGCGGGCCAAGCCCGCACCAAGCCCCCCACCTCCCGGATCCTGGGCGTGTGGAATCGGGCCAAAAGGGCACTGGCCCCCAGGAAGGCCGCGCTCTTGGCCAGGGAATGGGCAAGGAGGTGGAAAAGGGCGAGCCAGGGTGCTCCTAGCCCCAGGGCGAAGACCGCCAGGCCCATGTGCTCCATGCTGGAGTAGGCGAGGAGCCTTTTGTACTCCTCCTGGCGGAAGAGGAAGAGGGCCGAGGCCAGAAGGGTGGCCAGGCCGAAGGCCAGGAAGAAGCCTCGAGCGAAGGTCCCTAGGCCAGCCGCCTCCATCAGAGCGGCGTAGCGCAAAAGGGCGTAGAAGGCCACGTTCAAAAGGGTCCCGGAAAGGAGGGTGGAAGCAGGGCCGGGGGCCTCGGCGTGGGCGTCGGGGAGCCAGGCCTGCATGGGGAAAAGGCCCACCTTGGTTCCGAAGCCGATGAGGAGGAGGGCAAAGGCCAGCCTTAGCTCCTCCGGCTTAAGCTGGGCAGCCAGACGCTTGGCCTCGAGCCAGTCCAAGGTCTTTCCCTCCAGGAGGGCGTAGACCAGGATAACCCCCAGAAGCCCCAGGGCGATGCCCACGCTTCCCAAGAGGAGGTACTTCCAGGTGGCCTCCAGGGCCTGCCCTCCTCCCTTGTGATAGACCAGAAGGGCTGAGGCCAGGGTGCTGCCCTCCACGAATATCCATAGAAAACCCAGGTTATACGAGAGGTAGGCCCCGTGAAGAGCGAAGAGAAAAAGGCTTCCGGCAGCGAAGAACCGCCAGGCCTCCCCATGGTGGGCGCGGAAGTAGGCGGGGGCGAAAAGGGCGGTCAGGGTGTAGAGGAGGTCGGTAAGGGCCAGGAAGAAGGCCCCCACCTCGTCCATTCGGAGGGGCCCTGAGGCCTGGTGAAGGCCCAGGGGAAGGAGGGCCAGGGACAGGAGGGGGGAGGCCACGGAGAGGATCCCCAGAAGCCCTTGCCGCCCTATGGCAAGGAAAGGCAGAAGAGGAAGGAAAAGGATCGCGTACAGCATCGTCACCCCTTGAGCGATCGGATCCGGGCCGTGTCCACATGGCCGAAGGTCTCCTTGATGCGGAAGATCAGGAGGCCGGACAGGAAGACGGCGGCAAAGGCGTCCAAGGCCACCCCCAGCTCCACGAAGAGGGGCAGGCCGTGGCTTTCCGCCAGGGCAAGGATGAATACCCCGTTCTCCAGGCCTAAGAACCCCATCACCTGGCTTATGGCCTTCTTTCGGCTCACCATGGAAAGCATCCCCAGGAGGATGAGGGAAAGCCCCACCGGCACGGCCTCGGGCAGGATGGCCCCCGGGATGACGAACCGCCTGCCCAGCTGGAAGGCCAGGGCCACCAGGCCTCCTCCCGCCATGAGGGAAAGGGTGACGGAAAGGTAGGACTCCACCTCGTGGCTGATCTCCAACCGGTCCAGAAGCCAGAAGAGGTACCAGGGGATGAGGAGGCCCTTCACCAGAAGAAGGACCGCTCCAGCCAGGATGAAGTGGGCCTCCCCCTGGGCCAGGTCGAAGGCCAGAAGACCCAGAAGCAGGTTCTGAAGGGCATAAAAGCGGATGATGGCCCCTAGGCTCCTCCGGCCCGCCATCAGGAACCCCAGGGCCAGGATGCCCCAGACCAGGCTCTTCACCGTTACTTCCACAGCACCACCCCCAGAAGGGCCAGAAGACCCGCCAGGGTTCCGTACGAGAGAAGGTCGGGAAGCCGAAGATACCTGAGCCTGACCCCGAAGGTCTCCAGGAAGCCCAGGCCCAAAAGGCCGGCCACGGCCGTGAGGAGAAGGTTGGCTGGCCGGCTAAAGGGGAGGAGAAGGGCGATGAGGCCCAGGTAGACCAGGAGCTTGACGCAGGAGGCGAGCTCGTAAAGGAGGAGGGGTGGGCCGGAGTGGTCCAGGAGCTGGGCCTCATGGACCATGGTGAGCTCGAGGTGGGTGGTGGGGTCGTCTATGGGCATGCGGGCGTTTTCCGCCAAGAGCCCTAAGACCAGGGCCACCAGGGCGAAGGCGTAGACCAGGGCGTTTTCCAAGGATAGGGGTTGGACCTCCGCCAGGCTCGAGCCCCCGGAGGCCAGAACCGCCGCGCCAAGCCCCATCAGGGTGCCCGGCTCCGCCAGGACGGCCACCAGGCTTTCCCGGTAGGCCCCCTGGCCGCCGAAGGCGCTCCCTGGGTCTAAGGCGGCCAGGATCTGGAAGAACCGGCCCAGGCCCAAGAGGCCCAGGAGGACCAGGAAGTCCCCCGGAAAGGACCAGGTGGGCAGGATGGGCAAAAGAAAGAGCGCCCCCATGGCTCCAAGCAGGGCGGCCACGGGGCCTAAGAGGAAAACGGGGCTTGCGCTTACCGGCTGGACCCAGACCTTGGGCCAGAGCCGCAGGAGGGCGGCGTACTCCTGCCAGGGGGGCGGTCCTTGGCGGCGGGTAAGCCTAGCCTTTAACCACTTCAGGCTCCCCGTGAAGAGCGGGGCGAGGAGGAGCAAAAACACGCTCATCGGAGCACCACCCCCAGGACGATAACCAGGGCCAGGAACTGGAGGAGGAGGTAAAGGTGAAGGCTTCCCGACTGCAGGGCCTGGGCACCCCTCGAGGCCGCCTCGTAAAGCCGCACGGGAAGCCGGTACGCCCAAAGGAGGGGTTCCCGGATCCGGGGCCAGCCCCTTCCCGTGTCCAGGCCCAGGAAGGGGAAGAGGCGGAGGAGCTCTGCGCTGAACCCCAGGGGGCTGACCTGCATCCTGGGAGTGAGGGGCTGGAAGCCACAGTCCCAGAGGCTGTAGGTCCGGTGGGGCCGCAGACGGAGCCAGGCTGCCCCCCCCAGGCCGAGGAAGGGGAGAAGAAGGAGGCCCCAAAGGGGAGAAAGGGGGGCCTGGTAGGGAAGGAGGATCAGGCCAGGGGCCAGGCTCAGAAGGAGAAGGAAGAGGGCCAAAAGCCCGGCTCCGGCCAGGAGCCCCCTGTCCTCGATCTGCTCCCTTCGGGAAGGATCTGCCTGTTTCCCAGGCGGGAAAGCACCGCCGTGGCTTTCCGCCGCGCGGGGTAGGCCCAGAAAGGCCATCCCGCGGGGGCAAGGGCGGCGAGGAGCCCCACCGCCCCCACCCCGAGAACCGCCAGCTGCCCTTTCTGGCCCAGGAGGCCCTGGGCCAGGTACCACTCCGCGAAGAATCCGGGGAAGGGGGGCAGGCCAGCGGCCACGACCACCCCGAGGAGGACGAGGGCTGAAAGGCGGGGCATCTGCCGGAAAAGCCCACCCAGGCGGCTCAGGCTCCGGCTGGGCAGGCTGCCCGCGGCCAGGAAAAGGAGGCCCTTGAAGAGGGCGTGGACCAGCTGGTGTAGGAAAAAGGCGTAGAGGAAAAAGGGTGTTCCCCAGAGAAAGTAGCCTCCCAGAGCCGCAAGGAGGAGGTTGAGGTTCTCCACGCTGGAATAGGCTAAAACCCCCTTGAAGTCGTCCTCGGCGAGGCCTCGAGCCAGGGCGTAGACCGCCCCCAAAAGGCCCAGGGCCAGAAGGGTGTATCCTGCCCATCCCGGCGGGGGGCCGAACCAAACGGCGCTCTGGTAAAGCCCATAAAGGCCCAGTTTGGTCATCGCCCCGGAGAGGAGGGCCGAGACCGGGCTTATGGCCACGGGATGGGCGCGGACGAGCCAGGGGTGGAGGGGGAAGAGGGCGGCCTTTGTTCCAAAACCGAGGAGGAGAAGCCCCCAGAAGAGGTCCTTAGATAGGTGCGTCTGCCCTAGAAAGGCGAGGACCAGGGCAGCCCCAGAGAACCGGCTGGCGAGGAAAAGGCTTTGGCTTCCTCCTATGGCCTCCTTCCCCTCCAGGGCTACCAGGAGGTAGGCTAGGACCGACATCCCTTCCCACAGGAAAAGGAAGGAATACCCCGGGGGGGCAAGACTTACGCCAGCCAAGGTGGCTAGGAAGAGCGGAATAAGACGGGCATAAAAGGGAGTAGTGTTCCCAAGGTCCGCTGCCGCCTGACCGTGGTGGGTGAGGTAGGGAGGCAGGTAAAAGGCGAGGGCGAGGGTGAGGAGGCCCAGGAGGAGCTGGAATAGCCCCCCGGCTCCTCCCTGTCCCCAAAGGAGGGCCCCGCCCACCACCAGGCCTACCCCACCCAGGAACAGAAGGGGGCGGAGGAAGGGGAGGCCCAGGAGGGTGCTCAAAAGGAAGCTTCCTATGGCCAAGCTAGTTCCCGCCATGCGGTTCCTCCATCAGCGCCGCTAAAAGGGCCTGGTTCTCCCTGAGCTGGCGCTCAAAGATCCTCCGGCCGAGGTCCAGAAACTCATACACCCCGGGGTCCTTGGTACGGTAAAGGACTGTATTGCCCTCCCGGCGGGCCTCGAGTAGGCCCTTCTGCCTCAGCAAGCCCAGCTGTTGGGAGAGGGTGGGCTGTTCGACCTTCAGTTCCTGGACGAGCTGGGAGACGGACTTCTCCCCCTCCCGTAGCGCATCCAGAATGGCCAGGCGCAAGGGATGGGCCAGGGCCTTGAAGAACTCTGCCTTGAAGCGGTGCAGGGAGGTCATGGGGATTCTCCTTTGAATTTTTTATATTCGAAACCCATCATATAAAAATGAATACAACGAACCCCCCATCCCCGTCAACCCCCACCTGGGACAGGGGTGGGGAGGCCGGCCCTGGGGGACGGCCCGCTCAGGTGACCTCGAGCACCCCCATCATCCCCCGGTCCTCGTGCTCCACGATGTGGCAGTGGAAGACCGTCTTCCCGGGAAAGCCCATAGCCACGGCCAGGCGCACCACCTCCCCGGCCCGGATGTTCACCGTGTCCTTCCAGGCGGAAAAGGGCTCGGCGCGACCGTTTCGGGCCAGGATCTGGAAGGGGTGGGTGTGGAGGTGGAAGGGGTGGTCCATATCCCCCTGGTTCTCCACCTCCCAGACCTCCACCCGGCCTCTTTGGGCCCTTAGATCCACCCGGGTAGGGTCAAACTTCCGCCTGTTGATGAAAAACTCCCCCGCCATCATGTTTTCGCTAAAGACCAGCCGCCGAACCGGACCCGTGGGGGCCAGGGGCTTTAAGGCGGCCAGGGTCTTTGGAAGGGGAAGCCTGGGGAAGGGCTTGGCCACGAAGAGGGTCAGGAGGGGTTCCGTCCGGCTGGGGCCCGTGCCCATCATGTGCATCATCCCACCCATGTCCATCATCCCCATGGCCCCCCGGTCATAGGACAGGGCCAGAAGCCGGTACTCGCCCGGCCCCTTCAGCGCCACCAGGACCTCGGCCCGCTCCGCGGGGGCGAGGAGGAGCTCCTGGAGCTCCACCGGCCTGGCCAGGAACCCCCCGTCCGTGGCGATCTGGACCAGGGTATGCCCCTCCAGGGCAAGGCGGTAGAACCGGGCGTTGGAGGCGTTCAGAAGCCTTAGGCGAAGCAGGCCCTTGCCCGGGCGCAAGGTGGGCCGTAAGGCCCCGTTCACCAGGACGAGGCTCCCCTCCTTGCCGTTCATCCAGTCCATGGGGGTATGGGGCGCCACCCGGCCGGACACCACTTCCAGATCCTTGAGCACGAGAAGGTGCTCCTCCGCGGCCTTGAGCTCGGGCAGGGCGTCCAGGGGGCCTTCCACCACGGTCGCCCCCGCAAGCCCGCGGAAGAGCTGGGCCGCCACCTTGCCGTGCACATGGGGGTGGTACCAGTAGGTGCCCGCCACCCCACGGGGGATGGTGAACTCGTAGACGTGCTCCTCCCCAGGCGGGATCTCCAGGAAGGGGTTGTCCACCTGGGGGGGGATGGGCAGGCCGTGGAAGTGGAGGCCGGACCGTCTCTCCTTCCCTCAGGCGCAAGGTGGGGCCCGGAAGACCCCCATAGGTCCAAAGCTCCGCGGTCTGGCCCCCCACCTGGATGGGCTTGGCCACGGCCTCGAGGCGGGCTTCCACCCTGCCTTGCGCGCGCTTGACAGGGAGGAGGGGGGGCTCGGGGAAAGAACCCTGGGCCCGGGCCCAAAGCGCCTGGGTCGGAAGGAGCGCCAAGCCTGTCTTGAGGAAGGTTCTCCGATTCATCTCGAGACCAAGGTAAGGGCGCTTTGTTAAGCTTGTATAAACCGCCCTCAGAGGCGCAGGCGCCTTAAAAGCTGAGCGTTGACGGCCACGACCACGGTGGAGAGGCTCATGAAGAGTGCCCTCACCGCGGGGGAGAGAAGGACGCCCCAGGGGTAGGCCACGCCCGCGGCCAGAGGGAGGGCGATGGCGTTATAGCCTGTGGCCCAGAGAAGGTTCTGCACCATCTTGGCGTAGGTGGCCCGCGCCAAAACGAGGGCCCGCACCACGTCCAGGGGGTCGTTTTCCACCAAGACCAGATCGGCGGACTCGATCGCCACGTTCGTACCCGCCCCGATGGCGATGCCAAGGTCGGCCTCCAAAAGCGCAGGGGCATCGTTGATCCCGTCCCCCACGAAGGCGGTGGGACCCTTGGCCTTGAGTGCGCGCACGATCCTGGCTTTTTC
>NZ_PSMQ01000055.1:7641-10794 GCF_040290245.1 Thermus sp.
GATGCCCATGGCGATCAGGCGGCGGACCGCCTCCTTGGCCGTGGGCCGGAGGCGGTCGGCCAAGGCGATATAGGCCAGGACCCGCTTTTCGTCCATCAGGGCCACCACGCTTTCCCCACGGCTTTCCGCCTCTTTGAGGGCCCCTCTCAGCCCTTCTGCCGCCTTGAGACCGAACTCCTCTGCCCACTCGGGCCGGCCCACCCGGTACCGCCTGCCCTCCACCTGCCCCTCCACGCCCTTGCCGGGAACAGCCTGAAAGTCCAGGGCCCTGGGGAAAGGCAGGCCCTCGGCCTGGGCGGCCTCTACGATGGCCCTGGCCGAACTCCCGGAGGGTGAGGAGGGGGTGTATAACCGCTTTGTCCTTTGTCCGAGCCTCGAGGCCTATGAGACGGCCCGGGGGAGGCTCCACGGGGCCTTGGCCCTATTGCTAGAGGGGGTAGCCTGGCGCCTGGGGCTTCGTGAAACCCCTCCTCCAGCGGAAGGAACGGATGGGGAGGTGCGGGCCTACCTTCTGGCTTTGGAGGCCCACCACAGGTTGGGGCGCGATGACCGGGAAGGGGCGGCCCGGTTGCTGGAGGAGGCAGCCCGGTGTGTGGAGGAGATCTCCCCTGTTTTCGCCGCCCGCCTTTACGCGGAGAGGGGCGGCCTGGAGGGGGGGTTGGCCGGTCCTGGCCCCTGGGCGGTGCCCTTTTACCGAAGATCCCTAGACCTTTTCGCGGACACCGCGTTCGAACAGGCCCAGGCCGAGGTCTGGCTTCAACTGGGGGCGGCCTATCAGACGGAGGCCCAGGGGCGCCGAGAACTTCTCCTCGAGGCCATCAGGGCTTATCAGGAAGCCCTCAAAGTCCTTCGCCCGGAGCGCGATCCGGAGCCATACGTTCTCGCGCAAATGAACCTGGGTCTTTGTTACCTGGTTCTTCCGATGAGCGAGGAGGGCGCTCGACTGCGCCCCGCCATTGCCGTGCAGGCCCTCCGCGAGGCGCAGAAGTGGGCCGATAAAGAGACCCATCCGCAGCTTTGGGCCAGTGCCACACTCAACCTCGCCAATGCCCTTCAACAGCTTCCCTCCGCGCATCCAGAGCAGAACTTGTGGGAAGCGGTGGCCCTATATGAGGAGGTTCTGGCCGTGCGGCGAAAGGAGGAGGATCCTCTGGGCTTCGCCAGGGTCTTAGCCAATCAGGGCAACGCCCTAGCCCACCTGGGCCTTTTTGCTCAAGCGGTGCCCCGACTGGAAGAGGCCCGGGGCCTGTTCGAAGAGCTCGGGGAGGTGGAGGGGGCCAGGGCTGTGGAGACTGTCCTGGCCGAGATCCAAGCCCTCCGCCAGGGAAGGGGATTGGCAAAAGGGGGGAGGTCCGATGGAGCTGTATGAGCGGCAGGCCTTCGACATGTTTGTGAGCCTGGCCGTGGAGCGGTTCTGTGAGCGGATCGTGCAGCGCAACGGTGGGATGGAGCGGGCTCTTGCCCGCCTCCGTGAGGATCCCGACGGGGAAGGGGTATGGCTTGGCCGATTCGTGGAGGCCTTTTTCCGCGAGAACGCCCTGGACAATCCCGGAGGGGCCTGTCTGGTCCTTAGGGCACTTGAGCGGTGGGAGGCCCCTAAGACAGGAGCGGGAAGGATCGGGGAAGTTTTGCAACAGATGGCCCAAGCCGCTTTTGCCCGCCTGGTAGGGCGGAAGGCGGAGGAGGTTCTGGAACGGGGGCTTGTGTACGGTGGTGAGGAATGAGGACGGAAGACCAGGAGTTCGAGGCCTTGGCCCGCCGGGTGGATCAGGCCCTCCAGGAGGTGGAACGGCTGGAGGAGGAGGCCCGGCGGAAAGGGAGGGAGCTCCGGGAAGCTCTGGAGGCTTTCCATCGGTTCTGTCTGGTGCGGATGGTAAGGAGCCTGCGCGGCGACCCGGTGGGCCGGGAGCTGCTCCTCAAGCTCGTTGAGGATCCTGCGGTCTACGCCCTTTTCCTGATGCACGGGATCGTCAAGCCGGACCTGGCTACCCGGGTGGCCCAGGCTCTGGAGCTGATACGGCCCTACATGCGTTCCCACGGGGGAGATGTGGAACTGGTCCGCGTGGATGGGGAAACGGTTTTCCTTCGCCTGCACGGGGCCTGCTCTGGTTGCTCCCTTTCAGCCCAGACCCTAAGGAATGGCGTGGAGGAAGTGCTCCGAAGCCGTGTGCCCGAGGTACGCCGGATCGAGGTGGTGGAGGATCAGCCCGCGGCTGGTTTCATCCCCCTGGAGGCGGTGCTTTCCCTGGAGGAAACCGGTTGGGTGGCCGGCCCCTGGCTGGAGGAGCTTTCCGAGGGAGCCCCCCTGGGGATTGAGATAGGCGGGAAGGCCGTGCTGGTGGTTCTTTGGGAGGGAAAGGTCTACGCCTACCGGAACCAGTGCCCCCATATGGGGATGCCACTGGATCGGGGAAAAATAACGGAGAACGGGGTGCTGGTTTGTCCTTGGCATGGGTTCCGCTTCGATGTGTCCAGCGGGGAATGCCTGACCGCTTCCCATGTCCAGCTCGAGCCTTACCCGGTCCGGATTGAGGAAGGGTATGGGTGCGGCCACGCTGACCGCCAGGCCCGTGCGCTGGTTGGGAGCCCCTGCCCCGGGCCGCCTTCTCCTGCCCCCGGCCAACCCTACCCCGGTCAACCTGTACGCCCCCAGAGGGGTTTTCCTAAACGACCAGGTCCTGGTGGTTGCCGATACGGGGGAACCATCGGGTCCTGGTATGGCACGGATTTCCGGAAAGAGACCATCAACCTGCGGATCTCGTGCTGGGGCAGCCCGATTTTCGTACCGAGGGCCCAGGCCTTCTTCGAATGCCCACCGGGGTGTTGGTGGTAGACGGGCGGCTTTATGTTGCCGATGCCTGGCACCACCGCGTCCTGGTCTGGGAGGAGTTTCCGACCCGGTATCTTCCGGGGGGGGTGGTTTTGGGCACCTCCACCACCGCAAGCTGGGGCGGGGGGGCCTTCGGGTCGGAGAGGTGGAGGGGAAGGAGGGGGGGGTCGACGGACCAGGTGGCGGAGGGGTCGTCGGAGGGAAAGGCCAGGGTGAGGAGGCTTCCCGGCTCGGCCACCACCTCCAGGTCCACCTCGGCGGCGCTGCTTCGCGAAGCGAACACTAAGGGGAGGAGGAAGACCAGAAACAGGCGCATGGCCCAG
>NZ_PSMQ01000056.1:0-10704 GCF_040290245.1 Thermus sp.
GACGGGCCGGGATACCGCTGCATCCCCTAGGGCTTGGCGGAGGAAGTTGACGTGGGCCAGCTCGTCATTGGCAATCTCTTTCGCCAAGTCCAGATCGTCACCCGTCAGGCCAGGAACAGTGGTAGAACCGGAGACCCCTTGAGGCAGGATCACCGAGGCCCCCCCGCCGGGGAGGTCCTTCAGCCGGCCCACCGCGGCCAGGTAGAAGGCCGCCTCCAGGTATTCCAGGTTGAGGGCGAAGTTAAGGATATCCCTATCGATGTTCTGGGCCTGGGCCGGGGCCTGGCAAGAGGAAAGAACGCCACCAAAAAGCATTCCCGCGCCTACAGATCCCAAACCTTTAAGAGCCGTCCTCCGGTCCAACCGACCCTCCAACATCGCCTTTCCCATACGCTATCCCTCCCTTAGAGGGGCTTGGTTTTTGACCCCTCTACTTCCTAATACGCAAAGGGAGGCGGATTGGATTTAAAGACCGTGGCACCCCCCCTGGGGAGGCCCACGCCCTCTCGTCGCCAGGTGTGAAGAGGGGTGGAGGGGGGTTCTTAGGCCAGGCGGCAAAGGCCGTGAGGCGTAGAGCCCCCCTCCACCCCTCCCCCTTCAGGCGGAGCGGGCCTCGAGGGCGGCCCCTACCCCCCTCGGGTGCGTTCACCTCGGCAGCCCTAGAACCTGGCTGGGTCTGGAACTCCCCCCGGGGGGCTCCAAGGAGATGGCCAAGGCCCTGGCCTCGGGGGGAAGGCGCAGGGTTTTCAGGGGGAGGCGGAAGGTGGGCAAGGGCATCAGCCCGTCCGTCTTCACCCCCCAGGCCTGGTAGACCCGGCCCGGGGGTGGGGAAGAGGTAAGGATGACCAGGGCGGTCCTGTCCTGTCGCAGGATAACCCGGCCCACCACCCCTCCGCTTGGGCGCTCCAGGGCAAAGACCTGGGTGTCCGGACGGCCCAAGGTCAAAAGCCAGCCCCCCGTCCAGAGGAGGCCATACCCCCCCAAAAGGAGGGCGATCACGGCCGCGGCCCGCCCCAGATGGCTAGGCCAGCGCCTCCGGTACTTTTCCCGCCGGATGCGGGCCATAAGCCGGGTCTCGAGGCCCGCCGGGGCAGGAGCCTCCTCTCCCTCTAAAAGCGCGGCCACGACCTCGCGGAGGGCCCGCACCTCCCCCCAGAGCTCAGGATGGGCCTCGAGGGCTTTGTCCAGCCGTTCTCGCTCACCAGGAGGAAGGGCGTTCAGAACGTAAAAAGGCAGAAGCTCGCGGACCTCCTCAGGGCTCACCGAGAACCTCCTTGAGACGGAACAAAGCCCGGCGAGCCCGGGTCTTCAGGGTTCCCAGGGGCAGGCCCAAGCGCTTGGCCGCCTCCTCGTGGGTGTAGCCTTGGTAGAAGAGAAGGTGGAGGACCTCCGCCTCTTCCGGGGGAAGGGTCTTCAGGGCCCGGGTAAGGCGAAGCCGGTCCAAATGGGCGTCTTCATCCAGCCCAGGGCCCGGCAGATCAAAGGCCACCTCTTCCGGATCCTCTGGATCGGAGAAGGGCTCCACCGCCTGGGGCCTGGCCCGGCGCCGTCTCAGCTCGTCCACCACCGCGTGATGGGCGAGGGAGAAAAGCCAAGCCCGGGCCGAGGCCCGCCTGGGGTCAAAGGTGGCAGCCCCGTGCCAAACGCGCAGGAAAACCTCCTGCAGCACATCCTCTGACGTGGCCGCGTCCAGCCCAAAACGGCGCGCCAGACTAAGGAATGCACCCGAGTAGCGTCTAAAGAGCACCCTTAACGCCTCCTCCTCCTGACGGGCTACCAGGGCTAAGAGGGCCTCATCGGAAAAGGCCTCGAGGCTCATCCAGCCCTAGTATAGGATACGGTTTCCCCAAGGTTCTGGTTTGCCCAGGCCTAGGCCCCGGCCTCCTCAGAGAGAAGAAGGCACCAGGACCGGTACTCCATCTCCAGGATGCGCTCGAGGTCAGGGCCCAGAAGGGATGCCTCCACCTCCCCCATCGCCCCTTCGGCCAGGACCTCGAGGTCGTAAAGCACCGCCTGGAACTCAGGAGCGGTCCAGTGCTGGGCCACCTCCAGGGTCTCTTCGCTCTTGGCATGGACCACCCAGGCATCCAGAAAAACCCGTTGCATCGTGTAGTGGAGGACGGTCCGCGAAGGATAAGGGCGGCTTTCCAACTCCGAAAGGAGCTCAATATAGGCCTGCCTCACGGGATGAACAGGAGCGGAAGGGTCCGCTCCCTGGGCGAGGAGCCAGTCTAGCTCCTCCACCGTGGCCCGGAGGGCCTCGAGGAGGGCCAGGCGGTGGGCCTGGGGGGCCTCCCTTAAAAGCCCCGCCTGGAAGCGGAAAAGCGCCTCCACAAAGGGGTAGTCCTGGAGGAGCCAGTAGGTGAACCGTTCCCTGTCCCAGCGGATGGGCAGCTGAAGGATGCGCTCAAACGTCGGACCATACTTCAGAAGAAGCGCCCTCACCTTCATCCGAGCCACCCCGCCCTAGCCCACCCAAGCGGCCTCAAGGCCTTGGCCGCCTCCTGGGCCTCCTCGAGGGAGGAGGCCAGGCCAAAGAAGCTGCTCCCGGAGCCGCTCATCAAGACCCCCCGAAGCCCCAAAGCCTGCATCCTCTCCTTCACCTTTTTGAGCTCGGGTTGCAGGCGGAAAGCCGGCCCTTCCAGGCTGTTCCAGTAAGGAGGCTCTCCCCCCGGTAGGGCGTTTAAAATGGCCTCCACGTTCAAAGGCCCCCCATAGTCGTGGGGCTTGACCTCCGCGTAGACCCTGGGGGTGGGAAGCCGGGGCCCCCCGTAGAAGAGGACCACCGGAACCCTAGGGGCCTCCAAGGGCCGGAGCACCTCCCCCACCCCACGGGCCTCCGCCACCCCCCCGAGGAGGAAGAAGGGGACATCCGCCCCCAGGGAGCGGGCCAGGGCGAAGAGGTCCACCGGCGCGGGGTAGAGGTCCTTAAGTAGGAGGAGGACCGCCGCTGCGTCCGAGCTTCCCCCACCCAGGCCTGCCGCCTCAGGAAGGCGCTTTTCCAGCTCCACCCGCACCCCCCCGGGCCAGCCTGCGGCCTCCAGGTAGGCCGTGGCCGCCCGGTAGACCAGGTTTCGCTTCCCATACCTCCCCCTGAACTCCACCCCGCCCGGGGTGGGTTCCAGGCGGACCAGGTCCCCCACGCTCACCTGGGCGAAGAGGGTGTGCAGCTCATGGTAGCCGTCCGGGCGGCGGCCCAGGAGGGAGAGGCCCAGGTTGACCTTGGCCGGGGCTAGGCGTTCCATACCAGGGCTTGGGCCAGGGCCAGATCCTCCGGGTAGGTGATCTTAAAGGCCCGCACTTCCCCCTCCACCAGCGCCACGGGGTAGCCGAGCGCCCGGACCAGCTGGGCATCGTCCGTGGCCTGGATCCCCTTCATTTTGGCGTACGCGTGGGCCTCCCTTAAAAGGGCGGTGAAGAACCCCTGGGGGGTCTGGACGAGTCTGAGCCGCTCCCGGGGCAGAACCGGCCCATACTCCCCGCCCACCGCCTCCACCAGGGTGTCGGGCACAGGCAGCACCGGAACCGCCGCCCCCGTGGCCCTCGCCTTTTCCAAGACCCGGAGGGCCAGCGCCCGGCTGGCAAAGGGGCGGGCCACATCGTGAACGAGGACCATCGCGGTGTTCGCCTCCGCCAGAAGCCGGGCCACGCTCTCCTGCCGGGTCTTCCCCCCCTCGAGGTAGCGCACCCGCCCCCGGTCCGGAAGCCGGTACCCCGGGGGAAGGGCCACCAGGATCTCATCCGCAAAGGAAAAGGTGTCCAGCACCCAGTCTAAAAGCGTCCTCCCCCCCACCTTTAAAAAGGCCTTGGGACCCTGGCCGAGCCTCTCCCCCAGGCCTGCGGCGGGTAGGAGGACCGAGACCTCCATGCCCTTCATGGTATCATGCCCTTTCATGAGCGCTTGGGAGGCCTTCTTCCTCGGCGTGGTGGAGGGGCTTACCGAGTACCTCCCCATCTCCTCCACCGGGCATCTGACCCTTCTTTCCCATGCCCTGGGCCTGGACCTGGAGCACGACCCCTTTTTGAAAAGCTTCGTTATCGCTATCCAGCTGGGGGCGATCCTGGCCGTTCTCCTTCTTTACAGGAAGCGGTTTTTAAGGGACCTCGAGGCTTGGAAGCGGATCCTGGCCGCCTTTTTGCCCACCGCCCTTGTGGGCTTCCTCCTTTACCGCCTGATCAAGGAGGTCATCCTGGGCAAGGACTGGATCGTGGTCCTGGCCCTCTTTCTGGTGGGGCTTCTCCTCCTCTATGCCGACCGGGCCCTGGCGAACCGGGCCAGATACCGAGACTTGAACGAGCTTCCCCTGAGGGAGGCCGCTTTAGTGGGGGTTTTTCAGAGCCTCGCAGCGGTCATCCCCGGCACGAGCCGGAGCGGGATCACCATCTTGGGGGGGCTTTTCGTGGGCCTAGACCGGAAGGCGGCCGCGGAGATGAGCTTCCTCCTGGCCGTGCCCACGATGCTGGCCGCCACGGGGTACGACCTCCTAAAAAGCGTCCAGGCCTTTCCCCAAGGGGGGTACGGCCTTCTGGCCTTGGGGCTTCTCACCGCTTTTCTCACCGCTTCCCTCACGGTGCGCCTCATGCTCCGCCTGGTGGAGAGGCTGGGCTTCGCCCCCTTCGCCTACTACCGGATGGCGTTGGCCCTGGTCTACGCCCTGGTCTTCATGCGCTGAAGCACCCGGTCCAAGGCCTCGAGGAAGCCTCGGTACACCCCCTCCTCCGCCTGGTCCCCCATGAGCCCCAGGCGCAGGACCTGCCCCCGGGTGGGGCCGATCCCCCCGGCCACCGTGTACCCTTCCTGGTAAAGGGCCAACCTCAAGGCCTCGGCCTCTATGACCTTAGGGGGCCGGACCACCAGGACCGTGGGGAGTGGGCTTTCCTTGGGGTAAAGGGAGAAGCCCCTCTCGGAAAGCTCCTCCAAAAGCCAGGCGAAAACCCGCTGCGCCCGCCTAGAGCGGGCCTCTACCCCCTCGGAAAGCGCCCGGTCCAAGGCGGCCAAAAGGGCGTAGTGGAGGAGGACCGGGGTGGTGTGGTGGTAGCCGCCCCTTTCCCAGTGCTCCGCCACCCGCTCGAAGTCCACGTACCAGGCCCGCCCGCCTTGGAGGAGGGCCCGCCCCCTTCTGGAAAGGGCAAAGGGGGCCAGGCCCGGAGGGGCACAAAGGCATTTCTGGCTTCCCGTAAAGGCATAGTCGGCCCGGGTGCGCCGCATGGAAAAGGGGAGCATGCCCAAGGTGGTCACCGCGTCCACCATGAAGACCGCCCCCGTCCCCTCCACCAGGGCCCCCACCTCCTCCACCGGGTTCAGGACCCCTGTGCTCGTCTCCCCGTGGACCATGGCCAAAAGCCGATACCTTTTCCGCCTAAGCGCCGCCTTCACCGCCTCCAAGCGGACGGGTTCCCCCGGAGGAAACGAGAGGAGGTCGGTCTTTAGGCCATAGGCCCGGCTCATCTCCGCCATACGGGCCGAGAAGGCCCCCGTCTCCAAGACAAGAACCGGCCCCTCCTTGAGGTTCGCAAAGGCCGCCTCCATGCCCAGGCTTCCCGAGCCGGTCAAGGCCGCCACCAAGGCGCCCTCATCCGGGTCAAAGAGGGTTCGGAGCCGGTCCTGGATGGCCCGGTTTACCGCCAGGACCTCCGGGTCCAGATGCCCCCGCATCGGGGTCATAAGGGCCTTCTGCACCTCCGGGTGGACGGGGGTAGGTCCGGGAGTCAAAAGCATCCTCACCTCCAAAGAAAAAACCCCCCGAGCAGCACCCGAGGGCCCCTTCCCCAGGGAAGGGCACCCTCACGGCGTAGCTCGGAAGGCCCTCACTGCCAAGCACTATACCGAAACGGCCTCTTCCTCGTAAAGCCTTATGCGGTACACTACACCTGGTGAAGGACTACTACGCCATTTTGGGCGTAAGCAAGGACGCCACCCAGGAGGAGATCAAACGGGCCTACCGGCGGCTCGCCCTCGAGTACCACCCGGACAAGCACCCGGGGAACAAGGAGATCGAAGAGCGCTTTAAGGAGATCAACGAGGCCTACGCCGTCCTCTCCGACCCCGAGAAAAGAGCCGCCTACGACCGGGGCCAGGAGGTGGGGGAGTTTTCCTGGAGCGACCTCTTCAGCCTTTTTGAGCAGGTCTTCGGCATCCGGCCCGGCCGCACCCCCCGGGGGGAGGACCTGGAGGCGGAGGTGGAGGTGGAGCTCAAGGACCTCCTCACCGGCAAAGAGGCGGAGGTGCACTACGCCCGGCTGGTCCCCTGCCCGGACTGCCAAGGGGCGGGGGGAAGCCGCCTGGTCTGCCCCAGCTGTGGGGGAAGGGGGGTGGTGGAGACTTACCGTCAGGGCTTCTTCGGCTCCTTCGTCCAGCGGACCACCTGCCCTCACTGCCGCGGCCAGGGGTACGTCCTCAAGGAGGCGTGCCGCACCTGCGGGGGAAGGGGCCGGGTGAGCCGGAGAGAGACCCTGAGGGTCCAGGTGCCCCCGGGGATGGACGAGCAGGCCCTTTTGCGAGTCCCGGGGATGGGCAACCTGGCCCCCGGGGGGCCGGGGGACCTGTACCTCCGCCTTAAGGTGCGGCCCCACCCGGAGCTGGAGCGGGAAGGACCCCACCTCCTCTACCGCCTGAGGCTCGGCCTGGCCCAGGCCGCCCTGGGAACGCGGGTGGAGGTACCGGGCCTGGAGGGGCCCATCCCCTTGGAGATCCCCCCTGGAACAGGGCCGGGAGAGGTGTTTGAGCTGGAAGGAGCGGGCCTTCCCCTGCCCCGGGGGGGGCGGGGCAACCTCCGGGTGGTCACGGAGATCCAGGTGCCGAGGAAGCTCTCCCCCAAGGCGCGGGAACTCCTTAGGGCCTACGCGAAGGAGGTGGGGGAGGAGGTCCTCCCCGAAGGGTTCTGGGAACGGCTCAGGCGGGGATTCAAAAAGTAAACGGGGCGTGGTATAGTGAGGCATTCCGGGCCCTCGAGGTGGCCCCATGGGCAGTTCCGCCCTCGAGCCCCGGGATGGGGCCGGACGGCCTCGTGCAAAAGGAGCGGTATGCAGAAGGGTCGGGTCAAGTGGTTCAACGCGGAAAAGGGCTACGGGTTTATCGAGCGGGAGGGGGATACGGATGTCTTCGTTCACTTCAGCGCCATCAACGCCAAGGGCTTCCGCACCCTTAATGAAGGGGACATCGTCACCTTTGACGTGGAGCCGGGCAAGAACGGCAAGGGGCCCCAGGCGGTGAACGTCACCGTGGTGGAGCCCGCCCGCAAGTAACCTGGGAAACGGGCGCCCCGGGGTCAACCCCCGGGGTTTTCCCTTTTCAAACCGGAAACCGGTAGGATGGAAGGGATGCGGCTGGTATCCGTGCGCTTCCGCCCTCTGTCCTTGGACGATGCCCCTCTGGTTCACGCCATCTATCGGGAAAGCCCCTCCTACTTCGCCCAGATCGGGATGGAGACTCCCACCCTCGAGGACGTGGTGCGGGAGATCAGCGCCCTTTCCCAGGACCCACGGCGCCGGGCCTTTCTGATCGAAGCCCACGGGGTACCGGTGGGCTATTTGGACTATAAGCTCCACTACCCGGAGGAAGAGGAGGCCACCTTGAGCCTCCTCCTCATCCGGGAAAGCCTCCAGGGGAACGGCCTTGGCCAAGCGGCCCTGGCCCACCTCGAGGCAACCCTAACGGGAAGCGTCCGGCGGATTTATGCGGTGGTCTACGGGCAGAACCCCAGGGCCCGGCGGTTCTTCCAGGCCCAGGGGTACCGGTTCGTCAAGGAGGGAGGGCCTCCCCTCGCCTGGTACGCAAAGGAGCTCAAAACCCCCTGACGGCTCAGGAAAGCCCGGCCAGCTTACGGTTCTTCTCGATGTAGGACTTCCACTCCTCGGGGACGTCCTCCTCGGGGAAGATGGCGTTCACGGGGCAGGCGGGAACACAGGCCCCGCAGTCGATGCACTCCTCCGGGTGGATGTAGAACTGGTCCCCCCCGTCGTAGATGCACTCCACCGGGCAGACCTCCACGCAGGACTGGTCCTTTACTCCGATGCAGGGCTCACAGATCACATGCGGCATCCTTCACCTCCCGAGCCTTCGCTCCCCCCTATTTTAGGCCATCCCCCCCCGCGTCAAGAGGGGCTCCCGGAAGACCACCCCCAAGATGCGATCTCCTTCGGCCACGAAGACCGCCGGGCGGTTCCAAAAGAGGGGCCTAAGCTCCGTCACCGCCACCTCCGGACCCACTACGGCCGCCTCCTCCCAGGGAAGGATCTGGTCGGAGAGCCCCAAGACCCCCACGGGCCGCCCCTCCTGGACCAGAACCGCTACCCCACGCCCCTCGTAGGCCTCCAGGCCATCCAGAAGGGGCACGGGCCGGGCCAAGGCCCGCACCGGCTTGGGGGCGACGAGGCCCGCGGTGAGGAGGGTTCCGCAGGGGACCCGGACCGCCCCCTGGGCCAGGTACAGGGCAAAGGTAAACACCAGAAGGAAGAAAACCCCCTCCAGAAGGCCTATGAAGTTGAACCCCTCCCAGCCGAACTTCCCACCCCCTCCGGTAAGGGCATGGACCATAAGGGAGGCGAGCAGGCCCAGGACCAAAGCGGCCAGGTAGGAGAAAAGCCCGGCCAGGCGCAGTTCCTTAACCGTACGCATGGCCCTAGCTTACCCCAGGCCGGTCCAGGTCCATCCCCACCTCCGCATAGGGGACGATGAGAGCCCGGGCCTCCAGGCCTAGGATCCTCTGGGCCCGGGCCTCGAGGTGGCCAAGGGAAAGCCGGCCGAGAAGGTAAAGGACCAGGATATCCAGGCCCACGAGCCGGGCCAAGGCCAAGGGTTTCTTCCGCAGCGCCACGACCTTTTTCGCCAGGGGAAGGGCCTTTTCGAAGAGGCCCCGGTCCAAAAGGAGAAGGTTGCCCCCGGTGAACACCCCTTCCCTAAGCCGGGCATAGGTCCTTTTGGACCCGGGAAACTGGGCCTCCACCGCCTCCTTGGGGACGATGGTGTAGACCAGGGCCGCCTTAGGGTCCTGACCGAGAACGAACTCCACCGCCTCCCGCGTCAAATAGGGGAGGTCCGCCGTGCAGACCAAAACGCGGCTTTGGGTGTGAGGAAGGGCGGAGACCAGGTTTTCCAAGATGCCCCCAGTGTCCGGAAGGACCAGGTCCGGCCGGACGGAAAGCCCCCGGTCCTCCCCCACGTACACCACCCGAAGACCTGCCCCCTTCAGGGCAGAAAGGACCCAGTCGGCAAGGGGCCGGCCTCTGTAAGGGTAAAGGGCCTTTGGCCCCCGGGCCCAGGCCTCTTTTCCCCCGGCCAGAACGATCGCATCCATCCCCCGCATCTTACAAAAGGCCCCCCGCCTGGGCGGGGAGCCTGGAAGGAGAAGCCTTAAAGCGGCGTCAGGGTAAACCGGAAGACCTGGTTTTGGTAGAGGTCAAGCGTCTGGACCAAAGTCCTATACCCGGGGGCCACCAAGGTGAGCTCGTGCTTTCCAAAGGGGGCTTCAAACCGGAGGTAGCCCCCCTTGGCCAGGCCCACCTCCGTCCCGTCCAGGAAGACCCGGGCCTCAGCGTTCAGATAGAGCTCCACCACCGCCCGGGCGGGGACGAGCTGGACGAAGAGCTGGGTGGTCTCGTTCCGTCTCACCTCCACCTGGGCCCGGTACTCGTTGTAGCCCGCCAGGACAACCCGCACCTCATGCCGCCCCTCGGCCAGGGTAAGGGAGAAGGGGGTACGGCCCACGAGGGTGCCGTCCACGTAGACCTCCGCCCCTTGGGGCCTCGAGTCCAGCCTAAGGGTACCGGTTCTGGGCAGGGGGTTGAGACGGACCTCCAGGCGGGTCTCCCGGCCTCGCTCCACCTGAAGGGTGGCCCGGTAGGGCTCGTAGTCCGCCAGGCGGAGCTCCACCGGGTAGCTTCCCTCGGGGAGGCTAAGGGAGATGGGCGTACGTCCTTTGAGCTGGCCCGAGACGTAGACCTCCGCCCCTTGGGGGGTGGAGTTCACGTAGAGGAATCCGGTTCTAGCCTCGGGAACGAGCTGGGCAAAGAGGCGGACCCGCTCCCCAGGCCTGGGGTTCACCGTGGCCTTGAAGCTCTGGTAACCGGAGAGCCGGACCTCCACCTCGTGCCGGCCAGGGCTCACTTCTAGGACCACAGGCGTGCTGCCCACCGCCCTCCCGTCCACCAAGACCCCTGCCCCCCGGGGGGAGGAGTCCACCTCCAAACTGGCCCGGGCCGAGGCGGGAGGCAGGACCCGCCCCACCACGAAGTACACCGCCACGTCCGTCACCCAGTCCTCGTCCGGAAGGGGCTCCACCACGATGGAGAGCGCCCGGGCCAGCCCCTCTGCCCCCTGGACCTGAACCTGGTTCTGTTCAATATTCAGGATCTTTCCGATGGAAAGGGGCTCTTTGCTGGCCACGGCCAGAATCCGGTCCTGCCCCTCGGGGCCGGTGACGGTGTAGCGGTACCGCCCCCCCTCCGGGGGGAAACGCCGGGTCTCCCCCGCCCGCAGAAAGTTGTTCCGCTCGTAGGCGTTGGGCAAAATGGGGTCAATCCGCCCGTCCGCGTTGATGTTGAAGAGGTAAACGTAGGCGTCCTGGTTGACGCTCACGTAAACATAAATCGGCTCCCCCACCTGGTAGACCGCCTGCCCCGTCTTGGCCGGGTCCTTGTCCACCCAGACCTTCACCTTCAGGTCGGTGGGCACCGGGTTCACGATGATACCTTGGGGCGTGATCC
>NZ_PSMQ01000057.1:0-579 GCF_040290245.1 Thermus sp.
GAGGCCCTCGACCATTGTCCATCAATTATAGGTTCTGACCGTACCTATAAGGGTTTGAAACCGTTGTAGGCCTGGAGAAAATCACTCCAGGAGGCCCGGTTCTGACCGTACCTATAAGGGTTTGAAACGGCATCAAGAGCGGTTTGATCAACGCTGGGAGCTCGGGGTTCTGACCGTACCTATAAGGGTTTGAAACCGCTTTGCCTCCCGCTGTAATCAAGCGCGCGGCAGAGGGTTCTGACCGTACCTATAAGGGTTTGAAACGATTGATCCAAAGGCCGGGGTGTTGGATCCTAGGTTGGTTCTGACCGTACCTATAAGGGTTTGAAACCGGGAAGCAGGGCATCAGCATGTGGGGGTTATTGGGGGGGTTCTGACCGTACCTATAAGGGTTTGAAACTTATACCAAATCATACAGAATCATGCACAATTAGTATAGGTTCTGACCGTACCTATAAGGGTTTGAAACCGGTATTCCGCCGAGGAACGCGGGTTGCCATCACGGGGGTTCTGACCGTACCTATAAGGGTTTGAAACAAGAGTCGGACGTCAGGGCCCTGTGGAATCATGACCCCAAGG
>NZ_PSMQ01000057.1:684-10547 GCF_040290245.1 Thermus sp.
AACCCCGCCCCTGCCGATCGAAATTTCTCTTCTGTTGCCAACGGTTCTGACCGTACCTATAAGGGTTTGAAACGAAATGATACAGGCCAGCAAGGTTAACCTCATCGCCGGGTTCTGACCGTACCTATAAGGGTTTGAAACGTAGCGCTCCAGCGCCCTCGCGATGATGCGCCCGGCGGTTCTGACCGTACCTATAAGGGTTTGAAACCCAGAGCGGCCTGGATCAGCCAGGAAAAGAGAACCGAGGTTCTGACCGTACCTATAAGGGTTTGAAACATGGAAGAGGGCCGGGCCAAGAACCGGGTGGAGGCGCGTTCTGACCGTACCTATAAGGGTTTGACACAAACCCAAACAAAGGCTTTTGGTAACATGTGTTGCGTATGGCTAATCACCCTCGAGAGGACAAATCGCTCCGGCTCACAGAACTGGCAAAAGAACTTAAGATCTCTAGGGTAACCCTTTGGAGGGCTCATGCCTTTTATACCAGGAAGACCGGCGAGCCTTCAGTCAAAGCAGGGCGAAGCACCGTTATCTCCCCAAAAGAAGCCGAGGTTTTGAGGGCAGCGGATCAGCTGCGCCGGGTTCAAGGGATCGGCCTCGAGGCGGCCATACAAAAGGTGCTGGAGGGTCATCCTTCCGGGGTTCCTCTACCGGGCAAGCAGCCGAGCCCAACCGATGAACTTCGAAGCCCGGGTCACTGGCAAGCCGGCCTCGAGGAAATCAGGAAGCTCTCCCAGATCTTGGAAGAGGCCCTGAATGAACTAAAGGCCATCCGCTCCGAACTCGAGGCCATCCGCAGGAACACCCAGCCCCTTGAAGGGGCGGTTAGGGTGCGGGTGACCCGGGGCCCTGAAGACTAGAATTCCAGGTCAATGGGCTCCAGGTCCGGTTGGAACCGGACCTGTCTTTCTAGTTCCTGCCGGAGCCTTTTGGCCTTTTTGAGGATTATATCCACCTGCTTCTCTGAAGGCACCTCTAGGCCGTGGATCAGAAGGGAGGCGTTCCTGGCCTGGACCGCCCCGCTCAGACCCTGGACCTCCTCTAGGCTTTCCCCTTTGAGAAGAGGGTCGCCTAAGACCCGCAAGAAGGCGAAAAGATCCAGAAGGCCGAGCCGCTTGCCCACCCGGGCCTCCTCTGAAAGGATACTGGAAAGCTCGGCCTGGAGCTTTTCCCGTTCCCCTGGGGAAAGATTTGGCTCGTCGGCCCTCCGTCCATGAAGCCGGTAAAGTCTCTCCTGCAAGAGGAGCTCGAGGGCCCGGTACGCATAAAGCGCCTTCAGGAAAGGCCTCTTTTCCTCTTCCGAAAGCCGCAGGAGGGTGGCCACCACGCCCAAAACCCCCTTTGAACGGCCCAGGTCCTTGCTGGACACAAAAGCGTCCGCCTCCCTTAGGAGGTCCACCTGCTTTTGCAGGCGGCCCATATGCCGGGCGAGAGGGTGGTTTAAATTGGAGTCCTTCCCTAGTTGATTCAGGAGGCCTTCCCCCTGCTTCGAGGCGTTTTTGAAATCTAAGGCCCACCAGTTGGCGTACATCTCGCACAAGCTGTTGTAGAGGGCGTACTTAAGTTGGTTGGTTTTACCCACCAGGCGTTTAAAGTAATCGGCTGCCCCCGAAAAATCCCGGTTCGAGTAAAGTTCCCGGGCGAAGAAGGCGTCCACCTCGCCCACCACCTCGTGCGGGTTGGGCAGGAGGAAAAGCGCCTCGCTTCCCGCCCTCGGGCGGCGGAGCTCGGTGTCGTACTCCTCGTTGTCCACATAGACCACCCTCAGATTTTTGTAGAAGCGTTGGAAGAAAAAGCCCGCTGCGGCAAGACCCGCGCTCATGGCCTTGGTCCCGCTGGTGATGTCCAGGGCCACCTGGGTTTCCTCCCCCTGGGAGACCGCCTTGAGGGTTCCACCGCCCTGGGCGATCTCCTTGAGGAGGCGGTGGACCTCCTCGTAGATCCTGGCCACGTTGCTCTTGTCGATCCGTATAGGGTAGATCTCCTTGCCCGTGTCCTTCCGGATCTGTTCCAGGTAGCGCTCGGACTCTGCCGTGTGGAGCACGTACACCTTTTCCGCCCCCGCGCCCAAGATGGCCAGGATGGTGGCCTCCGGGCTCGTGCCCAGGGTGTGGATGGAGACCCGGAATTCCTTCTGCATGGGGCGGACCCTGGGCTCGGTCTTCCAAAGGGCGAGGAGGCGGGGCCAGACCATCTCCTGGTAGAGGGCCTGGGCCCGGTTGCTCCCCTCTGCCTTCACCGCTTCCTTGTAAGCCTGCCAGATGGCCTCGAGGGGTTTGGCTTCTCCGCTTCTTTCCATCTTTCCCTCCTTAAGCTTCATGGCCTGGGGTATCTCCTCCGGAAAACGGTAGGCCTTTGCTCCTCCGGGCGCTTTTGCGCCCTCAGAGACATTTTCCCCCAGATCTGCTCGCCCAGCAAACTGAGCATCTCTCCCAGCCCTTTTCCTTGAACAAACTCCCCCTGTGATAGGCTAGGCCATCCGCCTCTGCGGATTGTTCCTTTTCCATTACATTAAGGGGAACCAAGTGGCCTCCTGGACGGACCTTGTCCCCTCAATAGCCGCTTTTTGAGAAATTCATCGGCCCTTTCCAGAAGGTCAGGGTCCGGAGGCCCTTTCCAGTCCTTCTTCTTCTCGAGGAACAGGACTTCCCCTGGATCCCCCTTCTCCCAAGGCACCTCCTTGCTTCCTGGGAAGTATGGGCCTTGGCCCTTTCCCATGAAGCCCTATAAAGGCCCGGGGCCATGGTGGAGACCAGGTAGACCTCCTGGGGTGCAAAAGAGGGGTAGGCCGCGTAAAGGGGCACGACCTGGACGGAGACGTTGGCCAGAAGAAGGGTGCTTTGGAGGCTAGGACGGCGGAACGAAGGGCTTTTGGGACGGGCCGGCTCGGTTCGCTTTTCGTTCTCTGGACGTTTCCCGGATGCGGAAGCGGACTCAAGGAGTTCATCGAGCAGGTGGACACCGTACTCCCGGGCGAAAACCCTCCAGCGGCTTAGGAGGTTGGGCCCCTCATGCTCATGCTTCATAAATAGACACCAGGGGCATACACAGCTTTCCCCCGAGCCTTTTGGCTCGTTTGCTGAACTCTGCGAAGCTTTCCCAGTGCATCTCCCCTTTTAGGTAGGGGCGGCCTAAAATAAAAGGGGCCCGGGCGGGGGCATGTCCGCTTTTTGCTTGAAAGGTCTACCTCCTCAAGGGCCAACCCCTCAGGCTCTAAGTGGAGGCGCCCGGGCCTTTGCGCATAGAAGCGGGCTTCTTTCACCCTGCCCACCCGGTTTTGGACCAGCTTAAACCCCTGATAGACGGGTCCAGGATCGTTGCCCAAAAGGGCCACGTAGATGGCCGCCCTGGGCTGATTCTCCCCACCGCTTGCGCCGGCGTGCCTCCACCCCCACCTCCTCAAACCAACCCCATCCGCTCCAGGACCTGCTTTACCATCTGGTCCCTTTTAGCCATGTCTTTGAGATCCCGGGGGTTGCTGAGCAGCTTGCCCTCCTTAAGGGCCTCCTTCAAGCCGTCAAGCTCCTGCGGCCCAAGGGCCAGGATGCGCGAGGCCTCGAGCTTGAAGAAGGCCTCGAGTTCCCGGTATTTCAGGGAGCGAACCCGGGTGAGCAGGGCCTCGTACTCCGGGCTGGAAGCCGCCCGGGCCTGGCCCCCTGGGGCGGACCCTTCGGCACACCCCTCCTCGAGGACCATCCGCCCGTAGCCGGAGCTGGTCTTCCCCCCGACCCCCTCCTCCGCCAAGGCCCAGGCCAGGATCCGCCAGGCGGCCTCCATAAGGCCAGGGGGCGGGGAAAACCCCGGGGCCGGGGCCAGGGCCACCAGGAAGGTCCCGGTGACGCTCAAAAAGGGCACCGGCACGGGGCTATCCCAGTCGGCGGGAGGGGCGTCTGCGCCCCCGTAGTACTCCGGGTGGTGGGGGTTCAGGAGATCTTCCCGAAGTTCCCACTCCCCTGGAAGCGGCAGGGCGTCAAAGAAGACCACCGCTCCCTCCTCCTCCTGGGTGCCAAAGAGGGCAGCCTGGGCCTCTCCCCGGCGGAACTCGCCCAGATTCCGGCGCCAGGCCTCCCCTTCCAAATGGAGGTGGGCGTACCGGCTGGCCAGCCCCTTCAGGGCGGAACCGGGAATATAGGGCACCCCATAGGTGCGGTGGAGGGTAAGCCCCGTCTCCAAGACCCCCTTCCCCCCAAGCCCCACCACGAGGCGGCCTCGAGTGGTGGCCTTGCAGGTGCGGGCCCCCACCGCCTTCGAGGCCTCCTGGTAGCGGCGGAAGAAGGCGGCGTACTCCCCGGGCTCGGGGATTTGAACCACCTGCTGGACCAGTTTGTGCTTGGCCTCCGTATCCTTGCGCTTGGCCTCCGTATCCTTCCGATCCGCGCTCTCCAGGTACCGGTCCAGCCAGAGGCCCCGGTGGGTCTCTGCTTGGGAAAGGTTCAGCCTCTTTATGGCCCCCTCGAGGCTTTTCCTCATTCCGCCTCCTCGATCAGGGCCTGAGCGAAGCGCTTGAACCACTCCGCCGCCTGGAGCACCTCCCGGGTCAGGCGGAGGTAGGCGAGGAGTTCCGCCTCCCGGGCGGCCTCGGCCAGGTCCTTAAGGCCCTGGTACCCAAGGACCTGGGCCAGGTCATCCCCAAGCCGCTTGTGCTCCTCCTTGCCCCGGGACTGGACGAAGGCCAAGGCCTGGGCCAGCCCCGCCTGGCGCACCAGGACCGGGAACCGGAGGGCCATGTCCTTATACTCCCCACCCCCTCTCCTCGAGGCGGCTTCCACCTTTTCATAGGCCTTCTGGGCCCATTCCTGTGACCGGGTCCGCACGGCCTACCCCCCCACCCTCACCTGGCAAAGCCCCCGGCCCACCGTGGCCTTGCCGCCAAGCTGCAGGGCGCCCTCCAGAAGCCCTCTAAAGAGGCTAAGGATGGCCTCGGCAGAGAGCTCCTTCCCCTTGTGGAAGGAACGCTCCGCCCGGACCAGGGCATAGAGGAGGCTCTCTGCGGGCAGGTTCTCCTCGTACCAAAGGGCCCCCTTGGCCACCGTCTTGGTCTCGTCGTTTAGCCGGATGCGGGCCACCACCTCCGTGGCCGTCTCCAGGAGGAAGGCCATGAGGTCGTCGTGGAGGAGGACCAGCCGGCCCTTGACCGGGGCCTGGGTCTTTTCCCCAAGCCAATCCTCCCACGCCCCGAGCCGGCCCTCTTCCCGGGCGGTGAGGTCCAGGTCCTCGAGGAAGACCTTCCCCTCTCCCCGAAGGCGGGAACCGGGGGCCACCAGGGCTTCTCCCTTCCCAGGCGGCTGGACGCTCTCGGGGGTGGAAAGCCCCACCAGGCCGGCCTCCCTCAGGAAGCGCTCCAGAAGGTAGGGGCTTGTGGCGTAGGCGAAAACCCCGTACAGGCTCCGAACGGGAAGGAGAAGGAGCCTGGCATCCCCCACCTGGACCGCCCCCGCGTGCTCCGCAGCCGAGTCCGTCTCCGGCCCGAAGACCGCGAAGAGGGTGTCCTGATCCAACCTCCCGCGCGCCCGGTCCCGCAGCACCCCCTTGAGGGAGCTTCCCGGGAGGTAGGGGATGCCCGTGGCCTTCTCCCGGGCGATGGGCAGGTCGATAGCCCCAATGCCTTGCCCCGTCCCCGCGTGTAAGGGGGAGAGGGCGTGGATGAAAAGCAGCGCCTTGGCGTCCATATCTGCTTCCTCTCCTAAAGGCTTTCCACAAAGGCTCGGATAGGATCTGTTTTGCCCGCAAGCTTAGGGATTCTCTTGGCCTCTTCTGGGGTCAGGAATACGTCCACCTTCACCCTTTGTTTCTCCCACTCCAGCACTGCGCCCCCCTTGGGCACCCGGGGCGCCTCGAGGACGGCCACCAGCACCATCTTCTCCGCCAAGGGGCGGAAGAGGAGGGGGCTGGCCAGGCGCTCGGCCTCGGCGCCCTTGAGGGTAGAATTTGGAAGAGTTTTATCCCTAAAGTGGAAAATGATGGGCAGGCCGAACTGGCCTCGAGGGAACTTGTCCAGGGAAGCCTGGGGGGCACGCCGGGTTAGGAGGCGGCGAAGGGCATCGGGTTCGGGCCAGCGGTTTTTCCCGGGCCGGCCCCCCTGGCCCGTCCGGTCCTGGCGGAACTTCTGGTACCGCTCGGCCACCTCCCGCCAGGAAAGGGGGACCACCCGCACCAGGCTCCCTGGGGTGAGGTGGGGCACCCCCTCGGGCCAGCCGGCGGGGCGGCTATAGCGCCTGAGCCTTTCCCGGATCTCCTCCTCTTTAGGAGGCGAGCTGCCCTCACGCGCGATGGCCCCAAACCCCCGCCTCGTCCGGGCCCCGATGCCGCCGAAGGTCTCCCAGGCCCAAAGGGCCGCCTCCACCTCCTCGAGAAGCTCCTTGGGAAAGCGCAGGGTGAGGCGGAAGACGACCCCCACCTGCACGGGGTAGTTTTTGGGGTCTTGTTTGTTCTTCTGTAGGGGAAAGGCCAGGTAGGGGTGGGCCACCTCGTGCTTCCCCGTCAGGGGAACACCGATGTGCTTCCCCGTCAGGGGAACACCGATAGGCTGAGCCTTGGGAAAGCTCTTGCCCGGTTGGTCCACGAAAACGTGCTTGGATTCCCCCTCCTTCTCCGTTTTCAGAAAGACCACCAGGGGCGAGGAGCGGTCCGTGGAACCGAAGATCTCCGCCTCGAGGTCGCGGAGCTTGTCCAGGCTTCCCTCGGCCCGCCATCCGCGGATCGCCCGCCAGAAGAAGCGGAGCTGGCCCCGCACCTCCGTGGCCCGGACCACGGTAACCGGGTCCTTTGTTTTGGGTTCCACCCCGCCCCCAAAGAGCGGGGTGAGGAGGTGGTAGGTGCGCTCCCAAACCTCTTCCCCGCCCTCCTTCCGCTTAGGGGTATACGCCTCTTTCCAGCCTTTCATCGCCCCTCCCACTCCAAAAGCGCCCCGTCCCAAAGCCCCACCGCCGCCAGGCCAAAGCCATCCTTTTGGTCCTGCTCCTCATCGGAGACGTTTTGGAACCAGACCGCCTCGAGCCAGCGGGCGATCCGGCCCTCATCCCACCCCTCTGGGAACCGGAGGAAGTAGACGCTCCCCATGGGCACCGCCCGGCGGCTGGGCTTGGGCCGGTTTTCCTTGAGATCCCACCCCGAGACCGCAAGGGGCCTTTCCAGGGCCACCGCCACCACCTTTGGCCCGGAGCTCCCTTGGGAAAAGGCCCTGGGAAGGAAGCCCTGTTGGAAAAAGCCTGGGGTCAGTAGGAAAAGCCGGGCCGCCCTGTAGCGGACCAGCCCCTCCAGAAGCCCCTCAGGCGGCCGGGGAGGCTTTGGCCCCCCCTTGTGCCAAAAGGCAAGCCGCCGCTCACCGCCTAAGGGGAAGATGCCTTCAAGCTCCTTTTCGTCCTCGGGCCAAAGGACGAGGGCCAGGCGGGTGGTTCCGCGGAGGCCCTGGCGAGGGCCTTCCTGAGGGGAAGGCCGCCCCACGAACTCGAGGCCGGAGGTCTGGAACAAGAACCCCTCCCGGGCGCTCCCTTTGGCCGGATCCAGGCTCACGTGGGTGCGGACCTCCGGGACCGGCCCCGGGTGTTCCTCAGGCGAAAAGCCCTCGAGCTCGGAGGGAGAAGCCCCAAGAAGCCACCTTTCGAAGGAGTCCCAACTCCAAAAGGGCTTGAGGGGGGTTGGCTTGTCCCTGAGGAAGGGGTCCTTAAGCCCCACGAGCTCGAGGCCAGCCGGAAGGTTGGTCCCCGCCCCTTCCGGGGTCTTTAGGGGGCGCAAGGGGTAGACGGTATGGCCTATCCTCAGGGCGTCCAAGGGCCTGGGGACGAGGAGCCGCCAAGTTCCTCCCCTTTCCTCCACAAGAAGGGGCCCCCGCACCCCCCAGGCGCGCACCCGGTCGGAGTCCTCGGGGAAGGAGAGGCCCTCGAGCATCCCCCGCCGGGCTCGATAGGCCCCGGCCAGGGTCTGGGGCAAGGGGAAGGGCAGGCTCCGGGCCCGGGCGCCCGGGGTGTTGTCAAAGGGCCGCCCGTCCCGAACGATCAGGGGATCCCGCGGTTCAATGAGCACGCCACACCTCCAAGCTCTCCACGGGGACGGCCGCCTGCTCCAGGGCCTCGGCCAAGGGCTGGGCCAAGAGGAGCTCCTGGGTAAGCCGCCTCACTCCCGTCTTTCCCCCAAGGCGTAAGCCGAGCTCCTCTTGGTAAGCCTTCTCCATCGCCTTCCGCCCCAGGATGCGCCGGGCCTCCGCGAGAAGGGCTTCCTCAGAAAGGCGGAACTCCTCCGCCTCCTGGAGCAGGGCCCAAAGCTCATAGGCGGCCTTGGCGGGCACCGCATCGGTCCTGAGGAGGTCCGCATAGCGGTAAAGGCGCTGGGTGAGCCGGGGGGCCTCGTCCCAGCGCCCCCGAACGGTGAGCTCGGAGCCCGAGCGGGGGCTATAGGCCACGGCCAGGGCGTTCTTCCTTTCCTCCTCTTTCCCACCCGGCAAGCCCTCCTTGGCCACCTTTTCCGTCCGCCGAACCAGTTCCAAGGCGTCCTGGAGGTGCTCCAGGTGGTGGACGATGGCCATCCCCACGGAGAGGCTTGGGGCCTCGCCCCCTTGCCCATAAGGGGCCATGACCTCCTGGAAGCGCTGGGCTAGGGCCCAGGCCGCCCTTAAGGCGGTGTGGAGGGGAAGAACCGCCAGGACGTCGTCCCCGCCGGAGTAGATCAGGCCGCCTTGGTGCTCCGCTACGATTTTGCCCACTTCCTGGGCAAACTCCAGGGCCTGCCTACGGGAAAGCGCCCGATGGACCTCTGGGGAGTCCTGCTGGTCTATGGTCTTGCCCATCCGGTCCCCGTCCCCCAGGAGGAGGGCGTAGTAGGTGCCGGGCGGGGCCTTGACCTTCCTCTTCCTGAGCTCTTCCCAAAGGCGGCTTAGACGGCGCCTGGCCTCCTCCAGCCTCCCTGGGTCCTCCGCCAAGGAGGGGAACTCCTCGAGGCGGGTTTCGTAGAGGAGGCGCACGTCGAAGCGGGCAAAGGGGGTGTTCCGGAGGACGGGGTGGCGGGCCTCCCGGACAGGGACCCCCCTATCCTCCTTGTCCATCAGGTTGGCCACCTCCCCCAGGGCCTCTTCCAAAACCCTTTGGGCCCCCCGGGCTTTTACCCCCTGCCAGAAGGGGAGGGCGGCCGCGTGGGTGGCGCTTAGGAAGGGCGGGGCTTCCCAAAGCCGCTTAAGGAGGTCGGGCCCCGAAAGGTGCTCTCCTTCCCGAAGGCCAAGCCTAAGCCTCAGGCGGGCTTCGTTTCCCCTAAAGGCCAAAACGCTTTCCCGGGCCCCGTCCAAAGAGCTCTTGTAAAGGGGAGCGCCCCAAGAGACGGGCCTAAAGTCCCGCGTGGTCTTCCGGGCGGCGAGGAGGGCCATGAGCCGCCTGCGGGTCTCTGCGTAGCCCCCCTGGAGGGGAAGATAGGCGTAGTAGCCCTCTAGGAGGTCTTCCACCTGCTCCAGGGCTTCCTGGAAGCGAAGGTGCTCCCGGTATGGCCCAAACGCTTCCTCGGCCTTCTCCTTCAGGTAGGCCTTGGCGGCCTCTAGGGCCTCCTCCCCCAGTTGGATGGGATCGAACCCACTGGGCACCTTGGCGAGGAGGACATTGGGGATGCCCGCTTCGCCCAGGGTCTTCAGCTCTTCAAGGCTTTCCGGCGCGGGAAAGATGAGGTTTTGGGGCCCGATCGCTTTCGCAACGCTCAAGGCCGCACTAGCCGCCGCCTCGGAGAGTAGGCGGCTTCCCGCGAAAAAGTCGCGGAACCTTCGGGCCGAGGCGATAAACTCCTGGACCGGCCCTAGGGTGATGGCGATAAGGTATTCCACAGCTTTTTACTATAAAGCCAAAGAGGCCAGCCTGTGTAGTCGGTCAAGACATTTGAGACTCCCTGGG
>NZ_PSMQ01000058.1:0-10348 GCF_040290245.1 Thermus sp.
CCCCCCAGCCGGTCCACCTCCTCCACCTCCGCCACCCCCACCCCATAAGCCAGGGCCCGGCTTTTGACCTCCTCCACCATGCGAAGCCGTTCGGCGGGGGAAAGGCGCTTAGAGTCCCGGAAGGGATAGGCCCCCGGGGGGAGGACCACCGCCCCCACCACCACGGGCCCCGCCCAGGCCCCCCGCCCCACCTCGTCCAACCCAGCCACCCGGAGCCCTTTGGCCCAGAAGGGGGCCTCTAAGCACGCTTTCGCGCACCTGGAAAAGCCCACCTCTTCCATGGAGAAAAGCGTACCATAGGGGTATGCGCGCTCGAGCCACCTGCCCCTTGGACTGCCCGGACGCCTGCAGCCTCCTCCTCGAGTTTGAAGGAGGAGAGCTTTTGACCGTGGAAGGGGACCCCAGCCATCCCATCACCCAGGGCTTCGCCTGCAAAAAGACCTACCGCTATCCGGAGCGGGCGAAGGAGCGGCTCCTTTACCCCCTGAAGCGAAAGGGGGCTAAGGGGCGGGGCGAGTTCATCCAGGTAAGCTGGGCCGAGGCGTTGGAGGAGATCGCCGAGCGCCTGAAGGAGGTCCTGGAGACCTGGGGTGGGGAGGCGGTGCTTCCTTATCACTATGCGGGCACGATGGGCCTCATCGAGAACCAGCACCCCCTGGCCTTCTTCCGGGCCATCGGAGCCAGCGAGCTCCTGGAGACCATCTGCAGCACGGCGGGGAGCGCCGCCTGGGAGATGACCTACGGGCCCCGCCTGGGGCCGGACCCAGAGGAGGTGCCAAACGCGCGGTACATCCTCCTCTGGGGGATCAACAGCCTGGCCACGAACAGCCACCTCACCTCCTTCCTGAAGGAGGCCCGGAAAAACGGGGCCAAGGTCGTCCACATCGACCCCTACCAGAACGCCACGAGCCGTTTCTCAGACCAGCACGTACGGCTCCGCCCCGGCACCGATGCCGCCTTGGCCTATGCCCTGGCCCATGTCCTCTTCCAAGAGGACCTTGTGGACTGGGCCTATTTAGAGCGGGCGGCGGTAGGCCTCGAGGCCTTCCAAGAGGAGGCACGGGCCTGGACCCCCCAAAGGGCCAGCGCTCTTACAGGGGTGCCCGAGGAAACCATCCTCGGCCTGGCGCGGGAGATGGGCGAGGCCAAGCGGGTCTTCCTCCGGGTGGGTTATGGGATGACCCGGCACCCAGGGGGAGGGAACAGTCTCAGGGCGGTCATCCTCCTCCCCGCCCTCCTTGGGGCCTGGCGGTACCCGGGGTGCGGGGCCATGCTCTCCACCAGCGGAGCCTTCTTCCTGAACCGGCGCCTCCTGGGGGGAAGGCACCTTCTGGAGGGAAGGCACCCTCACCAGGGCTACTTCCGCCCCAACCCCAAGGCGCGGCCCATCAACATGAACCAGCTGGGCACCGCCCTCACCGAGGCCACCCCCCCCATCCGGGCCCTTTTTGTCTTTAACTCCAACCCCCTGGTGGTGGCCCCGAACACGGGGAAGGTCAAGGAGGGCTTCCTTCGGGAGGACCTGTTTACCGTGGTGCTGGAGCAGGTCATGACGGAGACCGCCCTGTACGCGGACTTCGTCCTTCCCGCGACCCTTTTCTTCGAGCATCCAGACCTTTACACGAGCTACGGGCATTACTACCTTTCCTGGAACGAGCCCCTCCTGCCTCCGAAGGGGGAGGCCAGGTCCAACACCTGGGTTTTCCGGGAGCTCGCGCGGCGGCTTGACCTGGAGGAACCCACCCTGTACTGGACGGCCGAGGAGATGGCCAGAAGCCTCCTGGACTCGAGCCACCCCTATCTGGAAGGGATTACCCTGGAGCGGCTCAAGCAGGAGGGGTTCTTGAGGCTGAACCTCCCCCGGCCCTTCCTTCCCTTCTCGGAGGGCCCGGTGCGCTTTGCCCCGCCCCCCCAGGTCATTCCCACCGAGCCCGAGCCCGGCTACCCCCTGATCCTCCTCACCCCCCCTGCGAAGAGCTTTTTGAACACCACCTACGGCCCGGTCAGAAGGCTCAAAGAGGCGGAAGGGGGGGAGCCCCGGCTTCTCATCCACCCTCTGGACGCCGAGCCCCGGGGGCTCACCGAGGGGGTGTACGCGGTCATCCGCTCCCGCTTTGGCCAGGTGGTGCGCAAGGTCCACCTCACCGAGGCCCCCATCCCGGGGACGGTGGTCCTGGAGGGAACCTGGTGGGAAAAGGACGCGCCGGACGGGAAGGGGATTAATCACCTCACGAGCGAGGCGCTCACCGATCTAGGCGGGGGAAGCACCTTCCACGCCACGGCGGTGGAGGTGGAGCCCATCCGGTTTGCGCAATAATGGAGCATGGACCTCCTGAGCACCCTGGCCGCCCTAAGGATCGGAACCAGAACCCCCTTGGACCTTTTGGAAGAAGCCTTGGAGCGGGCCCGGGCCTACCGGGACCGGAACGCCCTCGCGCATCTCGACGAGGAGGCCGCCCGGAAGGAAGCCTTGACCCTCACCCAGGAGCTGAAGGAGGGGCGGCCTCGAGGGCCTTTGCACGGTATCCCCTTGACGGTGAAGGACCTCTTCCCCGTCCGGGGCATGCCCACCCGGGCGGGAACCCGGGCCCCTCTCCCTCCCCTTCCTGAGGAGGCCCGGGCGGTGGCCCGGCTCAAGGAGGCGGGTGGGCTCCTCTTTGCCAAGGCCAATATGCACGAGATCGCCCTGGGCATCACCGGGGAGGTCACCGCCACGGGGCCTGTGCGAAACGCCCTAGACCCAGGCCGTCAGGCGGGGGGCTCCTCCAGCGGGAGCGCGGTGGCGGTGGCCTTGGGCATCGGCCTCGCCTCCTTGGGTTCGGACACCGGGGGGTCCATCCGGATCCCCGCCGCCTTCAATGGGGTGGTGGGGTTCAAGCCTTCCTACGGCCGGATTCCCCTGGAGGGCGCCCTTCCCCTTTCCCCTTCCACCGACCACGCGGGCCCCATGGCCAAAACCGTCCGGGACGCCCACCTCCTGACCGAGATCCTGGCGGGGGAGAACATCCCCCTGGAAGGGCCGCAAAACCCGGTCTTTGGCGTGCCTATGGACTTTTTAGAAGGCCGGCTCGGCAGGGGTGTGCGACAGGCCTTCATGAGGCTTCTGGAGGATCTTCCCAACCTTAGGGCGGAGGTCAAGGAGGTCTCGCTTCCCCTCCGGGGGGCCTACGAGGTCTACACCCGGCTTGTCCGGTATGAGGCGGCCCGGATTCACGAGAAGGCGCTCAAAGAAACCCCCGAGCTCTTCTCCCCAGCCGTGCGGGAGGCCCTTCAGTCTGGCCTTAGCCTCACGGAGAAGGACTACCGGAACGCGGTGGCGGAGCGGGAGGCCCTGAGGCTGGAGCTGGTCAAGGCCCTGAGGGGGGTGGATGCCCTCCTCCTCCCCACCCAGCCCCTCCCCGCCCCCCCCTTGGGCACGGAGGAGGTGGAACTGGAATCGGGCCGGAGGAGCCACCGGGAGGCCTTCATCACCCTCACCCTCCCCTTCAGCCTCCTGGGGGTGCCCACCCTCACCCTTCCCTTCGCCAAGGTGGAGGGGCTTCCCGTAGGGCTCCAGGTGGTGGGCCCCTTTGGGGAGGACGGGAAGGTTCTGGCCATCGGGGGCTGGCTCGAGGCCCGCCTCAGCTGAGCCAGAGGTACGCGAAGGCCAGGGTCAATAGGCTGAGGGGCAGGCCGAAGCGGAGGTGGTCCCAAACGGTCAACCCTTCCCCTGCCCGGCGGGCCGCCTCGGCCACGATCAGGTTGGCCACCGAACCCAGAAGCGTAAGGTTCCCCGCCAGGGTGCTGGCCGCGGCCAAAAGGAGCCAGGCCTTCTGGTCTTCCACCAAAGGCGAAAGGAGCAAGACGGCGGGCACGTTGGAGACCAGATTGGAAAGAAGAGCGGTGGAAAGGAGGAGGCCCAGGGGGGTTTCCGCCCAGGGCCTTATGGGGTCCAAAAGCCCCAAAACCCGCACCCCCTGGGTCACCATGAAAAGCCCGCTGAACATCACGAGGAGCTCCCAGTCCACCCGTACGAAAAAGCGCTCGGAGCGGAGACGCCTTGTGAAAAGAACCGCCCCCGCCGCGACCAGCGCCCCCTGGGCCAACGGATAGCCCAGGAGGAAGGCCAAAAAAAGGGCGGCGGCCACCCCAAGGCCCTTGGCGAGCATCCCCTGATGGAGGCGGAAGCGCGGGACAGAGAAGGCAGGAAGGGGGGCGAGGCTGCGGGTCTCGGGAAAGAGAAGGGCGATGAGGCCCACCTGGAGGGCAAGGCCCACCAAGGCCACCGGGGCCAGAGCACGGGCGAAGTCCAGGTAAGGGATGCCGGAAACCGCTCCCACTAGGATATTCTGGGGGTTTCCGGTCAGGGTGGCCACCGAGCCCAGGTTAGTAGCCCCCGCCAAGGCCAGCAGGTAGGGAAGGGGTCTAAGGGTCAGGGCCCGGGTGAGCTCCAACACCAGAGGGGTCAGGAGAAGCGCCATGGTGTCGTTCAGGAAAAAGGCGGAAAGCAGGCCCGTGCCAAAGGTGAGAAGGACGAGGAGGGCAAAGGGGCTTCTCGCCATACGCAAAAGCCCCAGGGTGGCCCAGGGGAAAAACCCAGCGTAGCTGAGCTGGGCGTTTAAAACCATCACCCCGAAGAGAAAGACCAAAGCGTCTGGGTCCAAGGCCCGCCAGGCGGTCTCGAGGTCCAAAACCCCCAGGAGGATGAGGAAGGCCGCCCCCACCAGGGCGATGCCCGCCCGGTTCATCCGGTACCCGGGCAGATGACCCACCCCCAGGCCCAGATAGGTGAGGACAAGGACGAAAAGGGCTAGAAGCTCTTTAGCCTCGCCCATATCCTTTCCTGAACCGCAGGCCACTCCTCTTTAAGGACACTGTAGAAGACATCGTCCCGCCACGCATCCCCCACCCGCCGGTACCGCCTCAAAACCCCTTCCCGCACCGCGCCGAGCTTTTCCAAGGCCTTTTGGCTCCGGAGATTCCTCGCATCCACCTTAAACTGGACGCGCTCCACCCCTAGGGTTTCAAAGGCATAGGCCATCAGGAGGTGCTTGGCCTCGAGGTTGGCGGGCCCCCCCCAGTAGGGCCGGAAGACAAGGGTTCCGATCTCCAGCCGGCCGTGCTCGGGTGTGGGGTCGATCACCGAGATGCGGCCCGCGGCCTCGTCGCCAAGCCGAATGAGCCAGTTCACCCGCCCAGCCTCCCTTAGAAGCGCCTCCAGGTGGTGCTCCATCCCCTCGAGGCTGGGCTCGGGACGGTAGGACATGTACCGGTAGACCTCTTCCGTGTAGTGCTTGAGAAAGAGGGGGGCATGGGCCAAGGCCAAAGGCTCCAGGCGCACAAACCGGCCCGTGAAAACCTCCGGGAAAGCCCACATGCCCCTATTATGGGGGTCGGGGGTTAAACTGAACGCAAATGTTCCGGGTCGGGATCCTGACCGTATCGGACAAGGGGGCGCGGGGAGAGCGGGAGGACACCACCCACCTGGCCCTTCGGGAGGCGCTGAAGGAGGGCCCCTTTGAGGTGGTGGCCTATGAGGTCGTTCCCGATGAGCCACCCCAGATTAAAAAGGTGCTCCGCCTCTGGGCGGACCGGGAACGGCTGGACCTCATCCTCACGAACGGAGGGACGGGGCTTAGCCCCCGCGACCAGACCCCCGAGGCCACCCGGGAGGTCCTGGACCGGGAGGCCCCCGGCCTTGCCGAGCTGATGCGGCTGAGGGGTCTGCAAAAAACCCCTTTGGCCGCCCTCTCCCGGGGCCTTGCGGGGGTGCGGGGGAGAACCCTCATTTTGAACCTGCCGGGAAGCCCCAAGGGGGCGCGGGAGTCCCTCGAGGCCGTTTTGCCCGTCCTACCCCATGCCCTCAGCCTCCTCACCGGCAGGCCCTGGAAGGAGGGGCACCATGAGTAGCCGCGTCCCCCCGCCCTCGGTCTTTTTGGAGATGGATCGGGCCAAACGGGAGGCCAAAGCCAAAGGCCTTCCCCTTTTAGACCTCTCCATCGGTTCCACCGACCTTTTGCCTCCCAGGCCCCCCCTGGAGGCCTTGAAGGCCGCCTTGGACGACCCCCTTACCTACGGCTACTGCCTCAAGTCCTGCACTTTGGCCTTCCTCGAGGCGGCGGTGGCCTGGTTCCACGGCCGGTTTGGCCTCGAGCTGGATCCGACCTCCGAGGCGCTGAGCCTCATCGGAAGCCAGGAGGGCCTGGCCCACCTCCTTTTGGCCTTGACCGAGCCCGAAGAGGGCCTCCTTCTTCCTGAAGTGGCCTACCCCAGTTACTTCGGCGCCGCCCAGGTTGCGGGCTTAAAGGCCTGGCCCATCCCCTTAAGGGAGGACCTCCTGCCCGATTTTAGCCAGATCCCGCAGGAGGCCCTCCGAAAGGCCCGCGTCCTCCTTCTAAACTATCCCAACAACCCCACGGGCCGGGTCGCCCCCCGGGCCTTTTTGGAGGAAGCTCTCGCTTTTGCCGAGGCCCAAGGCCTTTGGCTCATCCACGACAACCCCTATGTGGACCAGGTTTTCTTTGGACGGGCGGAAAGCGCCCTGGCCCTTGGGGGTAAAGGGGCGCGGGTGGTGGAGCTTTTTTCCCTCTCCAAAAGCTACCACCTGGCGGGTTTCCGCCTGGGCTTCGCCCTGGGCCACCGGGAGGCCATCCGGGCCCTCGAGGCGGTCAAAAGCGCGGTGGACTTCAACCCGTACGCGGGGATTCTCCGCATGGGCATCGTCGCCCTTCAGACACCTCCTGGGGTTTTGCAAGGCTATGCCAAAACCTACGCGAGGCGTGCCGAATCTCTTTATGAAGCGCTGAAGGAAACCCTTAGGATGCGCCCCCCTGAGGGGACGATGTACCTCTGGGGCCGGCTTCCGGAGGGGCTCAACGACCTCGAGTTCGCAAAACGGCTTGTCCTCAAAACCGGCCTCGCCCTCTCCCCCGGCCAAGGCTTCGGCCCCGGGGGCAAGGGGTATGTGCGCCTGGCCCTGGTGCGGCCCGAGGAGGACCTCCTCCGGGCTGCGGAGATCCTGAAGACCTTCCTAAAGGAGGCCTATGATTGACCTTCGGTCTGACACCGTGACACAGCCCAGCCCCAGAATGCGCCGGGCCATGGCCGAGGCGGAGGTGGGGGACGATGTCTACGGGGAAGACCCCACCGTCAACCGCCTCCAAGGTCTAGCGGCGGAGAGGCTTGGGTTTGAGGAGGCCCTTTTCTTCCCCTCCGGCACCATGGCCAACCAGGTGGCCCTTCTCCTTCACCTGAGGCGGGGCCAGGAGGTGCTGGCCCCCGAGGGGGCCCACCTGTACGAGTACGAGCTGGGGGCACCCGCCGCCCTGGCGGGGGCTTTGGTCCGCCCCTACCCCGCCCCTCGAGGAAGGCCCGACCTAAAAGCCCTTCGCGCCCTTTTCCACGAGGGGCCTCACCAAGCCCCCATCGGCCTCATCACCGTGGAAAACACCCACAACCTGGCGGGGGGGCGGGTGGTGGAGGAGGGGATCACCCGGGGGGTTTTGGAGTTCGCCCGGGAGAAGGGCCTCCCCACCCACCTGGATGGGGCCCGGCTTTTCAACGCCGCCATCGCTTTGAACACCGAGCCCTCTCGCCTGGCCCGGGGGTTTACCACGGCCATGGTCTCCCTCTCCAAGGGGCTGGGGGCCCCGGTGGGTTCTTTGCTCCTCTTCCCCAAGGCGATGGCCAAGGAAGCCCGGCGGTACAGGAAGCTTCTGGGTGGGGGAATGCGCCAGGTGGGGGTCCTGGCCGCGGCGGGGCTTGTGGCCTTGGAGGAGGGGCCATCCCTTTTGCCCCAGGACCACGCCCGGGCCAAGGCCTTGGCGGAGGGGCTCCGGAAGCTGGGCCTCGAGCCCGAAGAGGTGGAGACCAACATGGTCTACCTTCCCCACCCCCACCCCGAGGCCCTGGCCCAGGCCCTGAAGGCCCAGGGGGTTCTGGTAGGGGTGCTGAAGGGCCGGCTCCGCCTGGTCACCCACCGGGACCTGGAGGACTCAGCGATCGAAAGAGCCCTGGCCGCCTTCCGATGGGTTCTGGAGAACCCTTCGGGCCAGTTCCGCACCAAAGGGGGTTAAGGAGCGCTCTAGGGCCTTCTGTGCGGTCTTCCGGCCCCGCCCCCCTGGGCGGAGGGCCTCTTGGACCAGGGCGAGGAGGCCCAAAACCACCCCGGGGAGGGGAATCCCCACCCCCTCCAGAAGCCCCATGGCCTTGCCGATCAAGGGGAGCGCCACCCGGGCCTGGCCTTCCCGGTAGGCCCGCGCGGCCAAAGCCAGGTGGGCCGCGGCCCTTACCGGCACGGAGGCGCTTTCCCAAACCTCCCCCTTGGGCAAAGCCCCTGAAAACCCATCCCGCACCGCGGCCTCAAAGAGCCGCTCGAGGGCCAGGGGCCTTTCCGGAAGAAGGGGGGAGTCCAGCTCGGCGAAAAGGGGGGCAAACCACGAAAGGGAAAGGGGTTTTCTAAGCCGGAAGGTCTCCCCCTGGATCTCCAGCTCCTCCGAAAGGGCCTTCAAAACGGGCACCAGCACCGGGAACCGGGCCCGAACCTCCTCCCGCGTCGCCTCAGGGTGGAGGGCCAGGTAAAAGAGAAAAACCCTTACTCCCTCCAAGGCTCCACTTCTTTATACTGGACCAAGACCGCGTAGACGGGCGGGCTTCCCCCCATGCTGAAGCGGACCTCCACCAAGACCACCTCCTCTGGGAGCTCCGAGACGAAGCGGTTCAGGCGCTCCTGGAGAAGATCCGGGTCCTGGGCGGTGAGGATGCGGAACCGAACCCCCTTCATGCCCCCATTATGCCTGACGCTCCACCAGGGTGCTCAGGACCCCCAAAAGGGCCTGGGCCGCCTCGAGGTCAGGCAGGCTCGCCAGGGCTGGCTCTAAGAGGGAAAGCCCCTCTTCCTTTAACCGTTCGGCCTCCCTTCTGGCCCGGTCCAGGGCCCGGCTTTGCAGGATCCGGCCGTAAAGCCACTCCACCTCCTCCGCCCGCTTTTGGGAACGGGGCAGGCCAAGGAGCCTAAGGGTGCGCTCCTTTTCCTCAGGGGTGGCCTCCTCCAGGAAATAGGCGAGGATCAGGGTCCGCTTACCCTCCCAAAGGTCGCCTGCTTTTTCCTTGCCGTACGCAGGGGAAGCGGTGAGGTTTAAAAGGTCGTCCACGATCTGGAAGGCCACCCCCAGGGCCTCTCCTCCTTGCCGATAGACCTCCGGAGGTGTCCGGCCGGCCAGGAGGGCTCCGAGGCGCAAGGGGGCGACGGCGGTGTAGTAGGCCGCCTTATACCGAACCATCTCCAAGTATTCCCCAGGGGTGATCAGGCGGCCCGAAAGCGTCCAAGAAAGGTCTAAATGCTGGCCAAAGGCGGTGCGCCGAACGAGCTCATAAAACTCCTCCAAGACCTTTTCCTCCTCGGAAAGGAGCATCCCCCACATCTCCGCGTGCAGCGCATCCCCCGCGTTCAAGGCCAAGGGCATGGGGTACTTGTGGTGGAGGGCGGGCCCTCCCCGCCGCTCCAGGGAGCCGTCCTCGATGTCGTCATGGATTAGGACCCAGTTCTGGAAAAGCTCTAAAGCCGCTGCCGCGGGCAGGGCTCTTTCCAAGGCCACTCCGTGGGCCAGGGCGCTGTAAAGGGTGAGAAGGCCCCTAAGGGCCTTTCCACCCCGCTTTGGGTAGTCCTGAAGGAGGGTTCGGTACCCCTCCTGTTCAGGCAGGGCCTCGAGGCGTCTAAGCAAGTAGGTCCGAAGGGCCTCGCGCAAGGCTTCCGGCTTCATGCTATACACTTTAGAGCATGCCGGCCTACGTCCAGGGCTTTGTTTACCTGAACCTCGTCACCCTGCTTTGGGGCACCACCTTCGTCGTGGTCAAAGACGCCGTGGAAACCCTGGCCCCTTCCGCCCTCATCTTTCTGCGGTTCTTCCTGGCCGCTCTCTTATTCCTCCCCTGGAGTAGGCCCCAAGGAGGGGTCGGTTGGGCGGGCCTCGAGCTTTCCCTCTGGCTCCTTCTCGGCTACGCCACCCAGGCCATCGGCCTCCAGTACACCTCCGCCAGCAGGAGCGCCTTTATCACCGCGCTCAACGTGGTCCTCGTCCCCCTTTTGCTAAGCCTGGTGGGGCGAAGGCCGGGAAGGCTCTGGTTGGCCGCCCTTATGGCCTTTTTGGGGGTGGGCCTCCTTTCCTATGACCCCAACCAGCCCCCCCTGAACCCTGGGGATGCTTGGACACTGGGCACAGCCCTCACTTACGCCCTTTACATCCTACGGCTCGAGGTGTACGCCAAGCTCTACCCTCCCTTGCCCCTCACCGCCGCCCAGCTTTGGGGAACGAGCCTCCTCGCCCTGGGGTGGATGGGGCTGGAACGGCCGAGCCTGGACCGGGTTCCC
>NZ_PSMQ01000059.1:0-9352 GCF_040290245.1 Thermus sp.
CAAGGCCTCAAAGGGCAGGTCCAACACCCCTTGGTACGAAGCCCCTTCTCCCTCGAGGGTCAGGGGGCCCCTGACCCGGTAGCGGAGCTGGCCCTCTTCCAGGCCCGCCCAAAGGGTGAAGGGCAGTGGACCCACCCCCGACTCCACCCTTCCTTCCCCCTTGAGGGCCAAGGCCTGCCAAGGCCCCTCCAGGCTCAGCGCCCCCTGGAAAGGGGGCTTGAGGTGGAGGGAAAGCCGCGCCCCTTCCGGGCCCAGCTCCCCCTCCCCTGTGGCATAGAGCGTGTCTAAAAAGACCTGGGCGGACAAGGGGCCCCTTCCCTCCAACAGCGCCTGTCCGTAAGGGGAGGAGGCTTTGAGCCTTCCGCCCGTGTCTTCGAAGCGGCCAGAAAGGCGCAAGGGAAGGCCAAACGACCCCAGGTCCGCCTCGTTGAAAAAGGCGGCGTAGCGGAGCCTTCCATCGTAGAACCCCGCCCCCCAGGCCCGGCCCCCAAGGCCGGAAAAGGTGAAGCGGAGCCGCCCCCCCTCCCCCCGCACGGACAGCCGGACCTGTGGGAAGGTGAGTAGGGCCTGGGGGCGAAGCGCCGGGAGGTTTAGGTTCCCGGCCAGCCTGCCCTCCCCCAGGTAAGGCAAAAAGAGGCGGCCCGATAAGGCCAGGCTCCGCCAGGGTCCTTCCGCACGCACCTTCCCGTACCGGGTAGAAAGGAGGATCCGGCCTTGCCCCAGACCGCCCGCAGCCTCGAGGGCAAACCCCTCCCCCCGGTAGCGTCCCGCGATCCGGGCGGAAAACCCTCCATCCGGCCGCACCTCCCCCACCCGCCTTAAGCCGTCCCCCTGGGAAGCGAACAGGCGAACCCCCCCCGGGTCCAGGGCAAAGGCCAAAGGGGGGAGCTCCAAGCCCTCCAAACCCCAGTTCACCCGGCCCGAAAGCCGAAGCCGGGGGTAAACCTCCCCCCTTCCTTCCAGAAGGCCCCGGGCCTCGGCCCGAACCCGCTTTCCTTCTCCCAAGAGGAGGAGGCGCTGGTAAGGGGGGGAGTCCAGGCTGGCCCACCCCCAAAACCCCTCCCGGTAACCGAAGTCGGCCTGGAGCCTCACGCCTCCAAGGGCCATACCCCCCCGCACGCGAAGCCCTTCCTGGGGGGAGGCGTAGGTGACGGAAAGCCCTTCCGAAAATAGACGAAGGCCCTTCTCGTCATACACGCCGGAAAAGGGCCGAGCACCCAAAGGGGTCCGGACCTCCCCCCGGATCCGGGCCCCCAGGGTGAACAGGTCCAGCCGGGCCTCGGCGTACCGGCCTTTTACCCGGAGGGTCCCCGAGAGCCCCTTTTGGTACACCGCCCGGCCAAAGACGAGAAACCGGTCCCCCACCTCAACGGGAAGCCCCTTGAAATCTAGGCGAAAGACCCCGTCCTTGTAAACCCCCAAGGCCCCGGGGGCCTCGAGGAAAACCCCCCCTCCCCCCGCCTGCCAAAGGCGAAGGGGGGCCGCCGCATAGGGCGAGTCGTAGGAAAGACGGGCCTCGAGGCGGCCCCTTTGAAGCCGCCCCTCCCCCTTGAGACTCCCCACGGAAAGGGGGGTAGGGGCGAGGAAAAGCTGCAAGGCATCCCAACTTCCTGAAAGGCCTACCGGCCCCAGCCGCCCTTTCACCTGGTTTCCCTTTCCCTCGAGGCTGCCGGAAAGGTCCAGTCCCCGGGTAAGCACCAGGCCGACCCCAGGGCTTTCCACCCGGGCCCTCCAGGCATCCCCCTCGCTTTGGAAGACAACCCGGGCCCGTCCTTGGAGGGGACGGGGCCAGACCACCTCCCCTTGAGCCCTTGTCCTCACCCCTTCCCCGAAAAGCGCCACCCGGCTTCCCAGCTCATCCTCGAGGCGGGCCTGGTACCGCCCCCCCCTAAGGTCCAACCGCACCCGGTAGGCCCGGTCCAGATACCGGCTTTCCGCCTGGCCCTTAAGCCAGAAGACCCCGTCAAACCCCAGGCTTCCCGATAGGGTAAGGGGCTGGCCCAAGAACCGGCCTCCTCCCCGGTAGGCCCCTTCCAGGTGAAGCCTCTCCCAGCCCTCGCCCCTAAGGTGCAAAACCCCCTGGCCCTCCACGGGCAGGGCCAGGTGGAAATGCCGGGCCAAGGCGGGAAGGCTGGGCCTGGCCTGGACCTGAAAGCGGTACCGGCTCGCCTTTAAGTCCACCTCGGCCCGGGCCTCCACGGGCCCCTGGAGCCCCACGCCCTTAAGCCGGGCCAGGACCCGGTCGTCTTTGAACTCCACAGACCCCTCCACCTCGGAGATCTCAAACCCCACGAGGCGGAGCCTTCCCCCCCGGAGCTCGTTTTCCCCCACCACCCCGGAAGGACCAACCCTCCACACCCCCTCGGCCCTGCCCCCCAGGAGTTCCGGATAGTAGAAGGAAAGGGCCCTAAGCTCCCCCTGGTAGCGCACCTCCCAAGAGGAAAGCTCCCTGTCCAGGGCCTTTGCCTCCCCCTGGAGGCTGCCCCCGGGAAGGCGGGCTAGAAAGCGGTAGGGGTTTTCCCCCCTCAGGGTGAGGCGAAGGGGGGGAAGGTGGAGCCTTTGGCCCTGGGGAAGGCTCACCTCCACCTCCTTTAGGACAAGGCTTCTAAAGACCAGCCGCACGGGAGGCGGCGGTGCTTTCGCCTCGGGGATGAGGGCCTCCCAGCGGGGCTCGAGGCGGGCCCCTTCCAGGCGGAGGCTCAAGGGAAGCTCCTTCCTAAAGAGCCCCAGGAGGTCGTAAAAGACCCAAAGCCTCTTTGCCTTAAGCCTGAGATCCGGGGAGGCCAGGTCCACCCCCTCGAGGCGGAGGCCAAAGAGGAGATGCCCCCGGACGGACTGGACCGTGCCGGAAAACCCCAGAAGGGGAAGGGCCTTCTCGGTGGCGAAGTGGAGGAAGGGAGGAAACCCTAACAGGAGACCCACCCCCACCCCCAGGGCCACCAGGAGCCACCGCCTCACAACCCTAAGGATACCGAGAGGATATGAAAGCCGCGTGGCAAACCCCTTAGCATGAGGCCATGGCGCGGATGGTTGCCCTGGTGAAAGGACGGGTGCAAGGCGTCGGGTACCGGGCCTTCGCCCAGCAGAAGGCCCTGGAGCTTGGGCTTTCCGGGTACGCAGAGAATCTACCCGACGGCCGGGTGGAGGTGGTGGCGGAAGGACCCAGGGAGGTTCTGGAGCTTTTCCTGCACCACCTCAGGCAGGGCCCCAGGCTCGCCCGGGTGGAGGGGGTGGAGGTCAGCTGGGGAGAGGAGACGGGGCTGAAGGGCTTCCACACCTACTAGGGCTCAGGCCCAAGCCTGGGGCCTGACCCCCTGGGCGAGTAGGACCTCCCTTAGGCGGGCCTTAAGCGCCTCCAACCCTGTCCCCTTGAGGGCAGAGACGGCCACCCCGCCCAGGCGGTCCTGGAGGTAGGAGAGGTCGTAAGGGGCGGCTTTATCCGCCTTGTTCAAGGCAAGGACCCGGGGGGCCCCCACCTCGAGGCCTCGGAGCACCTCCTCCACCACCCGGTACCGCTCCAAAGCCCCCTCCCGGGAGGTGTCCAGAACGTGGACCAAAACCTGGGCTTCCCGCACCTCCTCCAGGGTCGCCCTAAAGGCCGTGAAAAGGGTCTCCGGCATATGGCGGATAAACCCCACCGTGTCCGTGTACAACACCTCCCCCAGGCCTGGGATGAACCCCTTGCGGGTGAGGGGGCGAAGGGTGGCGAAGAGCTTGTCCTCCCCATCCTCCCCGGCTTTGGCCAGGGCCCGCATCAGGGTGGTCTTGCCCGCGTTGGTGTACCCCACCACCGCCACCACCGGCACCCCTTGCCGCCTCCTTTGGCGGCGGGCCTCCTGGCGGCGCAGAGCGTAGGCCTCGAGTTTTTCCGTGAGGTGGTGGATCCGGTCTAAAAGCCTCCGCCGGTCTACCTCCAGCTTGGTCTCCCCAGGACCCCGGGTCCCGATCCCACCCCCCAGCCGGGAAAGCGCTTTCCCCTTGCCCACAAGCCTGGGCAGAAGGTATTTGAGCTGGGCCAGCTCCACCTGGGCCTGGGCCTCGGGGGTACGGGCGTGGAGGGCAAAGATGTCCAGGATCAGCTGGGTCCGGTCCAGGACCTTGAGCCCCGTAAGGGCCTCGATCTCGCGGGCCTGGGCGGGGGTGAGGTCCAGGCCGAAGATCAGCGTGGAGGCATCCTGGTGGTAGGCCAGGCTCTTCAGCTCCTCCAGCTTCCCCAGCCCCACCAGGCTCCTGGGGTCCAGGGCCTTTCGGAAAACCAGGCTCCGCCCCGCCACCACCCCGCCCGCGGTGCGGACCAGTTCCGCCATCTCCTCCAGGTTCGCCTCCGCCTCCAGCCCCTCCCCCAGGTCCACCCCCACCAGAATAACCCGCTCCCCCTGGCCGTCCTTGACCTCCAGAAGCCGGCCGTGGCGGGAAAGCTCCTCCTCTAGGGCTAAAACCGCGCCCATAAGGTCAAACTCCTGCCAGGCGAAGGGGGGCCTGGGGGGCAGGATCTGCCAGTCCTCCTCCCGGGCCTTGGGCGGGGAAAGGAGGGCCAGGTGCAAAAGTCCAGCCTCCCCCTCCTGCACCTCGAGGGCGGCCATGGCGTCCAGCCGGTTTAGGAAAAGAACGGAAAGGTCCTGCCGGGAAAACCCGCCCTCAGAAAGGTGGGTGTGGAGGACCCGGAAACCGGAAAGCCGGGTCTCCACATAGGGCCTTTCCGGGATGGGAAGCTCCTTGGCATCCCCCACCGCCACCCGCACCACCCGGCCTTCCCGGTCCAGAAGGAGGCTAATGGGGCGCCGGATCTCCCAGGAAAGCTGGGCCAGGGCGCGGGAGACCTCCGGGGTGATCACCCGGTCCTTGGGCAGGCGGCGGCGGTACAGGTTGGTTAACCGCTTAAGTTCGCTCTTCTTGAGGCCGCTGGTTCGTCCGAAGACCTTCTCCACCTGTCCCTTTTCAGTATACCACAGGGGTTGAGACCGGCCTCCTCCTGGCGTAGGCTCCTAAGCGTGTGGCTCCTTTTCGCCCTTGCCCTGGCCCTCGGCCCCTATGAGTACGCGGTGGTCCCGGGCGCGGCCCAGTACGACGGCACCCCCTCCCCTGCCTTCGCCCGCAGGCTTCTGGCCGCGCTCGAGCTTTACCAAAAGGGCCAGGTCCTGCGCATCGCCGTGGCCGGGGGCCGGCGGCCGGGGGACCGGGTGAGCGAGGGGGAGGCGGGCTGCGCTTTCTTGAGGGCGCGGGGGGTACCTAAGGACCGCCTTCTCTGTGAGACGAGAAGCCGGAGCACCCATGAAAACCTCAAAAACCTCCGCCCTTTTCTCAAGGGGCGAGTGCTCATCGTAACCGATGCCCCCCACCTCCGGCGGGCCCTCTTCCTGGCCCGAGGCCTGGGCCTCGAGGCGGATGGGTACCCGGTCCTTGGCCAGTACAGCCTCAGCTACTGGATCAGGGAGTGGGGCCTTTACCTCCTCTACCGCCTGGGGATTTTTCCTCGAGCCGCCTCAAGGACTCCAGGTAGCCCTCGAGTAGACCCCGGAACTGGTCTATAAAAAGGTTCCGCTCTGTCCGGACTTGCTCCGCCTCCATCCTCAGGCGCTTGAGCTCCTCCGCCGCCTCCTTTAAAACCTCATCCTTGGCAGCTTTGGCCTCCTTGAGGATGAGCTCCGCCTCCCGCTCCGCCTGGGCTTTGAGCTCGCGGCCGATGCGCTCCGCCGCCACCACCGCCCGCTTGAGCTCCCCTTCCGCCTCCTTTAGCCGGGCAAGCGCCTCCTCCTTCTCCTTCAAAGCATCCCTTAGCCGCTGATTTTCCTCCAGAAGCGCCTCCATGGCCTCGGCCAGCCGGGCCAGATAGGCCCGCACCTCCTTGACCTTGTACCCCCGGAAGGCCCGAGGAAACTCCTGATAGCGAACGTCCAAAGGGGTTAGGTCCATCGGCCTCAGTCTACGCTAAAGACCGCCCGGCCCACCCGGACCAGCGTCGCCCCCTCCTCCACCGCCAGCTCAAAGTCATCGGACATACCCATGGAGCGCTCCTTAAGGCCAAAGCGGTCCGCCAAAAGGGAGAGCCGGGCGAAAAGAGGCCGCAGGACAGCCTCCGAGGCGATGGGGGGCACGGTCATCAGGCCCTCCACGGTGAGGAAGGGCAGCTCGCGGATCCGGGCCAAGGCCTCGGGGAGCTCCTCCTCCAAGAACCCGTGCTTCTGGGGCTCCCGACCCAGGTTCACCTCCACCAAGACCCTCAAGGGCCGCCTTTCCTTCTCCCCCACCCGGTTCAAAGCCTGGGCCAGACGCAAGGAATCCAGGGAATGGACCAGGGCGAAGCGGGGCATGAACCTGGCCTTGTTGGTCTGCAAGGGCCCAATGAAGTGCCACTCGGCGGAAAGGACCCCCATCTTCAAAAGAGCCTCCTGTACCCGGCTCTCTCCTAGGGGGAAATCCCCATGCGCCAGGACCTTCTCCCGGATCTCCTCCACCGAGTGGCCCTTGGTGACGGCCACAAGCCTCACCTCGCTTGGGGAGCGCCCCGCCCTCCTGGCCGCCTGAGCGATGCGCTCCAGAACCCTGGGAAGGCTCATAGCCCTGCCAGAATACCCCGGATAAATCGCCGAAAGACGGGCCCGGTCTTCTGGGCCACCCTCAGAACCTCCTCCTCTGTGGCGTGGTGCTCCCGCTCGGGCACCGCCATATCGGTGATCGTGGAAAGCCCCAAGACCCGCGCCCCCAGGTGCCTTAAGGCGATGACCTCCGGCACGGTGGACATGCCGATGGCGTCCGCTCCTAGATCACGCAGAAGCCTAAGCTCGGCCCGGCTGGCAAAGGAGGGGCCCATGAACCAGGCGTAAACCCCTTCGAATAGGTGCAGATCCTGTGCCCGGGCCACCCTTCGGGCCAGATCGATGAGGCCGGGGTCGTACGCCTCAAACATCACCGGAAAGCGGGGGCCCAGCCGCTCGTCGTTCGGGCCCCTCAAGGGGTTGGCGCCCGCGAAGTTGATGTAGTCCAGGTGGAGCATGATCCCCCCCGCCCAAAACCGCGGGTTAAGCCCCCCGGCGGCGGAGGTGAGGAGGAAGGTCTTCGCCCCCAGAAAGAACCCCACCCGGACCGGAAAGGCCACCTCCTCCGCGCTGTAGCCCTCGTAGTAGTGGACCCGGCCTTGGTAGACCAAGACGCTTCTGCCCTCCAATCGGCCAAGCACCAGACGTCCCGCATGGCCAGGAGCGGTGGAGCGGGGAAAATGAGGGATCTCCTCGTAAGGGATTTCCGCTACCCTTTCCACCTCCTCAGCCAAAGGGCCCAGGCCCGAGCCCAAAACCACCCCCACCTCGGGAAGGAAGTCGGTCTGGGAACGGATCACCTGCACCGCCTCCTGGATCTTTTCGTACACCATGCCCTTCAGTATACCCAGACTCCTCACCCAACGCTAAGGGCTTTCCGGTAAGCTTGATGCGATGAAACGGCTTCTCGCTCTATGCCTTTTGGGGTTCGCCCTAGCGGCCCCCATCAAGGAGATCGTGGTGGAGGGGGCTGACCCTGTCCTCCAGGCCCTGGCCCGGGTCAGCCTCCCCTTCTCGGAGGGGGACGATGTCCAAGACCTCGAGGCCGCCCGAAGGGCCCTTTTGGAGACCGGGTTCTTTAAAGAGGTCCGGCTTTCCTTCCAAGAAGGGGTCCTACGGGTGGTCCTGGTGCCCAACCCCCCCCTCCGGGAGGTCCGGATCCAGACCCAGGCGTTTCCGGAGGCCGGGCTTAAGCGGTTTTTAGAGCAGAACTTTGCCCTGGGCCCGGGGGCGACCTACAACCCCAAAAGGGTCCAGGAGGCCGCCTCCGCCCTGGCCCAGGCCTTCCGCCAGGCGGGCTTCCCCTTCACGCCCAAGGTGAGCGTTGAAGCCAAGGAAGGCCCGGATGGGGTGACGCTCGTCTTCCAGGTGGAAGAGGGGGTAGAGGTCAAGGAAGTCCAGGTGGTAGGCGCCAGCCTCGTGCCCGTCCAGGAGATCGAAAGGGCTTTTCAGGAGTTGAAGGGCCCCTTCTCCTCCGCCAAGTACCAGGCGGCGGTCCAGAAGGTGGCCCAGCTGTACCAGGAGAGGGGGTACCGGGGAAGCGGGGTAGACCTCGAGGCCAGCCTTCTTTCCGAGGGGACCCTCCGGGTCCAGATCCGGGAGCTCAAGGTGGGGAGGCTGGAAGGCGAGGGTCTAGACCTTTCCGGCTTCCCCCTCAAGCCCGGGGAGTTCTTTAACTACGATCAGCTTCTGGAAGGGGTCCGGGCGCTTTCCAAGAAACTCTCGAGGCAGGTGGAGTTCAGTCTAGAGGTCTCTGGACGCGAGGTGAACATCCGGCTCAAGCCGGGGGCGGAGGGCGGGGTCATCCAGGAGGTGCGCCTTTTGGGCAACACCGCCTTCCCCACGGAAAAGCTCCTGCCCCTCCTCCGCCTCCGAACAGGGGAGGTCTATACGCCGGCCCTGGCCCAGGAGGACTTCGGCCGCCTTCTCGACTTCTACCGGAAAAATGGGTACGAACTCGTCCCTGAGCCCAAACCTTCCTACCAAGACGGGGTCTACACCCAGGTGCTTCAGGAGGTCCGGATCCAGGGCTACCGCCTGGAGTGGCAAGGGGGGCACCGCACCCAAGACGAGGTCATCCTGCGGGAGCTGCCCAAGCCGGGAAGCCTGCTCAACGTCTTCGAGTTCCGGAGGGCCCTGACCAACCTCATGGCCACCGGACTCCTCGCCGGCCCGCCCCAGGTCCTCACCGAGCCGGGGGAGGGCCCGGACAAGGTGGTCCTGGTCCTGCGGATGAAGGAGGCTCGGACGGGGCTTTTCACCCCCAGTCTGGGCTGGAGCTCCCTCGAGGGCTGGAGCGGGAGCGCCAGCTTCAAGGAGACCAACCTCTTCGGCCTCGGCCACAGGGTTTCGGCGGATCTGGCCTTTGTCCAAAACGACGCCAAGGACAACCTCTCCTTCTCTTTGAGCTACGAGATCCCCTGGCTCTACCTGGAGTTCGCCGACTTACAGGATGTCCGCACCAGCCTCAGCCTCTCCCTTTACACCACCCCTGTGGGGAACATCAAGCTTTTGGATGGGACCACGGACACGGGCTGGGAGTACACGGAAAGGCGGTCCGGCTTGGCCTTCAGTCTGGCCAGGCCCTTCTCCAAGGAGCTTCGCAACCTAAAGACCTCCCTTGGCCTCTCCGCCCGCAGGAGTGTGCCCGAGCTGGAGATCTACGATCCCAAGGCCCCTTGCGACGCCACGGGCCAGGACCCCAAGCGGCCCTGCGACCGCGACCCCTCGAGCGAGACCTACGACAAGTACAAGAATCCCGACCACGTCAAAACCCTTCTGGAGCCCCCAGGCTGGACGGTTCGGCTGGACACCAC
>NZ_PSMQ01000060.1:0-9311 GCF_040290245.1 Thermus sp.
CGGGCTGCCCCGTCCGGAGATCACCCCGTCGTCGGAGAGGGCCTCGGCCAGGCCCATGCTGATCCCCGCCCCCAACGAGGCCGCAAGCCCCACAAAAAAAGCGTCGTGTGGGCTGCCGGTCAGGGTCGCGGTAGCAAAGAGCGGGGCCAGGGTGGAAACCGAACCGTCCATCAAGCCCAAAAGGGCAGGTTGAACGATCTGCAGGACAATCTTGCGCTCATCAAAGTAGCCCATACTACAGTAATAGTAACTACTTGCATTATTGGTGTCAAGCTCAAACCATCCCGGGTGCCACGTTCCAGATATGGAAAACCTGGAAGGACCCCCCTTGAAGAGGCGGGGCAGGATGGCCCCTGTACCTGGACAGCCACATCTGACTACGAATCTGGCGGCGCAAGCCCCTGGCTTTTCGGGGATAAGCCGCCCGGTTCTATGGTTTGGTCTTTTGGGGCAGGGGTTCGGACCCAACCCCACTAGAGGAGCCGCAGGCCACCTTTTTGGTCTTCACGCTCCACGCAAGCTGCTTCGCGAAGCGAACAACGAGAGGCGTGCATACGGTGGCCGTCGGCGCAGACGGTTGTACGGGCGCCGGTCAGCCCGGAACCGGGCTAAGCAGGTGTGCGAAGCAATGGGTGCGGGTGGACCAGACCTTCCGCTTCGAGCCGCCGCTCTAGGCGGCTTTCCCGCAAGGAGAAAATGCAGGTCCTCCGTTTAACGGAGGGCTTTCGTTTAACGAACTGGTTTTGAGAAAAGAGGGCCTCTGGTAGGCTGGATTGAGGAGGTTGACACATATGGCCAAGTACCTTCTTGCCCTGGACCAAGGCACCACCTCGAGCCGGGCCATCCTCTTCACCCTGGAAGGCGGTCTGGTGGCCATGGCCCAGCGGGAGTTCCGGCAGATCTACCCGGCCCCGGGCCTGGTGGAGCACGACCCTTTGGAGATCTGGCAGACCCAGCTTCAGACGGCCCAGGAGGTGCTGGCCCGGGCTGGGGTGGCCCCTGGGCAGGTGGTGGCCTTGGGGATTACGAACCAGCGGGAGACCACCTTGGTGTGGGAAAGGGCAACGGGAAAGCCCCTCTACAATGCGATTGTCTGGCAGGACCGGAGGACGGCGCCCCTTTGCGATGAGCTTAAGGCGAGGGGGCTGGAGGCTCTTTTCCGGGAGCGGACGGGGCTTGTTCTAGACCCCTACTTCTCCGCCACCAAGCTCCTATGGCTTTTGGAGAACGTCCCGGGGCTCCGGGAGAAGGCGGAAAGGGGAGAGGTCTGCTTCGGCACCGTGGACACCTGGCTCATCTACAACCTCACCGGGGGGAAGGTCCACGCCACCGATCCCACGAACGCCAGCCGCACCCTCCTTTTCAACCTGCACACGTTGGCCTGGGACGAGGAGCTCCTCGAGCTTTTAGACCTTCCCAAGGCCCTCCTCCCCGAGGTCTACCCCTCGGACGGGGGGTTTGGAGAGGCCCTTCCCGGGCTCCTGGGGGCCCCGATCCCCATCCGCGGGGTTCTCGGGGACCAGCAGGCTGCCCTCTTCGGCCAGGCGGCCTTGGAGGCGGGGCAGGGAAAGTGCACCTACGGAACGGGGGCCTTCTTGCTCTTGAACACGGGCCAAAGGCCCGTACCCCCCGGGAAGGGGCTTCTCACCACCGTGGCCTGGCGCCTGGGGGATCGGGCCACCTACGCCCTCGAGGGCAGCATCTTCATCGCCGGAGCGGCGGTCCAGTGGCTTAAGGACCTGGGTCTTATCCGGGAAAGCCGGGAGGTGGAGGCCCTGGCCCGGGAGGCGGAGGACTCGGGGGGGGTCTACCTGGTCCCGGCCTTTACCGGCCTCGGCTCCCCTCACTGGGATCCGTACGCCCGAGGGGCCATCTTCGGCCTCACCCGGGGGACGACGAGGGCCCATCTGGCCCGGGCGGCCTTGGAGGGGGTGGCCTTCCAGGTGCGGGATGCCTTCGTGGCCATGGAGGCCGCCGCTCGAGGCGAGGGGGGCTCAGCCCTCAGGGAGCTGCGGGTGGACGGGGGGATGGCGCAAAGCGACCTTTTCTTGCAGATCCAGGCGGACCTTCTCGGAGTGCCGGTTCTGAGGCCAAAGGTCACGGAGACCACCGCCTTGGGGGCGGCCCTCATGGCGGGGGTGGGGGCGGGGGTCTTGGCCTTGGAGGAGGTGAAGGCCTCCTGGCGGGAGTCGGCCCGCTTTGTCCCCTCCCTTGCCCAAGCTGACCGGGAGGCCCTCTACCGGGGCTGGCAGAAGGCGGTGGCGCGGGCCATGGGCTGGGCCAAGGAGGGGTGAGGTGGAGCGAAAAGCCCTCTGGGAGCGCCTGGGCCGGGAGTCCTGGGACCTCCTCATCCTGGGGGGCGGGGCCACGGGGGCAGGGGTTTTGTGGGAGGCCGCTTTGCGCGGCCTGAAGGCGGCTTTGGTGGAGGCCAAGGACTTCGCAAGCGGGACGAGCTCGAGGAGCACCAAACTCCTCCACGGGGGGGTGCGTTACCTGGAGCTCGCCCTGAAGCGGCTGGACCGAAGGCAGCTTAAGCTGGTGGTGGACGCCCTCGGCGAGCGGAAGGTGGTCATGGGCCTTGCCCCCCATCTCGCCCACCCCCTTCCCCTCCTTACTCCACTCTTTCGAGGGTGGGAGATCCCCTACTACTGGACGGGCCTCAAGCTCTACGACCTCCTGGCCGGGCGGCAGCGCCTGGGCTGGAGCCGGTACCTGCCGCCTAAAGAAGTGGAAAGGCTCTTCCCTGACCTCCCTAGGACCCTGGGGGGTATCCTCTACCTGGATGGACAGTTTCACGACCACCGCCTGAACCTGGCCCTGGTCCTCTCCGCCCTCAAACGGGGGGCGGTCGCCCTCAACTACGCCGAGGCCAAGGGGTTTCTCCTGAAGGAAGGAAGGGTGCAAGGGGCGGTGGTGCAGGACCGCCTCACGGGCAAGGAGGTGGAGGTTCAGGCCAAGGCGGTGGTGAACGCCACGGGGCCTTTGGCGGACGGGGTGCGGAGGCTCCTTGACCCCCACCTCCCCCCCCTCCTCACCGCCTCCAGCGGGGCCCACCTGGTCTTGGACTACCCCCTTGAGGCGGGCCTCCTCCTCCCCAAGACCCGGGACGGCCGGGTGCTCTTCCTCCTGCCCTACGGGGGGAAGGCCCTTCTGGGGACCACCGACTTGCCGTCAGAGCCAGGCCTCTGCCCCCTCCCCCGAAAGGAGGAGGTGGAATACCTCCTGGAGGAGGTTCGGCCCTACCTCGGGGACCTTTCGGGGAAGGTGCGGGCGGCCTGGTCGGGGCTCAGGCCCCTTGTGGGCAAGGGGGAGACCCGGCTCCTCGTGCGGGATCACCTAATCCTGGAGGAACGGGGCCTCTATACCCTGACTGGGGGGAAGTGGACCACCTTCCGCCTCATGGCCCTGGACCTCTTAGAGCGCCTGGCCCATGACCTGGGCTTGAGGCTTCCCCCTTCCCTTTCCCACGCCACGCCCCTTCTCGGGGCTGGGCCCAGGCCCCCCTTGCCCGAGGGCCTGGGGAGGCTTTACACCACCTATGGCACCCTGGCCCCGGAGGTCCTGGCCCTGGGGGCAGCCCCCCTCCTGGGCCTTCCCTACCTGGAGGGGGAGGTGGTCTGGGCGGTCCGGGAGGAGCTCGCCCAAAAACCCCTGGACGTCCTGGTCCGGAGGATGGGTCTGGCCCTTCTGGACCAGAAGGCAGCGGAGGAGGCCTTGCCCCGGGTGGTGGCCCTCATGGCCCCCCTTTTGGGCTGGAGCGAGGCCGAGGCCCAAGCCGAGCTGGAAAGGGCCAAGCAGGGCCTCGGGGCCTTGTGCTAGGTTTCGGCCACGGGTTCTTCCCCCAGGGGGGCGCTTTGGCCACCCGCCCGGTATCATAAAAGGGGAGGAAGGCATGCAAAAAAGCCTGGATGCACCCAAGGAGGCCCTCATCGGCGGTACCTGGCGCCCCCTTGAACGGCGTTTTCCCGTAGTATCCCCCGCCACCCTGGAGGTGGTGGCGGAGGTGGCGGACGCCGGTCCCCAGGAGGCGGAGGAGGCCTTGGAGGAGGCGGTCCGGGCCCAGAGGGACTGGGCCCGGGCCACAGCCTACGAGCGTTCCGGGGTCCTTAGGCGCTGGTTTGAGCTCATCCTCCGGCACGAGGAGGCTTTGGCCCGCCTGATGGCCTTGGAGATGGGAAAGCCCCTCAAGGAGGGGCGGGCCGAGGTGCGCTACGCCGCGGGGTTCGTCGAGTGGTACGCGGAGGAGGCCAAGAGGGTTCACGGGGAGATCGTCCCCTCCCAGTTCCCCCACAAGCGGCTCCTGGTTCGCTACGAGCCCGTGGGGCCCGTCTACGGGATCACCCCCTGGAACTTCCCCGCAGCCATGGTCACCCGGAAGGTGGCCCCCGCCCTTGCCGCCGGGTGCAGCTTTGTTTTGAAGCCCGCGGAAGAGAGCCCCCTGACCGCCCTTTACCTGGCTTGGCTTTTCCTGGAGGCGGGAGGACCCCCTGGGGTCTTCCAGGTCCTTCCCACCTCCGACCCTGTGGCGGTTTCCCGCCCCTTTTTGGAGGACGAACGGATCCGCAAACTCACCTTTACGGGCAGCACAGAGGTGGGGCTCAGGCTGTACCAGGAGGCGGCCAAGACCCTTAAGCGGGTCTCCTTGGAGCTTGGGGGTGGGGCCCCGGTTCTGGTCTTCGCCGACGCCGACCTCGGCCGGGCGGTGGAGGAGACCCTACGGGCCAAGTTCCGCAACGCCGGGGAGTCCTGTGTGGCGGCAAACCGGATCTTCGTGGAGGCCCCCATCGCCGAGACCTTTGCCCAGGCTTACGCCGAACGGGCAAAGGCCCTAAGGGTGGGGGACCCCCTCTCGGAGGAGACGGATATCGGCCCCCTGGTGAACGAACAGGCCCTGAGGAAGGTCCAGTCCCACGTGGAGGACGCGCTTTCCCGAGGAGCCACCCTGGTGGCGGGGGGGGAGGCCACGGGGCTTTTCTTCACCCCCACGGTGCTTTTAGGCGTCAAGCCGGACAGCCTTCTCTTCCGAGAGGAGACCTTTGGCCCGGTGGCGCCCCTTTCGGTCTTTCAGGGAGAGGAGGAGGCGTTGCGCTACGCCAACGCGTTTCCGGTGGGGCTTGCGGCCTATGTCTTCACCCGGGACCTCTCCCGGGCCTTCCGGGTGGCGGAGGCCTTGGAGTACGGGATCGTGGGGGTGAACGACGGCGTGCCCTCCACGCCCCAGGCCCCCTTCGGGGGGGTGAAGCGCTCCGGGCTTGGCCGGGAAGGGGGGAGGTGGGGGCTTCAGGAGTACCTCGAGGTCAAGTACATCTCCATGGGGCTCTGAGCCGGGGCCCACTCATCCGCTGGGGCGATGGGGTTGGGCCTGGTTGCTCCTTTCAGAGGTCTCGCACCCCCATGAAACCCGGACTCCGGGTTCCCGGAAGAAGTAGGTGTACGCCCAGTTCATAAGGACGAGGAGCCGATTGCGAAAGCCGATGAGTTCCCGCACATGGACCAGGGCCCAAAGAAGCCACGCGGGAAACCCGGCAAAGGCAAGGCGGCCAAGCTCCGCCACCGCCTTGCCCCGGCCGATCACCGCAAGCTGCCCCCGGTCCCGGTGGTGGAAAGGCAAGGGTGCTTCCCCTTTAAGCGCCCTAAGGAGGTTTTGGGCTGCCGAGGTTCCCTCTTGGATGGCCACTGGGCCCACCATGGGAAGGCCCAACCCGTTTGCGTCCCCCACCACATAGACCTCGGTCTGTCCTTCGAGGCGGAGAAAGGGGTCTGTAGGCACCCGGCCGCTGATATCCGTGGGGAGCCCAGGCAGGGGGTTTCCCTTCACACCCACGGCCCAGATGATGAGGTCTTTCGGGATGAGGGTTCCGTTTTTCAACACCACCCCTTCCTTTTCGACCCGGGTCACCTGGGCCCCGAGATCCACCCGCACCCCTAGCCCTTTAAGCGCCTTCAGGGCGTAGGTGGAAAGATCTGGCTGGAAGGCGGTAAGAAGCCTTGGCCCAGCCTCCAGGAGGTGTACCTCCGCACCCTTTACCTCACGGAAGTCCCGGGTGAGGACAAACCGCAAGAACTCGGCCAAGGCACCCGAAACCTCCACCCCGGTGGGCCCACCCCCTACGACCAGAATGCTAAGGGGTCTTTGCTCCCAGGCTGCTCGCTCCAAGGCGTTGAGGGGCCGATGCCGGATTTTCAGGGCATCCTCGAGGCTCTTAAGAAAAAGGGTGTGGTGCCCTACCCCAGGGATGCCTAGATCATGGGGGCGGCTTCCCGTGGCCACAAGGAGGTAACGATAGGGCAGGGCTTCCAGGGGCCCCCGGCCTCGTCTTCCAGAAGGAGCCTTCTCGCTTTTAGGTCCACCCCCCTCGCCCGGGCCAACCGGAAACGCCCCTTCCGGAGAAGGGGCCGTAAGGGGTAGGCGATGGCCGGGGCCTCGAGGAAGCCCGTGGCTACCTGATACAGAAGAGGTTGGAAGAGGTGATGGTTCCGTGCATCCACCAGCAGATAGGGGAGCCCCGCCCGGTCCAGGGTCTTGGCTGCTGCCAACCCGGCAAATCCGCCGCCCACGATCACGATGCCCTCTTCAATGCGAGTCGCCATGCGTCCCCAAAGCTCATGTGAAAATGGCCTTCTGGCAGGCCCAGCGCGGAAAAGGTTTAAATCATCAGCGCAGCCATAACAAACTCTTAACTATAAGACATCAAGCACGTACAGATTGGATGAAATCGAATGGGAGGGCACACCTCATCTGGAGGGTGTAATCTTTCTTGTGTTGGGTTTTATGTAAAAAAGGGGGAGCTGGACCGATGGGCCTTCTTGCAAGAGCACGGCGGTCGAAGGGCGGCCACTACGCTCGTAAGCTGGAGACCGCCCTTGGCGAAGTCAAGCTGCGGATTCCCCGAGACCGGAAAGGGAAAGTCTCGGACCGCAGGGTGGCGGAGCTCGTGGGGCTTTGGTTCGGGTACCGCTACAGCCACGAGACGATCCGCAACCTGACCAAGCGGGTGCAAGAGGAGGTGGAAGCCTTCCGCCACAGGCCCCTGCCCCGGCGGCCCTAAAAACCTACGCTTCGCGTGAGCGCCCTCCACCTGGACGCCCTCTTCCACAAGCTGTCGTACCCCGGCAAGGGCATGGTGAAGCAAGCCCTCTATGCCGCTTTGGGTCTGGCCGAGGACGGCAGGCGCATCCTCCTAGGAAATGTACGGGCTTCGCCCGTGACCTGGCTCTACCCTACTGAAGGGGCCGTCGTCTGGGAGGAGCTTTTAAAGGGGCTCGGGTCCTTGTCGAAGCGCTCCTCTTCATCACCCACGGCCTTTCGAGGATCGCTCAGCCGCGAGGCGGCTAGCATTTCTAGAGGCGATCCATCGGGTCTACCCCCAGGCCGGGTGGCCGTACTCAATCCTGCACAAACTCAGGGCCACCCAGGCCCAGCGCCGGGGCGCCTCCGCCATACTTGCCGATCTCAAAGGGGTCTACCGGGTACCCCATCGAGCCGAGGCAAGGTGCGGGACCACAAGTTTCCCAAGCCCGAGGCCATCTACAAGCTCGTTTACCTGGCTCACGCGCTTGGCGCGTAGCATTCCGGCTGAGCGAAGGGAAAGGAGGTGGGATCGGAAGCGGCCGGGTTTTGCCGACGTTCAAGAGGAGATCAACGCCCTTTCCAACGCGCGGTACCCCGTGACACAGACTTCGACACAAAAACTTGACGCTCTCGACAAATGCGCCTTTGCGCTCGAGGAGCGGCAACGCAGAAGGCGGCGAAGAAGGAGGTTTCACCCGCTGCCACCGTGGCATGACCCAGGCCGCTTTTACAGACAATTAGGGACTTGATTGGCCCAAGAGGCGAACCATAGGATGATGCGATATGCAATTGGTATCCTTTTACCCCGTACTACTGGAAGGTGACCGTTTGCTCCTTCGAGAATTTCAACCCAGTGACTTAGTGGATGTTCACCTCTATGCGGGCGACCCATTCGTGACGCGGTACATGACTTGGGGTCCCAACACGTCCGAGGAGACACGAGCTTTCCTCGAGCAGGTGATGCAGCTGGCTCGCGAGGAACCCAGGATGACGTATGAGCTGGCTGTGACGCTGCGGGACACGGGCGAACTAATCGGAGGTGCCGGCCTGCGTGTGCACAGTGTGGAGCACCGTAACGGTGACATCGGCTACATCCTGCGTAGGGACTGCTGGGGGCGGGGCTACGCCACCGAGGCCGCACGCCTGCTGCTTCACTTCGGGTTCGACAGGCTAGGGCTACACCGTATCTGGGCCACGTGCGATCCCGAGAACATCGCCTCGATTCGCGTGCTGCAGAAGATCGGCATGCAGTGGGAGGGAAGGATCCGGCACCAGCACCTGGTCCGGGGTCGCTGGCGCGACTCGGAACTGTACGCGATCCTTGAGGATGAGTGGCGCGGCATGACCGCTCTTAACGCCTGTCAGCGCCGGTGAGAAACTTACCCAGGATCGCCGACTAAGAATTATCGGCGTGATTGAAGTACAAGCTGTCCCGCGGAACAAGGGATGCTGACGCCGCCTTCGAACCGGCTCCGCCATCATGGTTAGGCGGCGTCTGCTGAAGGGATGCGGGGAGGAGGGCAGCCGTGGTGGGTCATGGGCCTCAAGGTCGGAGAATTGTCTGGTCGGCCCCCTCCTTGCGGATCGCCTGCATGGACCCGGCGAGCGTCGGTGGCCCGGACAAAGGCCCTACGCCGAAGTACAAGCTTGCTGGCTGGCTGTGGCCCGACTCCGGCGAGACCGCCGCGCGCAACAACATGCGCCAGCTCCTGCACCGCTTGCGGATGGCCGTGGGAGGAATCGTGCTGGGGGAAGGCCAGCTCGAGCTCACGCCCGAGGCCGAGGTGGATGTTCAGTGCCTTTCGCACCTGCAAAACCTTTCCCTCGAGCTTCTGCGCCAGGATGCGCCCTGCTGGAGGTCTACGACTACGACGACTGTCCCGACTTCGAGGAGTGGCTCGAGGGTACCCGGGCGGGGCTCGACGCGCTCCGCTCGCACACGGCCCAGGGCGATGCCGAGCGGCTGGAGAAGATGGGCGAGCCCAGGCGGGCTCTGGAGTACGCCCAGTTCCGCCTCCGGCTCGAGCCCTGCTCCGAGGAGGCCCACCGCCAGGTAATCCGCCTGCACTACCTCGCCGGCGACCGCGGGGCCGCCCTGGCTGCCTTTGAGGAGTGCAAGCGCGTGCTGCGCGGCGAGCTGGGTGCCGAGCCCCTGCCGGAGACCCTGGAGCTCGTGCGGCTGGTCAGGCGCGGCACCGAGCTGCCGGGTGCCGCCCCCAGGCCGCGGCCGGCGGTGCTC
>NZ_PSMQ01000061.1:0-9205 GCF_040290245.1 Thermus sp.
CGCCCTGGCCGCCCTGGTTGCTTCGCGGAGCGAACACCGAGCTGCTTCGCGGAGCGAACACCGAGCTGCTTCGCGGAGCGAACACCGAGAGGCCCACCTCTGGACCCGGTTCTGCCAAGCCGCGGGAAAGGAGGCCTGGGCCGGGGCCGCCTACACGCCAGCCCGGGTTGCTTTGCGAAGCAAACACCGAGAGGAGAACCCCCTTTACCGGAAAGCGTGCGCCTTCTTCCGAGAGAAAAGCGCCCTCGAGTGGGAGGCCTGGGCGGCCGAGCACGGCCTTCCCTTGGCGGCGGTGCGGCCCTACACCCCGAGGGGGTTCGGACTGCCCTGGGCCTTCGCCGAAGGGGCGCAGGTCGAAAAATAGCCCACCCCCCTTCCCATCGGCCCCTGCGGCTTAAAGGGGCGGGCCCGGCCCACCTCCTCTTCCCGCACGAGGGGGCTGAAAACCGCCTTGGACCGCATGCGGTGGTTTTGAGCCAAGGTGCCCCCGCCTGCGACCTTCCCGGGAGATCCTCCCCTCAACCAATCAAGGATGAGGGCAGGGATTCCCTGCCCCGAGGTGCTCCCTTCGGAAAGCAGCTGGGTTGGTGGACCGTAGGCCATCTCAAGCGGAAGGACAAGGCCCCAGGCCGTGCCCCACGGCCACGGCTTCCCTTCCAGGTACGGGCTACGCCCGTGAACACGGGAGATACCGGGAAGGTTCCCTCATCGAGGTTGAGGGCGCCGTTTGGGTCCGCCTGAGCCTTCCAACCGCAGGCGCAGCGGTACAGCCCACGGGCAACCCTATTCCCCTTGTAAACCTTCCCGCAGGCATGAGAGGTGCGGGAGGGGTTCCGCTCGTGAACGTAGCCGCTACGCGGCTGACCCACCTCTGCCCGCACCGCGATCCCGGCCCGCCTGGTAACGGAGCCTTTCGCCCTTCCTCCAGGCCTGCAGGGCCGCCAGAACCGGTCGTGGCCCAGGGGTTGCCGCTTCTCCCTTGGTCTCTTTCCTCTGATTGTCCCTTTCTTACGAATACCCCCCTCTTGACAGAAAAGAAAAGCTTTCGTAAGATCGCCTTGGACCCAGAAGGGAGGTTAACCAAATGAAAGAGAAGCTCTGGACAAGGCGGAAGGTCTTCAAGCTGGGCCTCATCCCTTTGGCGGCCGGGCCGCTTAGGGCCTTGGCCCAGGGGTCTGGGGAGCTGATCTACAACTCCTACATGGGCGACCCGGTACCCCGGGCCTTTGATCAGAAGATGGTGGCCCGCTTCAAGCAGAAGTACCCCGGCATCCGGGTCCAGCACACCATCGTGGCCCACGAGGACTTCAAACAGGCCATCCGCACCTACCTTATCGCCTCGAGGCCCCCGGATGTCCTCACCTGGTTCGCCGGAAACCGGATGCGCTTTTTCGCCAGCCGGGGCCTCCTGGCCGACATCACCGATCTTTGGCAGAAGGAAGGCCTGGAGAAGGTGATCAACCCCGCCCTCCATGAGGCCTGCAAGTACAATGGCCGCTATTACTTTCTTCCCACCGGCTACTACTGGTGGGCGGTGTACTACCGAAGGGACATCTTTGAACGTCTGAACCTCAAACCTCCCGCCACCTGGGAGGAGTTCCTAGGGGTGTGCGAGCGGCTTAAGGAGGCGGGGATCACGCCCCTGACCACGGGGACCCGGTTCCGTTGGCCGGCGGCCGCCTGGTTCGATTACCTCAACATGCGGATCAACGGCCCCAAGTTCCACATCGAGCTGACGGACGGCCTGGTGCCCTACACCGACGAACGGGTGCGCCGGGTTTTTGACTACTGGAAGGTCCTGTTGGACAAGGGCTACTTCATCGCCAACCCGGCGGCCTATGACTGGCACGAAGGGGTGGCCCTAATGGCCCAGGGCAAAGCGGCCATGTACCTCATGGGCGCCTTTATTCGCGAGTCTTACCCCAGGGAACGGTGGGAAGAACTGGATTTCTTCCGCTTTCCCATCATCGACCCCAAGGTCCCCGTGGGGGAGGATGCCCCGACGGACGGCTTCTTTGTGCCGGCGCGGGCCCGAAACCTGCAAAACGCAAAGCTCTTCCTCGCGTACGCGGCCTCCCGCGAGTTCGCTGAGGCGATGATCAAGGAGCTGAACAGCATCTCCGCCCGCACCGATATCCCCATGAACCTATATTCAGACTACTTCCAGAAAGGCATCCGGGAAGTCCTGAGCAGGGCCAATTACACTGCCCAGTTCTACGACCGGGACACCCACCCCGAGATGGCGGAGCGGGGGATGAACGGCTTTGTTCAGTTCATGGCCAATCCGGGTCAGATCGGAAGCATCCTCCAGGCGCTGGAGGCCGACCGGAAGAGGATCTTTGCCCAAGAAAAGTAGAAGGGGGTGGGGAAGGGCCTGAGGGGAGATGGGACACCCAGGCCCTTCCCCCCGCTGACGAGCATGGGCCGCATACGCTTGGGTCAAGGACCGGGGGCTTTCCTCTGGCTCCCCTTGCTCTTATACTCCGTTTGGGTCATCTACCCCACCCTCTCCACCGTCTTGCTGGCTTTTGGCAGCTGGGACGGTGTTTCGCCGCAGTGGTCCTGGGTGGGTCTGTCCAACTTTGAGCGGCTTTTCCAGGACCCCGCCTTTTACCAGGCCATCAGGAACAATCTCATCTGGTTGCTGATCTTCCTGAGCATCCCCACCGCGGGCGGGCTGTTCCTCGCCTACCTCCTCAACCATCCCATCCCCCTGGAAAGGTTCCTCAAGATCAGCTTCTACCTGCCCTTGGTCCTCTCCCCCACCGTCATCGCCCTGGTGTGGGCGTGGATCTACCATCCCGAGCAGGGCCTGCTGAACTCCGCCCTGGCAGCCATCCTCTCCTTCTTGCACACCCTCGGTCTTCCCCTAAACCCCGAGGCAGCCCGCTCCATAGGCTGGCTGGGCGACCCCAAGCTGGCGCTGGGGGCGATTCTGGCAGCGGCGTGCTGGCGCCAGGTGGGGTATGTGATGATCCTGTACCTGGCAGGCCTCAAAACCCTGGACCCGGAGATCGTGGAAGCGGCCCAGGTGGACGGGGCAACGGGATGGACCCTGTTCCGCAGGATCATCCTCCCCCTTCTGACCCCAATCACCACCCTGATCGTGGTCATCAGCACGGTGGACTCCTTCCGCTCCTTTGACCTGGTGTACGTCCTGACCCGGGGTGGGCCCTTCCACAGCACGGAGGTCCTGGCGAACTACATGTACTTGGCAGCCTTCCACGACTACCAGATGGGCTATGCCGCGGCCATTGCCGTGGTGTTGATGGGCATCACGATAGCGCCGATAGCCTTTTTCCTCTGGTACACCGTCCGACGGGAGGAAGCGTGAAGGGCAAACTCCATCCTTTCCTGGTCTTATTCCTCTGGACAGCCGCCCTCCTATGGCTTTTCCCTCTTATTGGGGCCGTTTTGGTCAGCCTGAGAAGCATGGATGACCTCACCCTAAGAGGGTTCTGGAGCTGGCCCAGGGAGATTGCCTTGGAAAACTATCTCCGGGCCTGGGAGGAGGCGGGGGTCCGCCGGTATCTGGCGAACAGCTTCATCATCACCCTGCCCTCCTTGATAGGTGTGCTGGTGCTCGCAGCCATGTCGGCCTACGCCTTGGTCCGCTTCCGGTTTCGCCTCGCCTTCCCCCTGTACCTCCTCTTCTTGGCCTTTAACATGGTTCCCTTCCAAATGCTCATGCTGCCCGTCTTCCGCCTGGCCAATCAGCTGGGGGTGTACGACACCTACCTAGCTCCCATCCTTTTTCACACCGCCTTCCAGCTCGGCTTTGCCACCTTTGTCCTGCGCAACTTCGCCCGGACGATCCCCCTCTCCCTGTTTGAGTCCGCAGTGGTGGACGGGGCCGGGGAGTGGACGATCTTCCGGCGGATCGCCTGGCCCCTGATGCTTCCGGGGATCGCGGCCATCGCCACCCTCGAGTTCACCTGGATCTTCAACGACTTCCTCTGGGCCCTGGTCCTTATTGGACGGGACGAGCTCAAGCCCATCACCACAGGCCTGGCCAACCTGCGGGGCCAGTACATCACGGACTGGCCCTTGATTGTAGCGGCCAGCCTGATGGCCACCTTACCCACTCTGGTCGTCTTTTTCGGACTGCAACGGTACTTCATTCAAGGCCTGACCCTGGGGGCCACGAAAGGATAGGAGAGGCTATGCTGGGTGTCTGCTACTACCCGGAGCAGTGGCCCAAAACCCGCTGGAAAGAGGACTTTGAACGCATGAGGGAGCTGGGCCTGCGCTACGTGCGCCTAGGGGAGTTCGCTTGGAGCGCCCTCGAGCCCAGCCCCGGCGCCCTAACCTGGGGGTGGCTGGATGAGGTCCTGGAGCTTGCGCACGGCCAGGGCCTGGCGGTGGTCCTAGGCACGCCCACGGCCACCCCCCCCAAGTGGCTTGTGGACCGCCATCCGGAGATCCTCCCCGTGGACCGGGAGGGGCGGAGGCGGAACTTTGGGGGAAGGCGGCACTACTGCTTTTCCAGTCCCGCCTATCACGAAGAGACCGCCAGGATCGTGGCCCTCCTGGCCGAGCGCTATGGCCGCCATCCCGGGGTCGCCGGGTTCCAAGTGGACAACGAGTACGGATGCCACGATACGGTGCGTTGCTACTGCGGCCTTTGCCTCCAGGCCTTCCGGGGTTGGCTCCGCTCAAGATACGGACAGGTGCAAAACCTCAATGCGGCCTGGGGCACGGCCTTTTGGAGCCAGAGCTACCGGGATTTTTCCGAAGTGGGCCTGCCCCACTTGACCGTGGCCGAGCCCAACCCAGCCCACCTGCTGGACTACTACCGCTTCGCCTCAGACCAGGTGCGGCGCTACAACCGCCTCCAGGTGCAGATTCTCAGAGCCTACGCACCCGGCCGGTTGATCACCCACAACTTCATGGGCTTTTTTACAGACCTGGACCCCTTCGCCCTGGCGGAGGACCTCGACTTCGCCAGTTGGGACAGCTACCCCCTGGGGTTCACCGACCTGATGCCCCTGCCCCCGGAGGAGAGGGCCAGGTGGGCGCGTACGGGCCACCCGGATGTGGCCGCGTTTCACCACGACCTCTACCGGGCGGTAGGCCGGGGGCGGTTCTGGGTTATGGAGCAGCAGCCCGGACCTGTGAACTGGGCCTCTCATAACCCCAGCCCGGCCCGGGGAATGGTGCGCCTTTGGACCTGGGAGGCCTTGGCCCACGGGGCGGAGGTGGTCTCCTACTTCCGGTGGCGCCAGGCCCCATTTGCCCAGGAACAGATGCACGCGGGTCTCAACCGGCCGGATGGAAAGCCGGATGTCGCTTATTATGAGGTCAAACAGGTATCCGAGGAACTCAGCCTCTTTGCCCTGCCGCCTCCAGTAAAGGCCCCGGTAGCTCTGGTTTATGACCCGGAGGCGGCCTGGGTGTTCGAGATCCAACCCCAGGGGGCAGGATGGAATTATACGCACCTGGTCTACACCGTGTACAGCACCCTACGGCGGCTTGCCCTCGATGTGGAGTTCGTAAGGCCTGGGGGGGATCTGCGAGGGTATGCCCTGGTGGTCGCCCCGAGCCTGCCCGTGGTACGGGAGGCCTCGAAGGAAGCCCTGGCCAAGGCCGAGGGGCTGGTCCTTCTGGGCCCCCGTTCCGGGAGCAAGACGGAGGAGTTTCAAATCCCTGCGGACCTACCCCCAGGCCCCCTGCAAGCCCTTCTGCCCCTGAGGGTGGTCCGGGTGGAAAGCCTTCCCCCTGGCCTTACCGAGGAGGCGGAGGGGGCACTAGGGCGTTTCCATCTGGGGGTGTGGCGGGAATGGGTGGAAACGGATCTTCCAGCCCTTCTGCGGTTTAAGGATGGGGGAGGGGTTCTATTCCGCGCAGGCCGGTGGTTCTACCTGGCCGCCTGGCCAAGCCCGGAGCTTCTGTTCGCACTGCTGTACAGGCTGGCCGAGGAGGCGGGCCTTAAGCCTCTCCCCCTTCCGGAGGGCCTGAGGCTCAGGCGCAGGGGAAACCTTGTTTTCGCCTTCAACTATGGCCCCCTCGAGGCCGAAGCCCCCGCCCCCGAGGGGGTTCGGTTCCTTCTGGGAGGGAGGCGGATTCCGCCTCATGACCTCGCGGTATGGGAAAGCCAAACGGCTGAAACATAGAAAAAGCGGGCTTTGCGGATCGGCTTGGCCCATTCCCGGGCGCCCTAGGGCCCAGCCCGATTCCAGTCCCCCGCCCACCCTGGTCAAGAAAAGCACATGCCTCTTGCCCAAGTGAGGGGGGTAACCGCTAAAGGGGCCGGGCTTTAAGAACTGGGGGTGCGGCAGGACCGTCATCCCCCTCAATGCATGGAGGGGATACACGGACCCCCTGGACTCAAGGGGCCTATGTAGCGCCTGAACGCCCACCCCCTTGGTCCCTTCAGTGCTCCCTCCGGGAAACAGCCGGTTCACAGGAACGGTGGACTGCAGGGGGGCAAATCCATTCCGGCTGCCTGCACCTCCCCCGGGGTTGTCCAGGCTAAAGCTGGAGTTGTCTGGGGGGCTCGAGGGAAGCCCATCCCCTTGGAGCCCCCCGTTCTCCCTAAGGGGATGCCTTTGGCCCCTCGTGGGCTTTCTGAAACCGCAGAAGGAAGATGGCCATGTAAAGCAGCAGTCTGTCGTGGGTAGAGGACAGATTAAGGCCGGTCAGTTCCTCGACCCGGTGCAGGCGGTAGAGCACCGTGTTCGGATGCACCCCAAGCCGATCCGCGGTTTGTTTGAGCGAGCCCCCTGAGGCGAGGTAGGCCTCCAGGGTCGGGACCAGGTCCGAAAAGGCATGGAGGGGGTCCAGGATCCTTTGAAGACGCGCCTGGCCTCGAGGGGCCTCCAAAGCTATGGCCAGCGCCCACGTCATCCGGGTCTCGTAAAGGCCGGGCGCAAGGGGAAGGTGATGGGCCAAAGCCAGGGCCTCCTCCATGTCGTCAAGGAGCGGTTTGAGCTCCTTGCCGACAGGGCTAACCCAGAGGACCGCCCTTTGCTCAAGGGCATACTCGGAGAGAACCCCCTTGACCCCAAGGTCCGGCCGGTCAAGGACGAGGTACCTGCCCTGCGGGGTGTACATGTAGGCGGTGTTCCGGGCCCAAAGCCTCAAGGAGATCGCATTCGGCAAGACCACAAGGGCTCCCGTTTCTTCGGGTCGGGCGCCTACGACAAGGTAAGGACCTTCAAGGGCAAAGGGGGCAGGGGCTTCCTGGTACCCCCGGGCCGATTGTTCACAGACCCGGTCCAAGAGCGTGGCCACCTTGGGGGCCAGAGTGGGAAGCGCCTCCGGCCACTCCCTTGCCAAGAACTCGAGGGCCCCCTGCGCCCAGAGGCGGTAGGCCCGGAGGAGAGCATAAAGCCCTACGCCCTGCTCCCGACGGCGCTGCCCCACCGTGAAGGCCATCTCGTCCAGGTTTCCCCACTCCTCCAGGTGCCTCAGGTACTCATAGGAGACCATGGCCACATCCCGGTAAAGGACGCGCTCGTCCAGCCGATTGTAGTCAGGGATTTCTTGCGCATACCACCTGGCCATGGACTCCGCCCAGGAGCGAAGGGTTTGGACCTGCATAGCCACGGCCTCACCTCCGGTGTGCAGCCAGCTTCCCCTCCATCCTAGCACACCTGTGGGGAAACCCAACGAAACGGGAGGGTTCTTTGGTGTTCAACCCATTGACACCCCTCAACCTCAGCTTAGAGCCTGGTGGAGAGAACCTAAGGGGGGAAAGATGTGGTCAAGAACCTGATTGGCGCTGAGTGGCGGGCCCCTTCTGGTCCAGTCCTGCCCGTGTACAACCCGGCCACGGGGGAGGTCATCGAGGAGGTGCCCCTCTCCGGGGGGGAGGAGGTGGACCAGGCGGTTCAGGCCGCAGTCCGGGCCTTTCAGAGCTGGAGCCGGACCCCCTTAATGGAGCGGGTTCAGCTCATGTTCCGTTACAAGGAACTTCTGGAAGAGCACTTTGAGGAGCTGGCCCACCTGGTGACCCTTCACCACGGGAAGACGCTGGAGGAAGCCCGGGGGGAGGTGCGGCGGGGGATAGAGGTGGTGGACTTCGCCTGCTCTGCCCCCAGCCTGCTCCAGGGCCGGACGCTCCGGGAGGTGAACAGGGGGGTGGACCAGAACCTGTTCCACTATCCCCTGGGGGTGGTGGCGGGGATTCCCCCCTTCAACTTCCCGGTGATGATCCCCCTCTGGATGTTCCCTATTGCGGTGGTGGCGGGGAACACGTTTGTGCTCAAGCCTTCGGAGCGGACACCCCTGGGGGCCGTACGGCTCGCCGAGCTGTTTTTGGAGGCGGGTTTTCCCGAGGGGGTACTGAACCTGGTCCACGGGGCAAAGGAGGCGGTGGACGCCCTCCTGGGGCATCCGGAGGTGCGTGCGGTCCAGTTCGTGGGCTCGGAGCCCGTGGCGCGGTATATCTACCAGGAAGCGGCCCGGAACGGAAAGCGGGTCTCGGCGGCGGGGGGCGCGAAGAATCATCTGGTCGTGATGCCGGATGCGGATCTGGATCTGGCCCTGCCCGCAATTCTGAACTCCGCGTTCGGGAACGCGGGGGAGCGGTGCCTGGCGGGGAGCGTGGCGGTGGCGGTGGGAGAGGTAGGCCCCAGGCTGCTGGAGCGGGTGGTGGAGGGTACCCGTAGGCTTCGGGTGGGCCCGGGGTGGGAGGCCGGAGTGGACGTGGGGCCGCTCATCCGGGAGGAGCACCGGCGACGGGTGGTGGGGTACATCCAGCAGGGGATCGAGGAGGGTGCCGAAGCGGTGGTGGATGGGCGTGGGGTGGAGGGCCCTGGGTTTTTCCTGGGTCCGACGGTTCTGGACCGGGTCTCTCCCAAGATGGTGGTGGCGCGGGAGGAGATCTTTGGCCCAGTGCTTTCGGTTTCGTACGCCCATACGCTGGAGGAGGCGATCGCGCAGGCCAACCGGGTGAAGTACGGGAACATGGCGACGATCTTTACCTCCAGCGGCCGTGCGGCGCGGGCCTTCCGGGAAGGGGTTGAGGCGGGGATGGTGGGGGTGAACCTGGGGGTGGCGCAGCCCTTCGCCTTCTACCCGTTTTCCGGCTGGAGGGCAAGTTTCTTCGGCGACCTCCATCCCCACGGCCCAGATGCCTTCCTCTTCTATACCCGCAGAAAGGTGGTGGTGGAGCGGTGGTGATGCGGGCGGCCATCTGGGAAGGGGTGGGCAGGCCCCTAAAGGTGGAGGAGGTGCCGGTCCCAAGCCCCCGGGCGGGGGA
>NZ_PSMQ01000062.1:0-9132 GCF_040290245.1 Thermus sp.
ACCGAGCACCTCAGGCTCGACCCCGACCGGCTCTGGGTGACGGTTTTTGAGGACGACGACGAGGCCTACGCCATCTGGCGCGACCTCGTGGGTCTGCCCGAGGAGCGGATCGGTCGGTTCGGGGAGGAGGAGAACTACTGGCCGGGCGGAGCCATCACCCACGGCCCAAACGGCCCTTCCGGTCCTTGTTCGGAGATCTTTTACGACCGAGGGCCCGCCTTCGGCACCCCCGATGAGACCGGCCCCAACACCGGAAGCGGGGACCGGTTCGTGGAGATCTGGAACCTGGTCTTCACGCAGTACGACCGCCAGGGGCCCATCCCGGGACCGGGGATTTTGAAACCGCTTCCGCAGAAAAACATCGATACGGGAATGGGGCTTTACCGGGTGTCGGCCATCTTGCAGGATGTGGAGGATTTCTACCGAACGGACACCTTCTTCCCCCTCATAGAGCAGGTGGCCCTTTGGAGCGGGAAGCCCTACGAGGGCAGGGCCTCCGTGAGCCACCGGGTGATCGCTGACCACGTCCGGGCCGTGGTGGCGGCCCTCTCCGACGGGGCGACCTTTTCCAACACCGGCCGGGGCTATGTGGTCCGGAGGCTTCTGCGTCGGGCGCTCCGGCATGGCTACCTCCTGGGTCTGAAGGACCCCTTCCTCCACCGCCTCGCCCCCTTAGTGGCGGAGCTCCTCGGGGACTTTTACCCGGAGATGCGGGAGAACCTCGAGGCCGTGACCAAGCAGATCCGCCTGGAGGAAGAGCGCTTCTTGGAGACCTTGGAGGGCGGGGTGAGGCGGCTTGAGGAGCTCCTTTCCGCCCTGAGGCCCGGGGAGGCCCTGCCGGGGGAGGAGGCCTTTCGGCTGTACGACACCTACGGGTTCCCCCTAGACCTCACGGTGGAGATCGCCGCTGAGCGGGGCTTTGGCGTGGACACCGAGGGCTTCGAGGAGGCGATGCGGCTTCAGCAGGAGCGCTCCCGGGCGGCCATGGCCTTTGAGCGGGGGATCTTCAAGCGAAGCGCCCAGGTCCTGGAGGAGCTTTACGAGGAAAAAGGGGGCACCGAGTTCGTGGGCTACACCGACCTCGAGGCCGAGGCCGAGGTCTTAGCGCTCTTGGCGGGGGACGGTTCCTTGGCCGAGGCCAAGGCGGGTACGGAGGTCCAGGTGGTTTTGGACAAGACCCCCTTTTACGCGGAAGGGGGCGGACAGGTGGGTGACTTCGGCCATCTGGAGTGGCCTGGGGGAAGGGCTAAGGTGGAGACCACCCGCAGGACAGAGCAGGGAATATACCTTCATAGGGCCCGGGTGGAGGAGGGGGTCTTAAGGGTGGGAGAGAAGGTGCGGGCGGTGGTGGACCCGAGGCGGCGGGAGACGGAGCGGAACCACACCGCCACCCACCTCCTTCACGCCGCCTTGCGGGCGGTTTTGGGCCCCCACGTCCGGCAGGCGGGAAGCCTCGTGGCCCCCGACCGGCTCCGGTTTGACTTCACCCACCCCGAGGCCTTAGGCCTGGAGGAGCTGGAAAGGATCGAGCGGCTCGTCAACCGCTGGATCATGGCCGACCTGCCTGTGCGCTGGACCTATAAGCCCCTGGAGGAGGCGAAGCGGGAAGGGGCGATGGCCCTTTTCGGGGAGAAGTACAGCGAGGTGGTTCGGGTGGTGGAGGTGGCGGAAGCCTCCAAGGAGCTCTGCGGGGGGACCCATGTGCGGCGCACAGGGGAGATCGGGGCTTTCTTCATCGTGAAAGAGGAGGCGGTTTCCGCAGGGGTGCGGCGGGTGGAGGCCCTGACCGGGGAAGGTGCGGTCTCCTTCGTCCAGGGGATGAGGAGGCGGCTCCACCGCCTGGCCGATGAGCTGGGGGTCGGAGAGGCCCTTCTCGAAGAAAGGTTCCGTAGGCTCAAGGAAGAGCTAAAAGCTAAAGAGAAGGAGGCCGAGGCCCTCAAGGCCCGTCTGGTCCAGGCGGAGCTCCGGGAAGGGTCGGTGGAGGAAAAGGGGGGCCTTCGGTACACGGTCCGGAACTTTCCTGGACTGGACATGGCCGCCTTGCGCCAGGCGGCGGACGATCTGGTGGCCCGGGGGGTGGACGTGGTCCTTCTCTTCTCCGGCGAAAGCGCGGTGCTCAAGCTATCCAAACGGGCCATGGAAAAAGGCCTGGATGCGGGGACCCTGTTCCGCTCCCTTACGGAAAGGGCGGGGGGACGGGGTGGGGGCAAGGGGTCCTTGGCCCAGGGCGGGGGGTTGGACTTTGCCCGGGCTCAGGCAGCCCTGTTGGAGATGATCTAACCTAACCCCTTTGGGCAAGGCCGATTCCCCTCCACAAAGAGGATCGTTCCATGCCCTTGGGGATGGTATCGGCATATGGTCCACAAACCTGGTGTTTGGCCCTTCGGTCCAAAGGCGGTTTGCACCCACCCCGGGGAATGCCCCTGAATCCATCCGGGGGAGGACGTCACGAAAAACACCCCCCTAGGGGGGGTGTTTTCTGCTTCAGGAAGGTTCTCTAGTACGGCTCGCCTTCCAAGAGCTTCCGCTCTTCATCCACCGAAACCAAAACCAACTCGATGTGGACGTGCGGCTTGTCCACGCCGGGGTGGGGACCAGAGGGGATGAGGTTCACGTGGTCAAACCGGGTGTACCCCAGGGCCCTAAGGGTCGCGGTGCCGATGTCCACGTACTTCTCCTTGCCCAGCTTCTCCATGGGCACCATGAAGACCACTTTGATGAGTTTCCCCTGCTTGTCGTAGGCCAAAAAGGGCCCTTCTGGCAGTTTGCTGGGGTCTACGTACAGGGTGCCCAGGCCGGGGATGAAGTTGGGCAGCGCCCCCTTAAGCGCCTCGCTCACGTTCACGTAAGGCTTGGGGGGCGGGGCCTTGCGCACGCTCCCAACCATCTGGCCCACCCCAAGTCCAAGAGCCGCCAACACCAGGATACCGATACCCAAAAGCTTTCCGCGCCGCATACCTAACCTCCCTTGTGGAGAGTCCTCTTTTAGCCCTCCACTTAAAGATACGATGGCCGGGATGGATTGGATTTGGGGGTAGCCTACTTTTGGGGGGAACGCGCAGACCCCCTACGGTGTGGAACGTAGCCCCAAGGAATGGTGTTGAACGTAGCCCCGAAGGGGCTGACCCGCTCCCGCGGAAGCACCCGGGGCTGATCATTCCGTCTGGGATGGCCTACGGTCCACAAACCGGTCAGCCGTGTAGCGGCTACGTTCAAGCGCAGGAGTCCCCTGCCTGCATCCGCTTAGGGATGCCCCCGAATTGATTCGGGGGAGGAGGTCACCCAGTAGACTGTATTTGTGGGTTTTGCGCTTTTTTCTTCCCTAATTTCCTGGGCCCTGGCGTTTTACCTCCTGGGGCGCTATCTCAGGAAGCCGAGCCTCCATGGAGGCTTATATGCCCTGGGCCTTTTCCTCTTTGCCCTGGGGGTGAGCCTGGAGCTTCTCGCCCGGCTTCAGGGCGGCTGGTCCCCTCTGGCCTACCGGCTTTGGTACCTGGTGGGCGCCATGCACGGGGTGACCTTTCTGGGCCTCGGGAGCCTGGCCCTTCTGAACTCCAAAGGGGCGCGGACCCTCCTTATGGTCCTTTCGCCCCTTGTGCTCTGGGGGGCGTATCTGGTCTTTGCCGCGCCCTTGGACCTTTCCCGCCTGCCCTACCCCAGCGCCCCTACGGGCCAGGCCTTTCCACCTCCTGCCCTGACCTCGCCCCGGCTTTGGACCATCCCCTTCAACCTCATCGGAACGGTGCTGATGCTGGGGGTGGCTGTTTACACCACGCTGTTTTTCTGGCGGAAGAACCCCCTAAAGGCCCAGGGCACCCTCCTCATCGCCCTGGCCGCCCTGGTCCTGGCCTCTACGAGCGCGCTGAACCGCTTCGGGGTGGTGGGCCTCGAGGAGCTGGGCCGAGCGGTAGGGGTGGGGCTTCTGGCCCTGGGGGTGGCCTTGGCGGATAGGAGCACGTATGCGGCTCGCGGCGCTTGACGTGGGGCGGGCCCGCATTGGGCTTGCGGTGGGGGAGCAGGGCCTCCCCTTTGCCTTCGGCCGGGGGTACCTGGTGCGGAAGGGGCTGGAGGAGGACGTGAGGGCCCTTTTGGCCTTCTTCGCCCGGGAAGGGGTGGAAAAGGTGGTGGTGGGCCTTCCTCAGAGGACGGATCTCAAAAAGAGCGAGGAGGCCCAGGAGGTCCTGCGGCTCGTGGGGGCCTTGAGAGCCCGGGGGGTGGAGGTAGAGCTTCTGGACGAGCGCTACACCACCAGGCTCGCCCAGAGGCGCCTGGCCCAGGCACCCAAGCGGGTGCGGCGGGAAAAGGGTAGGCTGGACGAGATGGCGGCCATCATCCTTCTGGAGGACTACCTTGCCCGAGGGACGGCCCTGGGTTCTTAGGGGGGTCTACCTCCTCTTTGGCCTCTTCGCCCTCCTTTTGGCCTATGCCCTTTGGCTTTTGGGCCCCACGGGAAGGGAGGGCCTGGTCCGGCTCGAGCGGGGCATGGATGCCAGCAAAGTGGCCAGGCTTTTGGAGGAAAGGGGCCTGGTCCGCTCGGGGAGCCTTTTTTCCTTTTACCTCCGCTTCTCCCGCCGGGACCGCCTCCTCGTCCCCGGGGTGTACCGGCTGAAGGGGGAGGGGGCTTTCCACCTGGCCCGGGCCCTCTCCGGCGGACAGCCCCCCCTTACCGTGACCCTCACCTTTCCAGAGGGGCTCCGGGCGGTGGACTACGCCCGAAGGCTTTCCGAGGCCGGGCTGCCCGGGGAGGCCTTCTTGGCCAGGGTTCGGGACCCTGGCCCCCTGAAACCTCCGTACGTGGAGGCTCAAAGCCTCGAGGGGTTTTTGTTTCCCGCCACCTACACCTTTGACCTCCTGGCCGGGGCGGAGGAGATCCTCAAAGCCCTGCTCAGGAGGTTTGAGGAGGAGCTTACCCCGGAGGTGAGGGAAAAACTCCGGGCCAGGGGGCTTTCCGTCCAGGCCTGGGTGAGTTTGGCCTCCATCGTCCAGGTGGAGGCGGGGAGTGTGGAGGAGATGCCCCGCATCGCTGGCGTCTTCCTGAACCGCCTGGAGCGGGGGATGCCCCTGCAGGCCGACCCCACGGTGGCCTATGCTTTGGACAAGCCCCTAGACGCCCTTTCCCGCAAGGCGGGGGACTTTCTAGTGGACTCCCCCTACAACACCTATCGGTACAAGGGCCTACCCCCCACCCCCATTTCCAACCCCGGCCGGGCGGCGCTTTTGAGCGTTCTGGAACCGGTCTTAACCGACGAGAGGGGGAGGCCTCTCCTCTACTTCTTTCACGCCCAAGGCAGGTTGTTCACAAGCCCGGACTTCGAGACCCACCTTCGGCTTCTTTCCCTGCACCGCCCCTGATGAGGATGGGGTTCCCCCCTGGGTCAAAAAGGAGAAGGGCCTCCCCCAGGTCCCGGGCCTCGAGGCCATACTTCTTAAGTCGGAGGGCCTCCTGGCGGGGTTCGGCCTGGAGGATGAGCCGCCCTTCCTCCAGTCCCAAGACCCGGGCAAACCCTTCCCCCTCGGGGGTGGGGAGGTAGGGGCCCTTGGCAAACCCCCCTTCCCCGACCCGGAGGAGGAGGAGGGGGCCCTCCTTTGGGGCGAGGAGGGCTTCCTCCTTGGTCAGCGCCTCGAGGGCAAAGCCCAAGGCCTGGTAAAAGCTTGCCCCCGCCCCCAGGTCGGAAAGGAAGGCGATAAGGCTGGGCCGTTCGTTCATACGGCTCTTAGGAACCCCCGGAGGGCCTCTTCGTCTGGAATGGGCCTAAGGAGTTCGAGGTGGGCTGCTTCGATTTCCAGGCCCGGCCTGAGGTAGTCCAGCCACAGGGGGTCCACCCCCAGGGGCTTCCCCACTTTAAGGTAAAGGTGGTTCCAAGCGAGGAGGAGCTCAGTCAGGGTCCCTACCCCACCTGGAAGGGCCAGAAAGGCCTCCGCGAGGGTGAAGAGCTTCTCCAGCCGGTCCAAGAGGCTTTTCGCCCGGATCTCCAGGTCTAGGTAAGGGTTGGCCCCAGCCCGTTCGGGAAACAGCGCGGGGGCTGTCACCCCCACCACGAACCCTCCCCGTTCCTTCGCCCCTCGGCTTACCGCCTCCATGCCGCCTTGGTAGCCGCCGTTGGCCACCCCGAACCCCTCCTCGGCGATGACCTGGCCGTAGCGGCGGGCCTTTTCATAAAGGGCCTCCTTTGGCCTGGCCCGGGAGGAGACGAAGACCGCGACCAGTCTCACCGGCAGCGGACCACCAAGGTGGGGGTCTTGGTCCGGTGCAAGACCCCCTCCGTCACCGAGCCCAGAAGAAGCTTGTCCAGGCCGGTGCGGCCGTGGGTGCCCATGATGAGGAGATCGTACTGGGCGCTGGCCTCCACAATGGTGGGAACGGGCAGGCCTTCCTTCACCTCCCCCGTGGCCTCCACCCCCATGGCCTGGGCCTGGCCTAAGGCCTTGCCAATGGCCTCCTCGCCCAGCCGCCTCAGGTCCTGGAGGAGCTCTAGGCCGTAAGGGACGCTTTCCGGCGTGATCCAGATGGCCTGGGCGGGGTTTTCCAGCACGTAGAGGAAGTGGACCCTGGCCCCAAGGGCCTTGGCCAGCTCGAGCCCATGCTGGAGAGCCTGCTCGCTGCAAGGGCTTCCGTCGATGGGCATTAGAATGGTCTTGTACATAAAACCCTCCGCTTCCATCATACTTAAGAAGGCGTGGTATAAAGGAGGGATGCGGATCTACGGGCGAAACCCGGTGCTGGAGGCCTTGCGCCAGGGGCGGGTCCTTAGGGTGTATGTGGCCCGGGGGGTGGAGGCCTGGTTCTTAAGGGAGCTCGAGGCCCTAGGGGCCGAGTACACCCTGGTCCCCCGGATCGAGCTGGACCAGGCCCTAAGAACCACCCACCACCAGGGGGTGATGGCGGAGGTGGTAGACCCCCCCTACCAGGACCTCGAGGCGGCCTTCCGCTTGGCCGAGGCTCGAGGCGAGCCGCCTTTGCTCGTCCTTCTGGACGGGGTGACCGACCCTCGGAACTACGGGGCCATCCTGCGGAGCGCCCTGGCCCTGGGGGCGCACGGGGTGGTCTCGGAGGAGAGGCGGAGCGCCCCCCTTTCCCCCCTGGCCCTTAAGGCCAGCGCGGGGGCCGCGTACCGGCTCCCCGTGGTCCGGGTCAAGAACCTCCCCCGCACCCTGGAGGCCCTGAAAGAGCGGGGGCTTTGGGTCTACGGGGCGGACGTCAGGGGGGAAAAGCCCCTGTATGCCCTGGACTTCCGCCGTCCTTTGGCCCTGGTCTTTGGCTCCGAAGGGGAGGGGATGAGGCGGCTTGTCCGGGAGGGGTGCGATGAGCTTTTCCGCATCCCCATCCGGGAGGAGGCGGAAAGCCTCAACGTGGGCGTGGCGGTGGCCATCGCCTTATACCAGGCAGGGCTTGGCCGTAAGATGGAAGGGTGGACGGTCTAAAACTCCTCCAGGCCCTTATCCAGGCGGAAAGCCCCTCGGGGGCCGAAGGGCCGGCGGCCCAGGTGGTTCTTGAGGCCCTGAAGGGTCTGGGGCTTACCCCTAGGTTGGACGAGGCGGGCAACGTGGAGGCCGTCTTCGGCGAGGGGCCGGAGGTGGTCCTGACCGGACATCTGGACGTGGTGCCCGCGGGGGACCCCTCCCACTGGGCCCACCCCCCTTTCTCCGGGGCCTACCTGGACGGCTGGGTTCACGGCCGGGGGGCGGTGGACATGAAGGGCCCCCTGGTGGCCATGCTGATGGCCCTGAAGCGGCTTAGGGATGCCCCCCAGGGGCGGGTCCGCTTTTTGGCGGTGGTGCAGGAGGAGGTGGGTGGGCTAGGAAGCCGGTATGCCAGCGAGCGGCTTGCCCCTAAAGCCTTCATCCTGGGCGAGCCCTCCCGCCGCCGCCTGATGCGGGGGCACCGGGGGCGGGCGGAGGTCCACCTGGACTTCGAGGGCAAGGAGGCCCACGCCGCTTTGGCGGGCCTGGAGAACCCCCTTTTTGACCTGGGGAAGGCCCTGGCCTTCCTTGAGGAATCGGTCTGGCCTTCGAGCCTTAAGCTTACCCCCACCGCGGTCTATACCTTCCCTGGGGCGCACAACCAGACCCCTGGGGTGGTAAGGCTGGTTCTGGATGTTCGGTTTGATCCGGAGGCCGACCTCGAGGCCCTCCTGGCCCGCCTCCGGGAAGCCCTGCCCGCGAGCGTTTATATCCCGGAAGCGGTGCGCCGTTCCGGGGAGGTGGAACGGGTCATCCCCATGGTCTGGCCGCCCTACCGCCTTCCCGAGGACCACCCGCTTCTAAAGGCCGCCCTTTCCGCTTTGGGCCAGGAAGAAGCAGGCCTTTGGCCCTTCACCACCGATGCCCCTTACCTGGGGGCAAGGGCCCCCGTTTTGGGCTTTGGCCCGGGGGACCCGGCCCTGGCCCACACGGCCAAGGAGGCCATCCGATGGGAGGAGGTTGAAGCCGCAGCGATGGACTACGTGCGCCTGGTGGAGGCCTTGTGGAGAAGCTGATTGCGGGGGAGAGGTACCGGCTTTTGGGGAGCTTTCCCCGGCCGGTGGCGGAGGGGCTGCGGGCGCGGCTTCTTTCCCGGGGGGTCCCGGTCCACCTGGAAACCCCCTTTGAGGGTCTGCCGGAGGCCTACCTAGGGACCTACACAGGAGACGTGAGCCTGTACGTGCCCCTGGCCCTGTTGGGTGTGGCCGAGGCGGTTTTGAGCGAGGAGGCGGAATGAGAGTGATCGGCCTGGACCTGGGCGGGACGAAGATTGCCGCAGGGCTTTTTGAGGGGGACCGACTCCTAAGGAAGGAGGTCTTCCCCACCCCCAAGGAAGGGGGTGAGGCGGTGGTCCGGGCCCTGGCCCAGGCGGCCCGGGCCCTGGGCCTCGAGGGGGTGAAGGCGGTGGGGCTGGGCACCCCCGGGCCTTTGGACTTCCAGGAGGGGGTCATCCGCTTCACCCCCAACATTCCCGGGGTAAGGGGCCTGCCCATAAAGAGACTTTTGGAGGCGGAGCTGGGCTTGCCCGTCTTCCTAGAAAACGACGCGAACGCCGCCGCTTTGGCCGAGCACCATCTGGGGGCGGGGCGGGGGTTTGGGAGCTCCGTTTACCTCACGGTTTCCACGGGGATTGGGGGTGGGGTGGTCCTGGGGGGACGGGTCCTGAGGGGG
>NZ_PSMQ01000063.1:0-9044 GCF_040290245.1 Thermus sp.
AGCTTCCCCTCAAGGAGGGGTTTGTGCGGGAGAGCCTGGAGCGGATCGCCCGCCTCGAGGCCCCCCTGCACCCCATCCACCCCTCCTTTAGGCCCTTGGCCTACCGGGCGGCCCCAGTACGCCCTCCACCCCTTAGGGGGCCTAGCCTACCGCAGACCGGGAAGCTATAGAGCCCCTTCAGGAGGCCTTCCGGCTCCTCTCCTTCTGGCCCTTAGGGGTGGAGGAGGTGGCCCTTAGAGGCAGCCTCCACGAGGGCAAGGCCCTTTTGGGCCCGATTGGGGGTGACCCTAGGGCGCTTAGGCGCACGGCCCAAGCCCTGGTAAGGGAAGGGCTGGAAGGGGTGGTCTGGGCCGAGCCCCACCCCAGGGGGCGGTTCCGGGGCCGGGTGGTCCCCCTGGCCGGCCGGACGGAGCTTCTGGAGGCCTTCGGAGGCATTTTGGCCTCGGTCAGCGTCCAGAGCTTCGCCCAGGTCAACCCTCCGGCAGCAGGGGCGCTCTTCCAAGAAGCCAAGGCCCTTGCGGGCAAGGGCAGGCGGGCTTTGGAACTCTACGCCGGCAGCGGCGTTCTTTCCCTCTTTCTGGCCGAGGCCTTTCAAGAAGTCGTGGCGATAGAGATCAGCAAAGACGCCATCCGAAGGGGGGAAAGGGACAGGGTGCGGCTGGGGGTGGAAAACCTCCGCTTCCACCGGGGGGATGTCCGGGAGGCGGCCCCCTTTGGGGCCTTTGACCTGGTGGCGGTGGACCCTCCCCGCTCAGGGCTTTCCCAGGAGGTTTTGAACTACCTTCTTTCCACACGCCCCGAGCGCATCCTCTACATCGCCTGCGACCCCGCCACCTGGGCCCGGGATGTGGGAAGGCTCGTCCAAGAGGGGTACCGGCTGGACTTCGTCCGGCCCTACGACTTCTTCCCCTTCACCCACCACGTGGAGATCCTCTCCCTCCTCCTGGCCTAGGTTGCAGCCAACGCCCCCTCCGCCTAGCATAAGGACATGAGGGTCTATCCGAGGCTTCAAGCCTCTCTCAAGCCCCCCCCTCTTCCTCTGCCATGAGCCTGGCCAAGCGCATCATCCCCTGCCTGGATGTCCACCAAGGACGGGTGGTCAAGGGGGTGAACTTCGTCAATCTAAAAGACGCCGGCGACCCCCTCCTGGCCGCCCAGGCCTATGACCAGGCTGGGGCGGACGAGCTGGTCTTTCTAGACATCTCCGCCACCCATGAGGAGCGGGCCATCCTTCTGGACGTGGTGGCCCAGGTGGCGGAACGGGTCTTCATCCCCCTGACCGTGGGCGGGGGGGTGCGAGGCCTGGAGGATGCGCGAAGGCTCCTTTTGGCCGGAGCGGACAAGGTGAGTGTGAACTCGGCGGCCGTGAAGAGGCCTGAGCTCATCGCAGAACTCGCGGACCATTTCGGAAGCCAGGCGGTGGTCCTGGCCATAGACGCCCGCTGGACCAAGGACTTTCCTGAGGTCTACGTTGCGGGAGGGCGGCTGGCCACGGGCAAACACGCGGTGGAGTGGGCCCTGGAGGGGACAAGGCTCGGCGCGGGCGAGATCCTCCTCACCAGCATGGATAAGGACGGGACCAAGGACGGGTATGACCTTAGGCTCATCCAGGAGGTGGCCCAATCGGTCGGGGTTCCGGTCATCGCCTCGGGGGGCGCGGGGCGGATGGAGCACTTCCTGGAAGTCTTCCAAGTAGGTGCGGACGCGGCCTTGGCCGCGAGCGTCTTCCACTTCGGCGAGATCCCCCTACCCAAGCTAAAGGCTTTTCTCAAGGAAAAGGGGGTTCTGGTGCGGGAGGTGTGGGCATGGACCTAGACGCGGTGCGCTTTGACGAAAACGGCCTCGTGCCTGTGGTGGTCCAAGACGCAAGGACCGGGGAAGTCCTCACCCTGGCCTACGCCAACCGAGAAGCCCTGGAGGAAACCTTAAAGACCAAGCGGAGCACGTTTTTTAGTCGGAGCCGAGGCAGGCTTTGGCGAAAGGGAGAGACGAGCGGGCATGACCAGGAGGTTTTGGAAGTGGCCCTGGACTGCGACCGGGATGCCGTGCTCTACAAGGTCATCCCTCACGGCCCTGCCTGCCACACAGGGGCCAGGACCTGTTTCCATCATCCCGTCACCGGGCCCGCTCCCCTGAGGCTTGGAGAGATTTTGGAAAAAGTCTATTCAACAATTCTGGAACGCATCCATACCCTTCCCGAGGGCTCCTACGTGGCCCGGCTTCACCAGGAAGGACTGGACCGAATCCTGAAGAAGGTGGCGGAAGAAGCCGGAGAGGTTCTTCTAGCAGCCAAAAACCGAAACAAGGAGGAACTTCTCTGGGAAAGCGCCGACCTCCTCTTCCACCTCCTATTGACCCTGGCGGAAGCGGGCCTCTCCCCCTTGGACCTGGCCGAGACCCTGAAGGCCCGCCACCGCCCCACCCCTTAGCGCCGCTGCCGGAAGACCCCCCGCCGGGGGTCAAAGGGACACCGCCCCAAGCCCAGACGAACACAGTGCCGCCTGGCTCGAGCCACCTCTTGCGCAAGGGGGAATGGAAGACCGCAAGTGGGGCAGGAAGCCTTCCGGGTTCGCCTAAGCCAAAAGAGGACCACACCCCCTGCAAAGACCAGGGCCAGGACCAGCGTCATCCCGGCTGCAGAGTATACTCTTTTCCATGGAAATTGAGCGCCGACTTGTGCTCGAGGTCGTCCGGGTTACGGAACAGGCCGCTTTGGCCGCAAGCCGCCTGGCGGGCAAGGGGGATAAGGAGGCCGTGGACCGGGCGGGCACCGAGGCCATGCGCCGGGTTTTGAACGAACTCCCCATCCGGGGCCGGGTGGTCATCGGCGAGGGGGAGATGGACGAGGCCCCCATGCTGTACATCGGGGAGGAACTCGGCCAAGGCGGGGTGGAGGTGGACATCGCTGTGGACCCCGTAGAGGGAACGACCACCACGGCCAAGGGCCTGCCCAATGCGGTTACGGTCATCGCCATCAGCGAGCGGGGCGGGCTTTTTCATGCGCCCGACATGTATATGGAAAAACTCATCGTCCCCCCCCGGCGGCGGGCCTGGTGGACCTCACCTGGCCCGTCTCGGCCAACCTCAAGGCCCTTGCTCTGGCCCTCCAGCGATCGGTGGAGGACCTCCTGGTGGTGGTTCTAGACCGCCCCCGTCACCAACGGCTCATCCAGGAGATCCGGGAGGCGGGGGCCCGGGTTAAGCTCATCACGGACGGAGACGTGATCGCAGCTTTAGCCGCCGCGGTCCGGGGAACGGGGGTGCACGCGGTCATGGGCATCGGCGGAGCGCCGGAAGGGGTTTTGGCCGCCGCGGCCCTAAAATGCCTGGGTGGGGAGATCCAGGCCCGCTTCACCCCACAGAACGAGGAGGAACGGGCCCGCCTCAAGGCCATGGGAGGGGACGAGAACCGCATCTACCGCACGGAGGACCTCGCCCCAGGGAAGGAGATCGTCTTTGCCACCACGGGCATCACAGATGGGGACATCCTCCAAGGGGTACGGTTCTTCGGCGGCGGAGCCAGGACCCACTCCGTGGTCATGGGGTACGCCACCCGGGTGGTGCGTTTTATAGATTCAATTCATCTTTTTGAGACCGGGGCCCGGGTCACCATCCGGGTCTAAAACCCCACCAAGACCCCAAGCGCCCCGCCCAGGCCAAAGGCCTGAGCACCCGGGAAGTAGGTGGGGTGGAGCTCCAAAAAGAACCCCACGGGAAGGAGGGGAAGGCCCAGGTTCAGCCAGGTTCCGAGAACCCCCCGCACCCCGGCCTGGCCCGTAGCCCCCAAGGCCAAAGCGTTCCCCGTGCCGTAAAACCCCCCCAGGCCCAGGTAGAGGTCGGTGAGGGGCACCTTCGCGAGGAAATCGGCGCCGAGGCCCGCCACCACGCCCCCTGCATACCCCAAGGCGGCATAGGCCCGCCCATCCAGAACCGCGGGAACTAGGCTGAACCGCGCCCCAAGGGAAAGCCCATACGGGCTTCCCAGACTTGCCTCGAGCCCCTGAGCCAAGCCGAGTCCCAAGACCAAGACCAAAAGGAACACCCAGTTACGCATCCTGCACCCCCTGCAAAAGCTCCTCCAAGGAGGCCATCTTGGCCTGATGCGCCCCAGGAGCGTAGTCCACAAGGACCTCCTCCACCCCTAGGCGCCTCAAGGCCAGAAGAAAGGCCTCCTTCAAGGGCCAGCCCTCCAGGGCCATGACCTCCATCCCGAGCCCTGGGTGGGCCTGGAGGAAGGCTTCGGCTCCTTCCCGCTTCGTCCAGAAGGCGGAAAGCCTCCGGCCCAAGGACTCCAGGACCAGATGCTCCCCCGGCTCTCCCAGGAGGACGAACCAGGTGCCCGAAAGCCCGCCCACGGGTTCATAATACGTCTGTGCGGCTGGACCTGCACCTCGTGGAGAGGGGCCTGGTGGCCACGCGCGCCAAGGCCCAGGACCTGATCCGGCAAGGCCGGGTCCGGGTCAATGGGAGGGTTGTCCTTAGACCCGCCCTTCAGGTGAGCCCTTCGGACCGGGTGGAGGTGGACGCCGAGCCCTACGTGGGCCGTGGAGCGTACAAGCTGTTGGGTGCCCTGGAGGCCTTTCCCATTGCGGTGGAAAACCGGGTAGCCGCCGACCTCGGAGCCAGCACCGGGGGGTTCACCCAGGTCCTTTTGGAACGAGGCGCGCAAAGGGTCTACGCGGTGGATGTGGGCCGAGGCCAGCTCCACCCCTCCTTGCGTCAGGATCCCCGGGTGGTGAGCCTGGAGGGGCAGGACGCCAGAACCCTCCTTCTTCCCCCCGTGGACCTCGTGGTCATGGATGTCTCCTTTATCTCCTCCACCTTGCTCCTTCCAAAGGTCTGGGAGCTTTTAAAGCCTCAAGGAGAGGCCTTGGTTCTGGTCAAGCCCCAGTTTGAACTCGGCCCTGGGGTGCACAAAGGGGTGGTGCAAAGGGAAAGCCTCAGGCAGGTCGCTTTGGGAAAGGTGAGGGAAAAGGCAAAGGAGATCGGCTTCCAGGTCTTGGGCGAAAGGGAAAGCCCCCTGCCAGGCAAGGAGGGGAACCGGGAGATCTGGCTTTACCTCAGGCGCCCTTGAGCCACTCTTCGGCAATCTGTACGGCGTTCAAGGCCGCCCCTTTGAGGAGCTGGTCCCCTACCACGAAGAGGTCCAGTCCGTTCTCGAAGGCAAGGCTTTTGCGAATCCGGCCCACCTCCACGTCCCATTTCCCGCTGGCGGTAAGCGGCATAGGGTAGCGGTTGGCCCGAGGTTCGTCCACCACCTCCACCCCTGGGGCCTTCCGCAACACCTCCTTTGCCGCCTCGGGGGTCACCGGGCGTTCAAACTCCACGCTCACCGCCTCCGCATGGGCCCTCAACGTGGGGACCCGGACCGCGGTGGCGCTGATCCTTATGGAATGGTCGCCGAAGATCTTGTGGGTCTCCCAGACCACCTTCATCTCCTCCCGGGTATACCCATTTTCTTGGAAGGCATCTATATGAGGGATGACGTTAAAGGGAAGGGGGTGGGGAAAGACCCTGGCCCTTGGGGCCTCCCCGTGGAGGGCCCTGTGGGTCTCTGCGGATAGCTCCTCCATCCCCCCGGCCCCCGCGCCGGAGGCGGCCTGGTAGGTGGCCACGATCACCCGCCTGGCCCCAAAGGCCCGGTGCAAAGGCCAAAGCGCCATGGCCAAGATGGCCGTGGTGCAGTTGGGATTGGCGATAATGCCCCGGTGCTGGAAGAGGGCCTCCCGGTTGATCTCGGGGACCACCAGGGGCACCCAGGGCTCGTAGCGGAAGGCGCTGGAGTTATCCACCACCACCGCCCCCCCCTCGGCCCAGAGGGGGGCCATGGCCTTGGAAATCGTCCCGCCCGCGCTGGCCAAAACCAGGTCCACAGGCAGAGGCCCCTCGGGGAGGGCCTCCACCCGGACCTCCTCCCCCTTAAAGGAAAGCCTTGTCCCTGCGGAGCGGGCAGAGGCGTAAAGCCTTAGCTCGGTCAAAGGGAAGTTCCTGGCCTCCAGGACCTTGAGCATCTCCCGGCCCACCGCGCCTGTGGCCCCCACGATTGCCACCCTCATGCACCCCTCCGTCAAGAACCCCCTTGTGCAGAGCCTACCATCTGAGCCTCTCCCGCAAAAAGGCCTCGAGCTCATCCACATGAAGCCGGATCTGCTCCATGGTGTCCCGGTCCCGCACCGTTACCGTATCCTTGAGTTTCGTCGTCCCATCCTTGCTTTGACCGATGGTGTCGTAGTCCACGGTGAGGGCAAAGGGGGTGCCCACCTCGTCGTGGCGACGGTACGCCTTGCCGATGTTGCCCGTGTCCTCATAGAGGATGCGGCCCAGGCCCAAGGCCTGAAGACGGGCCTTTAGGCGCTTGGCGTACTCCGTGATCTCGGGCCGGTTCTTGGCCAGGGGGATGACCACGGCCTTGATGGGGGCGAGTTGGGGCTTAAGCCTGAGGACGATGCGCTCCTCCCCACTGGGGAGCTCCTCCCGAGTAAAGGCCTCGGAAAGGAGGGCCAAAACCCCCCGGTCCACCCCCGCGGAGGGCTCGATCACGTAGGGCACAAACCACCTGCCCGTCTCGGGGTCGCGGTAGGCCAGACGGGCCGTGGAGTGCTCGTTTTTCAGCACCTTGGCGGTGATCCCCAGCTCCTCCTGGTCCTTGGTGTGGCTCCCCAGGTCGAAATCCGTCCGGTTGGCGATGCCCTCGAGCTCCTCGAGGCCGTGGGGGAAGCGGTAGAGGAGGTCCACCGTGGCTTTAGAGTAGTGGGCGAGCTCCTCTGGGGGCTGCTCAAAGGGGACCAGGTTGGCCCGGCTCAGGCCCATCTCCTGCCACCACTTAAGCCGCTCCTCCACCCAGTACCGGTGCCAGTACTCGTCCTCCCCGGGGCGGACGAAGTACTCGATCTCCATCTGCTCGAACTCCCGCACCCGGAAAAGAAAGTTTCTCGGGGTGATCTCGTTGCGGAAGGCCTTGCCAATCTGGGCAATTCCGAAGGGAAGTTTGCGGCTTGTCGCGTCCAGGACGTTCTTAAAGTTGATGAAGATCCCCTGGGCGGTCTCGGGGCGGAGGTAGGCCAAGGCGGCCTCCTCCTCCACCGGGCCCACGTAGGTTTTGAACATCATGTTGAAATAGCGGGGCGGGGTCCAGTCTCCGGCCTCCCCCGCCGCGGGGTCGATCACCCCTGCGGCGGTCAGCGCGCCCCCGGCCCGCCCGGGGCTTTGCATCATGGCCTTGATGAGAAGGGAGAACGCCCCCTCCTCCACCTCCATGGCCCGGTACAGCCGTCTGAGGACCTCCTCGGGTTGATCCTTGAGGAGGTGGTCGAGCCGGTACCGCTTCTTGGTGATCCGGTTGTCCACCATGGGGTCGGCGAAGGTGGACTCGTGGCCCGAGTAGTAGAGGACCAGGCGGTGGGTGAGGATGCTCGCATCCAGCCCCTCCATATCGTCCCGCTCATACACGTTGTGCCGCCACCAGGCCTGCTTAAGATTGTTCTTGAGCTCCACCCCCAAGGGGCCGTAGTCGTACGTCCCCTGAAGGCCTCCGTAGATCTCCGAGCCCGGAAAGATAAACCCTCTCCGTTTGCACAAGGCCACCAGTTCGTCAAGCGTCTCCGCAGGCATCTTCCCCCCTAGGCGCCCCTTCTTGGGGCGGTGGTCCTTAGTCTATGGGCATGGTGAGCCCGGGCGCAAACCTCCAAGCCTCCCTCCCTTAGGCTAAAATAGGGAGACGAAGGGGGTAGACCTTGAACAGGTACGACGATCGCGCCAGGCTGGTTTTCCACTACGCTCGGGAGGAGGGGGCCCGGTTGGGCCACTCCATGATCGGGCCGGAGCATCTTCTTCTGGGCCTGATGCGCGAGGGGGGCACCGCGGCCCGCATCCTGTCGGAGTATGGAGCGAGCCTCGAGGCCATGCGCCGCATGGTGGAGGAGCTCGTGGGCCGGGGAGAGGGAAGCCGCACCGGTGAGCCCCCCGCCATCACCCCGAGGGCCCGGCGGGTCATGGAGCTGGCCAGCGCCGAGGCCCGGAACATGGGCTCCTCCGTCATCGGCACAGAGCATATCCTTCTGGGCATCATCCGGGAGGGGGATGGGATCGCCTACCGGATCCTCACCCATTTCGCCAAGGACATCGACACCATCCGCTGGCGCATCCTCTCCATGGCCGAGTCCCGGGAACGGGAGAAGCCCGTGAACACCCCCTTCCTGGACGAGTACGGCCGGGACCTCACCAAGGAGGCAAGGGAGGGGAGGCTGGACCCGGTCATCGGAAGGCAGGAGGAGATCAACCGGGTCATCCAGATCCTGGCCCGGCGCACCAAGAACAACCCCGTCCTGATCGGCGACCCCGGGGTGGGCAAGACGGCCATCGTGGAGGGGTTGGCCCAGGCCATCATCGAAGGGCGCGTGCCCCCGGTGCTGCGCGGGGCCCGCATCGTCTCCGTAGACCTCGCGGGCGTGGTCGCGGGCACCAAGTACCGCGGCGAGTTCGAAGAACGCCTGCGCCAGATCATCGAGGAGCTCAAGAACGCCAAGGTGGTGGCCTTCATCGACGAGCTGCACACCCTCATCGGGGCGGGCGGTGCCGAGGGCACCCTCGACGCGGCCAACATCCTCAAGCCCGCACTGGCGCGTGGTGAACTCCAGTGCATCGGTGCGACAACGCTCGACGAGTACCGCAAGTACATCGAGCGGGATGCCGCGCTCGAGCGGCGCTTCCAGCCGGTGTACGTGCGCGAGGCAACCGTCGAGGAGACCATCGCCATCCTTCAGGGCATCAAGGACCGCTACGAGGCCCACCATCGCGTCAATATTTCCGATGAGGCGATCAAGGCGGCGGCGGAGCTGGCTGCCCGCTATGTCACCGATCGCTTCCTCCCCGATAAGGCGATCGACCTCATCGATGAGGCCGCCTCACGGGTGCGCATCCAGCGGGCTACCGCTCCCTACGCGCTGAAGGAGGCGAAGAAAGAGCTCGAGGAGGTCCTGCGGCGCAAGGAGGAGGCCATCCAGGCGCAGAACTATGAGCTGGCGGTGCAGCTGCGTGATGAAGCT
>NZ_PSMQ01000064.1:0-8953 GCF_040290245.1 Thermus sp.
GTCGTACCGGACCCAGCCCTTGGCCCTTACCAAGCGGAAGATAAGGAGGTACGACCCAGGCTCCACCGGGTAACGGAGCTCCCCCTGAAAGGTGCCGGAAAAGGGCCTGGGGCTCAGGCGGGACCCCTCCCCTGAAAATCCCACGAGGAGCTGGCCTTCTCGAAGCTGGCCCGCCACCTTGACCTTTAGCGCGTCGTACCCGCCCGCAACCCGGATGGGATAGCGGGCCTCCCCCGTGTACTTCCAGTAGAAGACTGGGAGGAAGGGTGGATACCCCACAGCAAGGCCATACCGGTCCGCATACCAGTAGCCTAGTAGGGCGAGCCCCAGAAGGAAAAGGGGTCTCATTTCCCTCCAGTATACTTGGGGGCATGGGCGCCTCGCACACTCCGGAGGAAGCTTTGGCGCTACTGAAAAGGGGGGCAGCGGAGATCCTCCCCGAGGAGGAGCTCCTGCGAAAACTCGAGGAAGGCCGCCCCCTCACGGTCAAGCTGGGCGCGGACCCCACCCGGCCCGACCTCCACCTGGGCCACGCGGTGGTCCTGAGGAAGATGCGGCAGTTCCAGGAGCTCGGGCACAAGGTGGTCCTCATCATCGGGGACTTCACCGGGATGATTGGGGACCCCTCGGGCCGCTCCAAAACCCGGCCTCCTTTGAGCCTCGAAAAGACCCGGGAAAACGCCAAAAGCTACGTGGAACAAGCAGGGAAGATCCTCCGGCAGGAGCCCCATCTTTTCGAACTCCGCTACAACTCGGAATGGCTCGAGCCCCTCACCTTCAAGGAGGTGGTCCGCCTCACCTCCCTCATGACCGTGGCCCAGATGCTGGAGCGGGAGGATTTTAAGAAGCGGTATGAGGAAGGGGTTCCCATCTCCCTGCACGAGTTTCTCTACCCCTTTGCCCAGGCCTACGATTCCGTGGTCATTCGGGCGGATGTGGAGATGGGGGGAACGGACCAGAGGTTCAACCTCCTGGTGGGGCGGGAGGTGCAGAAGGCCTACGGGCAACCCCCTCAGGTGGCCTTCCTGATGCCCCTCTTGGTGGGCTTAGACGGCCGGGAAAAGATGTCCAAGAGCCTGGACAACTACATCGGCCTCACCGAGCCCCCGGAGGTGATGTTCAAAAAGCTCATGCGGGTGCCAGACCCCCTTCTTAAGGACTACTTCCTCCTCCTCACCGACTTCGAAGAAGAGGGGGTGGAAACCCTTCTCAAAGAGGCCGGACCCGCGGGGGCCCACCGGGTCCTGGCCCGCCTCCTCACCTACGCCTACAGCCTCCCTCAGATTCCGCCCAGGATCGACCGCGCCCTTTACGAGGGGCTGGGCTACGCCTTCACCGCCTGGGGCCGGGATAAGGAGGCAGGGCCCGAAGTGGTGCGAAAGGCGGAGGAGCGCTACGACGAGGTGGCCAAAGGAAAAATCCCCGAGGGGATCCCCACGGTCCAGATCCCCAAGGAGGCGCTCAAGGAAGGGCGGATCTGGGTGGCCAGGCTCTTTACCCTGGCGGGGCTCACCCCCTCAAACGCCGAGGCGAAAAGGCTCATCGGGAACCGGGGCCTTCGGATCAACGGGGAGGTGGTGGAGGACGAGACCCTCGAGGTGGAGCTTTCCCGCCCCCTGGTCCTGCAAAGGGGGCGGGACCGGTTCGTGCGGGTGGAGCTCGAACCCTAAGAAACCTCCAGGGGCCTGAGGGGCACCTCGTGCCCCGTGGCGTAGACCTCCTTTCCCACGACCTCGAGCCGGAGCCGGGGCAGGGGGTGGCGGGGAGGGCCGTAGACCGCCTCCCCCGCCTTAAGGGGGTCAAAGGCCCCGAAATGGCAGGGGCAGCCCAGAAAGGGGGTTTCCGAACGGTAGTTGTACAGGAGGGAGCCCGCCTCGGGGTCGGGGACGAAGTTCACCGTGCACCCCTGGTGGGTGCAGATGCGGGAGAAGGCCACCAGGTGCAGACCGTTCACGCTTACCCCCCCCTGGACGGGCAAGGGGGTGCGGAGGAGGATGGATTGGAGCGGCCCCTGAGGAAGGGGGTATAGGAAGGGTTTCACGCTCCAGGGGGCGGGAAGCTCAGAAAGGCGGGCCACAAGCACCTTAGGCCCCGGCTTCCACCTGGGCTCCTTGGGCTCCGGGCGGGGGCGGAAGCGGAGGTTGTAGGTGCGCACGCCAAACCAGGTGAAAAAGCCCAAAGCCGCCCCCACGGGCAGGAGGAAGACGAGGTCGCGCCTTCTCATAGGGTCTTCAGGTACTCGAGGAGGGCTTTCAGCTCCGCCTCGGAAAGGGGGACGGGCGGCATTGCCCCCCGGCCATTTTGGACGATCTCCCGCACCGCCTCCTCCGCCTTTAGGATCGGATTGCCCTTCAAAGCGGGGCCCGAACCCCCCTGGCCCAGGGCCCCGTGGCAGACGGCGCAGCGGGCGAGGAAGACCGCCTGGCCCGAGGGGGTCTTCCCTCCGGCCTTGGCCTTGGCCATGGCGATGAGGCTCTGGACCTGCTCCCTGGCCTCCCCTCCCACCTCGAGGTACTTCTCCCAGGCCTTGATGGCCTCTGCGTTCTGGCCGAGCTGGAAATAGGTGTTCCCTAGGAAAAGCCAGCCCTCCGCCGCCTTAGGGTCGGCGTGGAGGGCGATCTGGAGGAAGGGCAAAGCCTCCTCCGGCCGGCCCGAGAAGAAGAGGAGAATCCCCACCCGGCGGATGGCCTCCGCGTTTCTCGGGTCCTTCTTGAGGAGCTCAAAATAGGCCTCCGCCGCCTGGTCAAAGGCCTGGAGTTCCCAGGCCTTCCGCCCCCAGGCCAGAAAGGCCTCCGGGCTTCCCGTCCTTCTCGCCTTGTCCGCAAGCACCCTGAGGACCTGGGCCTCCTGCCGCGCGGTGACCAGGGTCTCCCCGGGAAGCCGGGGCAGGGTGTAGCGCCAAAGCCCATACCCCACCCCCAAGAGGACCAAAACCGCCCCCACGAGGGCCCAGGGGCGAAAGGGGCGGGCCTGGGCGGGGCGGTACCCCTCCAGCGCCCTTTCCAGCCTTAGGATACGGGCCAAAGCGGCCTTTCTCTCCTCCCCCTCCAGGGTCTTGGCCTCCTCCCGCAAAAGGGCAAGCTCGGCCAGGAGGTCCTCCCGCCTGGGGGGTTCCGGGAAGGGCTCCTCCTTTTCGCGAAGGGGCAGGAGGAGGTAGGCCAGGAGGGCCAGGGCAAGAAGGGCAAAGAGAATCGTCGTCATGGGCCTTCCCTGGACTCCTCGAGCTCCCCCTCGAGGCGTTTTAAGGCCTCAGGGTCCAGCTCCGCCTTGGGCCTTCGGAAAAAGGGGAAAAGGCCCACCCCTAAAAGGGCCAGGGCCAAAGCGGGCAGGACCCAGACCCAGAGGGTCACCCCTCGCCTGGGGGGTTCGTAGAGGATCCACTCCCCGTAGCGCTCTACAAAGAAGGCCTTGATCTCCGCCTCGCTCTTGCCTTTCTTAAGCATCTCGGCGATCAGGCGGCGCATCTCCTGGGCCACCCCGGAGTTGCTCTCCGCGGCCGACTCCCCCTGGCAGACGGGGCAGCGAAGGGCCCGGGCAATTTGGAACACTTGCGGAGAAAGGTCGGGAGGGGGGCCCTCCCGGTGTTCGCTTAGCGAAGCAACCTGCGCCAGGGCCGGAAAGCTGCTTCGCAAAGCGAACACAGAGAGGAGGGTAAGAAGCACCAAAGCGAGTCTCACTGCACCTCCTTAAGCAGGGCGAAAAGCGCCTTTTCGTCCACCGCCCCCGCGTGCCGCCTCACCACCCGGCCTTCCTGGTCTATGACAAAGGTCTCCGGCACCCCGTACATCCCGTAGTCCACCCCCACCCGGCCCCGGGGGTCAAAGACCTGGGGGAAGGTGAGACCAAACTGGGCGATGAACTTAAGCGCCTCCGCCTCCTTATCCTGCGTGTTGATGCCCACGAGGAGAACCCTGTCTCGGTTGGAGCGCCAAAAGGCCTCCAGGACCGGCGCCTCCTCGTAGCAGGCGGGGTAGCACCAGCTGGCCCAGAAGTTGAGGAGGATGGGCTTTTTCCCCAGGTGGTCATAAAGGCGGAAGCCCTCCCCCCACTCCGCCCGGTAGGGCGGCAACAGGGGCAGGGTAAAGTCGGGGGCAAGGCGCCTTTCCTGGGCCAAGACCGAGGGCAGCTCCCGGGGGTTGCGCTGCATCCCCCACCAGAAAAGCCCGCCCAAAAGGAGGAGTAAAAGGACCCAGACCCACCTCACGCCACCGCCTCCCGCACCCTTGGCCTGGCCTCAGGCCAAAGGATGTAAAGCGTGCCCAAGGCAATGACCCCCCCCGCCACCCAGAGCCAGAAGACCATCGGGGTAACGATGAGCCGGACGGAGGCCCACGCTCCTTTATCCCGGTCAAAATCCATGAGGACGAAGTAGTAGTCGTTCACCGGGGTATAGATCACCCTCGGGTAGGCCAAAGGGGCGTTCATCTGGGGGTAGAAGTGGAGCCGGGGGCGGACCTCGCCGAACCGGTCCGTCCGGAGAAGGGCCTCTACGGCAAACCGCCGCCCCTCGTCCAGGGCCCGCACACCCAGAAACTCCATCCGAAGCCCCGCCGCCTCCCAGGCCTGCCCTTTGTAAAGGGTCTTTTCCGCCTCGAGGCGGTAGGCCTGGCTGAAGGCGATGGAAAGCCCCGCCAGGGCCACCCCCAGGTGGACGACCAGGCTCCCCATCCGCCTTCTCTGGCTGAACAAGCCCCAGGGGTTTAGGCCTGCCTCCTTCCGGGCCCGAAGGCCCTCCCACGTAAGGAGCCCCACCGCCGTCAGGTTGTACAGGAAAAGCCCCACCGCCAGGCTCGCCCCCAGGGTATACCCGCGAAGGATCCCCAGGAAAACCCCCAGAACCAGGGCGAGGAGGAGGAAGAGGAGGTTGCGCACCACCTCCTGCCCCGCCCGCCTCCAGGGCAGAACCGGCCCTATCCCCATCAGGAGGAGGATCCCCACGCCGATGGGCAGGGAGACCTGGTTGAAAAAGGGCGCCCCCACGCTCACCTTGGCCCCGGTGAAGGCCTCCACCAAAAGGGGGTAAAGGGTTCCCAGGACCACCACCAAGCCCCAGCCGACAAAGAAGAAGGCCCCCAGAAGAAGCGCCCCCTCCCGGGAGAAGAGCCTAAGCCCCCCCTCCTCGCTCACCTCCCGCCCGGTCCGGGAAAGGAGGCCAAAGCCCAGGGCCAGAACCAAGAGGAAAAAGCCCAGGAAGACTGGCCCCACCGGCCCCTCCGCGAAGGCGTGCACGGACTGGATGACCCCACTGCGGGTGAGAAAGGTGCCCAGCACGGTGGAGGCGAAGGCTAGGGTGACGAAGGCGAGGTTCCAGACCCTAAACCGCCCCCGGACTTCCTGGACGAAGGCGGTGTGGAGGAAGGCGGTGGCGAGAAGCCAGGGGAGGAAGCTAGCGTTTTCCACCGGGTCCCAGGCCCAGTACCCCCCCCAGCCCAGCACCTCATAGCTCCACCACCCACCGGCCACGATGGCCGCGGAGAGGAAACCCCAGGCCACCAGGGTCCACCACCGGGTCTCCCCCACCCAGGTCTGGTACCGCCTGGTGGCCATGGCCGCCACCGCGTGGGCAAAAGGCACGCTCAGGCCCACGAAGCCCAGGTACATGAGGACGGGGTGGACGGCCATCATCCAGTGGTTCTGGAGAAGAGGGTTCGGCCCCCGCCCCTCGGTGGGCGGATTGGGCATGGCCTCAAAAGGGTTGGCGATGGTGGCCATGACCCCAAAGAAGAAGACCTGGATGCCGAAAAGGGTGGCCAGGACAAGGCTCCTCCGCCACGGGTCCAGGGTTTTGCGGCTCGCCAAAAAGGTGTAGAGGGTCTGGAGGAGGCCCCAAAGGAGGATGCTGCCCTCCAAGGCCGCCCAGGGGGTGACCAGGGCCACCCAGAGGGGGTCCTGGGTGGAGTGGTGCTCGGCCACGTAGCGGACGGTGAAGTCGTGGGCAAGAAGCGCCCACTCCAGGGCCAAAAAGGCCAAAGCCGCAAAAAGGAAGGCCAGGGGGGCGGCCCTGAGGGCTCCTTTAAGAAGCCGACCATCCCCCTGTAGGTAAGCGAAAAGGGCGAGGGCAAACCCCGCCAGGGAAAGGAGGAGGGCCAAAAGCAGGGAGACTCCGCCTAAAAGCCCTGGGGTCATTTCGCCTCCTGGATGAGCTTCCGCACGTCCTCAGGGGTGTACCCCGCCCTCGGGGGCTGGTAGTTTTCGGAATGCTTGACGAGAAGGTTGTTCCCCTGGAACACCCCCTCCTGGAAACGCCCCTCCACCACCACCCCCTGCCCCTCCTTGAAAAGGGCCGGGGGGGTGCCCCGATGGACCACGTTCACCCTGGCCACCCCGTCGGTGAGGACGAAGCGGAGGGTGAGGGTGTCCTTATCGTAATGGACACTCCCTGGCTCCACCAACCCCCCCAGGCGGACGGGGCGGTTCTGGTAGCGGGCCTGGTTTTCCAGGTACTCCGAGGGGGTGAGGAAGTAGACCAGGTTCCGCCCGAGGCCGCCAAAGACCATGTAGCCCAGGGCGCCCAGAACCACCAATAAGCCCAAAAGATGTTTGACCTTCACCTTACCCTCCGGTATCGCCAGAAGAGATAGGCCAGATAGCCGAAGACCGTAAGGTAGGTCAGGGCGTAGACCCAGAGCACGAAAACCTCGCTCATCCCTCCTCCTTTTTGGCCTCGAGGGCCGCGAGGTAGCCCCGGAAACGGAGGAAGCCCAGGTAGAGAAGGGTGAAGACCAGGAGGTTGAAGAGGAGGGCCTGGAGCATCTCCGGGGCCATATGGATCCGGCCGGTGGTCAGGTCGATGGACTGGGTCTGGTGGAGGCTCCGCCACCACTTGACGGACATGTAGCTGATGGGTACGTTGATAAACCCCAGAATCCCCACCGCGGCCGCGGCCTTGGCCCGGAGGTCCGGGTCCTCTATGGCCGAGCGGAGGAGGAAGTACCCCACGTAGACCGCAAAGAGGATGGCGGTGGTGGTGAGCCGGGGCTCCCAGGTCCAGTAAACCCCCCAGGTGGGCCGGGCCCAAAGCATCCCCGTAACCAGGGCCAGCCCCATGAAGACAAGGCCGATCTCCGCGCTCGAGACGGCGATGCGGTCGTACTTGGGGTTCGGTCGGAAGAAATACAAAAGGGAGTAGAGGAAGGTCACAAGGAAGGCCAGATACCCCAGCCACGCCCCGGGGACGTGGAGGTACATGATCCGGACCAGGTACCCCTGGTTCACATCCGGCGGAGCGGAAAGGGCGAGATAAAGCCCTAGGGGCAAAAGGAGCAAGCCCAGGGCTAAAAAAACCCAGGTCCAGGCATCGGGTCGGTCAAGGGTTCTCTGCATCTCCACCTCCTAGTCTGCCACACTGCTTCCTTAAATCCGTGAGTCAGCCCTCCATCACCCAGGGAAAGAGAAGAGAGGAAACCGTCACATACACCACGTCAAACACGAGAAGGAGCTGCCACCAAGGGAGCACCTCCCCCCAAGGAAGCCCTGCCAGCAGGTTCTTCGTAGCCCGGACCGAGGCCAAAACCACAGGGACCACCAGGGAAAAAAGAAGGAGGGGCAGAAGGACATCCCGCCCGCGGAGCCGGGAAAGAAGGCCCGCGTAGAACGTGGCCACACTGGCATACCCCAGGCCTCCTAGGACCAAGGTGAGAAGGAGGGGAAAAAACTGCCCCAAAGGCAGGTAAAAAAGCCCCGCGGTCACAAGCAGACCCAGAAGACCCAAAAGGACGAGGACGACCATCTGGAAAAGAAGTTTTCCGAAATACACCCATTCCCGGCTTCCCGGGACGAGGAGAAGATCGTCTAAAGTACCGTCCTCCACCTCGAGGCCGAAGGCTCGGGAGGCCAGGAGGCTCCCCGCAAAGGCCATCCCCACCCAAAGCGCCCCCGCCGCAGCCTCCCGCAAAAGGGCCTCTCCAGGCCCGAGGCCTAAGGCCAGGATGAAGAGCATGACCAAGAAAAAGGAAAAAACGGAAAGAAGCCCCGCCCGCCCCCGCACCTCCAGGCGGAGGTCCCGAAGGGCCAGAACCAGGACCCTCCTCACCCTTCCCCCAGTACCAGCGTCCGGTCCGCCACCCTCCGGGCGAAGTCCAGGTCGTGGGTGGCCAACAAAATGGCTGCTTCCCGCCTGCCCTCCTCCAAAAGGGTGAAAAGAAGCCCCCGCCCCTCCTGGTCCAAGGCCGTCTCCGGCTCATCCCAGAGCCAGATCTCAGGCTTAAGAAGCTTGAAGCGAAGAAGGGCGAGTCGCTTTTTCATTCCGCTGGAAAAGGTGAGAAGGGGTTTGTCCGGGGGAAGGCTGAAGGCCTCGAGGGAAGCCCCATCCCAAACCCCCTTCCCCCAGAGGGCCAGGTCGTAGGCCAGGTGCTCCCGGGCGGTCAGGTGGCGGTGGAAAGCCGGGGGGTTGGAAAGGAGGAGGGCCTCCCCACGCCGCTCCACCCGGCCCCGGGTTGGGCGCTGAAGCCCTGCGCCCAGGCGCAAAAGCGTGGTCTTGCCCGATCCGTTGGGCCCCAGGAGGGCCACCACCTCCCCCTTCCTCACGCTAAACCCCACCCCCTTCAGGACCCAGTCCCGGCCGAACCGCTTCCAGACGTCCTCGAAAAGAAGCATCCTTTAAGAGTTTTTCAGAGCCGTCCCCTGCCTGCAAGGGGGATCTGCCCTAGAGGTACCGCTGAAGCCACTCCGGGGTAATGCGGAGGAAGAAGCTGTTGAGCTGAGTGTACGTCCCGCTCACCAGAAGCACCCCCACCAAAACCAGCACCACCCCCGCCACCACCTCCACCGCATGGGAAAGCCGCGCCGCCCGGCGGAGGTACCCCTTCAGCCGGTCCGCAAAGGCCGCCACCAGCAAAAAAGGTACTGCCAGGCCCAGGATATAGGCCAGAAGCAGCCCCACCCCACCCCCCACCGCGGTCAGGGTGAGGATACCCCCCAGGATGGGGCCGATGCAGGGGGTCCAGGAGATGCA
>NZ_PSMQ01000065.1:0-8753 GCF_040290245.1 Thermus sp.
GGCCGCAGTACTGGCAGGTGTACCGGTCCCGGCGCAGGATGTTCCTCCGGTTGAGGGCCGCTCGGCTCTGGGGCCGCTTGACCATGCGCTTGAGGCGGATGACGCTGGGAACGGGGATCTGGGTGCTCGGGGTGTGCAGGTGATCCCCGCTTTCCTCCAGCATCTCCGCGGTGCCGGAGAGGACGAGGAGAACCCCCCGCTTCACGCTGGCCAGGCCCAGGACCTCGTAGGCGGCGTTCAAAACCAGGACCCGGGGTGCGTCCAGGTTCACGAGTCCAGGATACCAAACCCCACCTTGTGTTAGACTGAACCTAACTAGGGGAGGCCTATGATTCCCAGGTATCTTGCCCTTGCCCTTGCGTTTGGACTCAGCCTGGCCGCTTCCCTCGAGGCGGCCCAGAGCGCCTTGGAAAAAGGGGAGTACGCGAAGGCCGCGGCCCTCTTTGAGGAGGCCTTGGTTCAGGACTACGCCCGAGCGGAGGCCCATCTGGGCCTGGGGGTGGCCCTGGTCCGGCTGGGCCGGCTGGAGGAGGCCCGCTTTGCCTTCCAGCAGATGACCCTTCTCTTCCCGGAAAGGGCCGAGGGGTTTTACAACCTGGGCCTGGTGGCCCTCCGCCTGGGCCGGCTGAACGAGGCGGTGGAGGCTTTGTCCAAGGCGGTCGCCCTCGCCCCCAGCGAAGAGGCCTACCTGGCTTTGGCGGAGGCCCAACGGGGCCTCGGGAAGCCTCAGGAGGCGGCGGAGACCCTTAAGAAGGGCCTTTCCCCCGAGCGCTCCCTCGGCTACCGCATGGCCCTGGCCCAGGCGCTTCTGGACGCCGGCCGGGGGGTGGAGGCGGTTCCGGTGCTCTACGGGGTCTTAAACCGCGCCCCAAAGGAGGCCAGGGCCTGGGACCTCCTGGCACAGGCCCTGGCCAAGGAGGGCTTGAAGGCGCGGGCTTTGCGGGAGCTGGAACGGGGTCTGGCCCTGGTGGAGGGGAGGGAGCGGGCCTTGCTCCTCTACCGGAAGGGCCTTTTGAGTGGGGAGGACAGGCCCTTGCAGGAGGCCTTGGCCCAGGACCCGGGCTTCTGGCCCGCGGCCTACCTTCTGGGAAAGCGCCGCCTCGAGGCGAAAGACCCCAGGGCCGCCCTGCCCTTCCTCCTTAAGGCCTACCAGGCGTCCAAGGAACCCGAGGTGGCCCTGGCCCTGGCGGCGGCCCATCTGAGTCTGGGGGAGGCCGAGCCCGCCTACCAATACGCCAAGGAGGCGGGGCCTATGGGGGGCTTTTTGCAGGCCCAGGCGGCCTTCCGCCTGGGCCGGCTGAGCGAGGCGGAGGGGCTTCTCAAAGGCCGTTCCGAGGCGAAGGCCCGTGCCCTTCTGGGCCAGGTCTACCTGGCCATGGGCCGGCCGGAGAGGGCGGTGGAGGTGCTCCAGCCGGCGTATCAGGCGGAACCGGACCCGGAGGTGGGGGCGAACCTGGCCGCGGCCTTCCTGGCCTTGGGCAGGCCCTCCGAGGCGGAGCTCCTTCTCCGGGAGGTCCTGGCCCGGTCGGACCGGCTCGCCCCCGCCTGGTACAACCTGGGGATCGCCTTGAGGGCCTTGGGGCGGGAGGAGGAGGCCAGGCGGGCTTTCGAACAGGCGGCGGGTCTGGGCTACGCCCCCGCCCGCCTGCTTTTGAGGTGAAGCATGGGGTGGCTGAGGGAGAACTGGCTGGACGCGCTGATCTTTTTCCTCTTCGCTTTAGTGGTGGCGGGGATCGTCCTTTATCTGACGGGCATCAACCCCTTTGGCCGCGCCCCCGAACGCCCTGCGGCCGCTTCGCCCAGGGGGCAGGAGGTGGCCCCTCCCGCGGTTTCCCAAGGGGCGAAGACCCCTCCGGCCCCCTCCAGCTCCGAGACAGAGCCGGTGGTGACGGTCCTCCCCCTCCCGCAGGCCCCGGCTCCACCCGCCTCGGAGGAGGCCCGCCGGGGGGCCTCTGAGCCCCCCAGGCCGTCCCCCGGTTCGGCGGCTGCCCCTTCGTCCTCCCCGCCCCAGGAGGGTGGGAAGGGGGTCTGGAGGGTGGCGGTGGGCTCCTTCACCAACCCCGAAAACGCCCTCAGGCTTTCCCAGGAGCTTTCCGCCCGGGGGTTTAAGGTCCGCCTCGAGGCCGCGGGGAGCTACACCCGGGTGGTGGTGGGGCCCTACCCCAGCGAGGAGGAGGCCCGAAAGGCTGCGCAGGCCCTTTCTGGGTATGCGCCCCGGGTGTACCGGGGGGAGGCGCCTCTGCCCTCCGCCTACTTCCAGGTGGGGGCTTTCCAGAAGGAGGAGAACGCCCTGGCCCTGGCCTCCAAACTGAAGGAGGCCGGAATCCCGGTGGTGGTTCGGAAGGACGGGCTTTTCCGGGTCCAGGTGGGCCCGGTCTCGGAGGCGGAGAAGGCGAGGGTAAGGGCCCGGCTGGAGGGGATGGGCCTTACCCCTATGGAGGCGCGATGAAGGAGAGCAAGGTCCCCAGCGCCGCCATCAGCCGGCTGGTCACCTACCTCCGGATCCTGGAGGAGCTTGAGGAAGAGGGCGTCATGCGCACGAGCAGCGAACAACTGGGGGAGCTCGCCCAGGTTACGCCCTTTCAGGTGCGGAAGGACCTTTCCTACTTCGGTTCCTACGGCACCCGGGGGGTGGGGTACACGGTCCCCGTCCTGAAGCGGGAGCTTAGGCATATCCTGGGCCTGAACCGCAGGTGGGGGCTTGGCATCGTGGGCATGGGCCGGCTGGGAAGCGCCTTGGCCGACTACCCTGGCTTTGGGGAGAGCTTTGAGCTCAGGGGGTTCTTCGATGTGGACCCGGATAAAATCGGAAAGCCCGTCCGGGGTGGGGTCATCGAGGCCGTGGAGGCCCTGCCGCAAAGGGTCCCGGGCCGCATCGAGATCGCCCTCCTCACCGTGCCCCGGGAGGCGGCCCAGGAGGCGGCGGACCTCCTGGTGGCGGCGGGGATCAAGGGCATCCTGAACTTTGCCCCGGTGGTCCTCGAGGTGCCCAAGGAGGTGGTGGTGGAGAACGTGGACTTTTTAACGGGACTGGCCCGGCTTTCCTTTGCGATCCTCAACCCCAGGTGGCGGGAGGAGATGATGTAAAGGGAGGATGTATGCGAGCAGCGTATGGATGGTTGGGTTTTTTGGCCTTGGTCCTTTCCGGTTGTCAGAACTTCTTCCAAGGAGGTATCGTCTTCGGCGGCCCCACCATTTTGGCGGAGCGGCGGAACTTTTCCTCCGGGTACGATTCCACAACCAACACCTACACCTACGCCTACACCCTTTCCGTCTACACCCTGCCCGGTTCAGGGGCGGGGACGGTGGTTTTTCTAGATTCCAGCGAGAATCCCCTGGATAGCCTCCTGATCCCCCAGTCCTGCCCGCCGGAGGCTCGAGACCCTTGCGGCCCCTACTCCAAAGAGGTCCGCTTGGAAAGCCGTGGTGTCTCCCTTTGGCCAAAGGAGGCGGTGAAGTACCGATCCATTTCCGCCAACGGCCAGTCCAAGATCCTCCCCTTGGAAAACCCTCTTCAACTGTACTAGCGGCCGCCGTTTTCTCGGCCCGGGCGGGGTATACTCTCTTCGGTGAAGGCCCTGGTCTTGCCCGACCTACAGGAGGCCCTCGGCCGGTTCGAAGCGGCGCTCTCTGAACTTCTGCGTTCGGAGGTCCTGTTCGTGGAGCTCATCCACCGGGACCTGGTGGCCGCCGGGGGGAAGCGCATCCGGCCCCAGCTGGTCTTCCTCGCCTCCCGGGCCATCGGGGGAGCGCCTTTTGAGATGGAGCTCGCGCTGGCGGTGGAGCTTCTGCACTCCGCCACCCTTCTTCACGACGACCTGATCGACGACGCGGAGACCCGAAGGGGGAAGGAAGCCGCCTTCAGGAGGTACGGGAATGCGGTCTCGGTTCTTTCCGGGGACTTCCTCCTCTCCCGCCTCCTCCACGTCATCGCCCGGACCGGCCGGATGGAGCTTGTGGAGCGCTTTGCCGAGGTGGCCAAGGCCCTGAGCGAGGGGGAGGTCCTCCAGTTCCAGGTGGCCGCCTTGGAGGACTATTCCTTGGAGAACTACGAAAAGATCATCACCGCCAAGACCGCGGTTTTGATGCGGCTGGCCTGCGAGGGCGTGGCGGTGCTCAAGGGGGTAGGCGGCGAGGTGCGGGAGGCCTTAGGGAGGTTCGGCCTCCTCTACGGCCAGGCCTTCCAGATGCGGGACGACTACCTGGACCTGATGGGGGACCCAAAGGCCCTGGGCAAGCCCATCGGGGGGGATGTGCGGGAGGGGAAGCTCACCCTCCTCACCCTGAAGCTTTTAGAGCGCTTCCCCGAGGAGGTGGGGCCCATCCTGAGGCGCCGGGCCCGGGAGGCGCAGGATCTGGAGCGGCTCCGGGCCCTGGCCCGCGAGACAGGGGTGGCCCAGGAGGTGGAGGCGGCCATCGGGAAACGGGTGGAGGAGGCGGTGGAGGCCCTTTCCCCCCTCCCCGACACCCCCTACCGGCGGGCCCTCGAGGCCTTGGCCCGGGCCGAGGAGGTGCGTCTGGCCTAGTCCGGCCCCGGTATAATGCCCCTTGGTGATGCTATGGGAATCCCTGCGTATCGGCCGCCGGACGAGCCGGGGCTTTGGGATGTCTTCTTGAACCGGCTGGAGCGGGTCCTGAAAAAGGCCAGCCTGCACCCGACCACGGTGGAGTACCTGGTCCACCCTCGCCGGCTGGTCACGGTCTCCGTCCCCGTCAAGATGGACGACGGCAAGGTGCGGTTTTTCCAGGGCTACCGGGTGGTGCACAACATCGCCCGCGGCCCCTCCATAGGGGGGGTGCGGTACCACCCCAAGGTCAGCCTGGGCCAGACCGCGGGCCTGGCCGCCTGGATGACCCTGAAGGCGGCCGTCTATGGCCTGCCCTTCGGGGGGGCGGCCGGAGGGGTGGCGGTGGACCCCAAGGCCCTTTCCTCGAAGGAGCTCGAGCGCCTCACCCGGCGGTACACCGCCGAGCTCGTCAACCTGATCGGCCCGGACATCGACATCCTGGGCCCGGACCTGGGGACGCATGAGGGGATCATGGCCTGGATGATGGACACCTACTCCATGACCCTAGGGACCACCGTCCCCGGGGTGGTGGTGGGGAAGCCCGCCGCCTTGGGGGGGACCGAGGGCCGGGACGATGCCGTGGGGTTGAGCGTGGCCCTGGTCCTTTGGACCTTGGCCGAAAGGCGGGGCCTTCCCTTGGAAGGGGCCCGGGTGGCCGTTCAGGGCTTCGGTCAGGTGGGCGGGGCGGCGGCCTTTTGGCTGGCCCGGATGGGGCTCAAGGTGGTGGCCGTCTCCACCTCAAAGGGCGGGGTGTACGATCCGGAAGGCCTAGAGGTGGAGGCCCTTCTTGCCCACTATGGGGAGACCGGGGAGCTGCCCCCCTGGGGGGAGTCCATCTCCAACGAGGCGCTTCTTTCCCTCGAGGTGGACTACCTGATCCCCGCGGCCCTGGAGGGGGTTCTGGACGGGAAGGCGGCGCAGAAGGTCCGGGCCCGGGCGGTCCTCGAGGCCGCCAATGGGGCGGTGACCGATGAGGCCGAGGCCCATCTTTTGGGCCGCGGGGTTTTGGTGGTGCCGGACCTCCTCACCGGGGGCGGGGGGCTCCTTTCCGGGTATCTGGAGTGGGTGCAGGACCTGAACATGTTCTTCTGGACCAAGGAGGAGGTCCGGGCCAGGATCGAGGCTTCCGTCCGCCGGGCGGTGGAGGAGGTGTGCGAACGGGCCGAGGCTTTGGAGGCGGACCTGCGCACCGGGGCCTTGGCCTTGGCCTTGGAGCGGGTGAACGAGGCGACCAGGCTTAGGGGAGTGTATCCATGAGGAGCGAACCGATTTCCTATCTGGGTGAACACGCGGGGCCGTGGGAGATCTATCTGGAGCAGGTGGACCGGGTCATCCCCCACCTGGGGCGGCTGGCCACCTGGGCGGAGACCCTCAAACGACCCAAGCGGGTCCTGATCGTGGACGTGCCCATCCACCTGGACGACGGCACGGTGGCCCATTTTGAGGGGTACCGGGTCCACCACAACACCTCCCGGGGACCGGCCAAGGGGGGGGTGCGCTACCATCCGGAGGTCACCCTCTCCGAGGTGATGGCCCTGGCCGCCTGGATGACGATCAAGAACGCCGCCGTGGGCCTGCCCTACGGCGGGGGGAAGGGGGGGGTGCGGGTGGACCCCAGGAAGCTCTCCCCCTCTGAGCTCGAGCGGCTGACCCGGCGGTACACCTCCGAGATCGGCATCCTTCTGGGCCCGGACCGGGATATCCCGGCCCCCGATGTGAACACCTCCGAGCGGGAGATGGCCTGGATGATGGACACCTACTCCATGAACGTGGGGCGGACGGCCCCGGGGGTGGTGACGGGCAAGCCCATCGCCCTTGGAGGGTCCTTGGGCCGCCGGGATGCCACGGGCCGGGGGGTTTTTATCACCGCGGCGGCGGCGGCGGAGAAGATCGGGCTTGGCGTGGAGGGAAGCCGGGTGGTCATCCAAGGCTTCGGAAACGTGGGCAACGCCGCGGCCCGCGCCTTTCATGACCACGGGGCCCGGGTCATCGCCATCTCCGACGTCACGGGGGCGGTGTACAACGAGGCGGGCATAGACCCCTATGACCTTTTGGCCTGGGTCCGGGAGGCCGGGGGGGTGCGGGGGTACCCGAGGGCCGAGCCCATCCCCCAGGGGGAGCTCTTCGCCATCCCCACCGAGTTCCTCATCCCCGCGGCTTTGGAGAAGCAGATCACCGAGCAAAACGCCTGGCGCATCCGGGCCCGGATCATCGCCGAGGGGGCCAACGGCCCCACCACCCCGGGGGCGGACGATATCCTTCAGGAAAAGGGCGTCGTCGTGGTCCCCGATGTGATCGCCAATGCGGGCGGGGTTACCGTCTCCTACTTCGAATGGGTCCAGGACTTCAACTCCTACTTCTGGAGCGAGGAGGAGATCAACCGCCGCCTGGAGCGGGTGTTGCGCGGCGCGTTTGAGGCGGTCTGGCAGGTCCACGAGGAGAAGCGGATCTCCCTTCGCACCGCGGCCTATGTGGTGGCGGCGACCCGGGTCCTCGAGGCCCGGGCGCTCCGGGGGTTATATCCTTAAGGGTGTGGACTGGCCACGCTTCGGGCGCGTCACCCTAAAACCGTTTTCCGCAGGGCTTTCCGAGAAGGAGTGGCAAGCCCTTTGGGAGACGTTTAAAGACCCCGAGGTGGCCTACTGGAACGGTACGAGCCCCCTCAAAACCCCCCTTTGGCTGTTCAAGCGGATGGTCCAGATGGACCTGAGGCGGAAGGACCGGGTGGCCTTTGGCATTCTGGATGAAAAGGGGGAGTGGATCGGGACGGTGGAGCTTTACGACCTCACCCCTGAGGAGGGCACCTTGGGCATCCTGATCGGGAAGAAGGACCGGTGGGGAAAGGGGTACGGCACCGAGGCGGTGCGGGCCCTTTTGGCCCACGCCTTTGGCCCTTTGGGGCTCAAGCGGGTCCGGCTTCGCACCTTTGCCCACAACGAAAGGGCGCAAAGGGCTTTTAAGAAAGCGGGGTTCAAGGAAGTGGGCCGCCTGAAGGCCCGGGGGACGGAGGACGTGGTGATGGAGGTGGAACGTGATTCTTTTAGCCCCGAGACTTAAGCCGGAGGCCTTTGCCCTCCTGCCCGAGGGGGTGGAGGTGGTCTACTTCGACGACCCCCTGCCCGAGAAGGCCCTAAGGGCCGAGGTGGTCATCCCTCCCTATGGAAAGCGGGAGGTCTTGGGGGCGCTTTTCCCCAGGATGCAGCGGCTCCGTTTCGTCCAGACTCTTTCCGCCGGGGTGGACTGGATTCTGGACCTGATTCCGGAAGGGGTGGTGCTGGCGGATGGGAGCGGAATCCACGATGCCCCGGTGGCGGAGTGGGTGGTGGGGGCCATCCTGGCCAGCCTTAAGAACCTCCCTTTGTTTTTGGACCAACAGAGGCGGGGCCTTTGGCGGGAGGAGCGGGTCTTGGACCTGGAGGGCAAGACCGTCCTCCTTCTGGGCTACGGCTCCATTGGCAAGGCGGTGGAGGAGAGGCTTATCCCCTTCAAGGTGGAGCTTTTCCGGGTCGCCCGGAGGGAGCGGCCCGGGGTCTACCCCCCGAAGGACCTTCCCCACCTCCTCCCTCAGGCGGACATCGTGGTCCTCCTTTTGCCCCTTACGCCCGAGACCCAGAGGATGGTGGACAAGGCCTTTTTGGCCCGGATGAAGCCGGGGGCCCTGCTGGTCAACGCGGGCCGGGGAGGGCTCGTGGACACAGGGGCTCTCCTCGAGGCCCTAAAGGCGGGGCGCATCCGGGCGGCCTTGGACGTGACCGACCCCGAGCCCCTTCCCGAGGACCACCCCCTTTGGAGCCTGCCCGGGGTCCTGATCACCCCGCACGTGGCGGGGCTTTCCGAGGGGTTTTCCCGGCGGGCGGGGCGGTTTTTGGCCGAGCAGCTGGGCCGCTACCTCCGGGGGGAGCCCCTTTTGAACGTGGTGCGGGAGGGGTACTAGTGGAGGTGGTGCTTCACGGCAACCTGAGGCGGCTGGGCGATCGGGTCAGGGTGGAGGCCAAGACCCCCCGGGAGGCCCTTTTGGCCCTAGGGGTGGACCCGGAGGCGGAGGAGTGGATCTTGGTGGTGGGCGATCGGGTTGTGGGGCTGGACGAACGGGTGGAGGGCCCCCTGGAGGTCTACCCCCCCATCGCCGGGGGATGGTATACTGAAGCTCCTGCTTGAGCAGGCGGCGTACAAGGGGGGAGCCGG
>NZ_PSMQ01000066.1:0-8634 GCF_040290245.1 Thermus sp.
AGGTTTCTTCCCCGTTAGGGGATTGCGACATGGCGTTATATACCATCGCCAAAAGCTCCACTGTCTGTTCTTGCAAAGGTTTCTTCCCCGTTAGGGGATTGCGACCTCGGTTCAGGGCGCGCTGGAGGGTGGAGGCCAAGGCGGCCAGCTTGCAAAGGTTTCTTCCCCGTTAGGGGATTGCGACTTCTCGAGAAGGTCTATGGCGTGGCCTAAGACCTCAGCCATCTTGCAAAGGTTTCTTCCCCGTTAGGGGATTGCGACCTACCCCATCTGATGGGCTAGTTGGAATAGCCACAAAACTTGCAAAGGTTTCTTCCCCGTTAGGGGATTGCGACGGGCGGCGTTCCGAGGCGTCTATGCCATTCCCAACACGGGGCAAAAGGTTAGTTAGAATGAAAACATGGGCAGAAAAAAGCTATACGCCATTGCTTACGACATACCCGACAACAACCGTCGGGTTAAGGTTGCAAACCTGCTCAAAAGCTATGGGGAACGGGTTCAGCTTTCTGTTTTTGAGTGTTACTTGGATGAAGAGCTACTATCAGATTTAAAAACTCGAGCCCAAAAGCTCCTCAACCTCCAAGAAGACAGCCTGCGAATCTACCCGGTGGGGCCTAGACTCGAGGTCCTGGGCCAAGGCCTCGCGTACGAGGAAAGGGAGTTTTTCGTCGCCTAGGCTGTTTCGTTAGCCCCCTCTGCCTGGGGCTCGAGGCTTTTCGCATACACAGGCCTCGCCAAACCCGCCCCGAGGCTGGTACGCGCCCCAACCCCGCTAAAAAAGGCAAACCGGCCCAGCGCCTGGAAGTATTGGGCCTCCTCGAGGCTACCCCGGTGAAGGTGGTAGGAGACCACCCCCACAAACCCCGCGGCCTTTTCCTCGGCCGGGGCGGGCAGGGTCTTTCCGGAAAAGCTGCGCACCGTCACCTTTTCCAGAATCCCCTTCGCCACCTCCTCCGGCACGGGCACGGGGGAGAAAGCGTTAAACCGCCGGATGAGGGAACCAAAGACCAGCCTCGCCTCGGGAAGAGGATAGTTGACCCCTTCCCTGCGGAAGAAGGTGGGCCGGGCAAAGCGCAGGGTGAGGTCCGGACCCGCCTCCTTCTGGAAAAGCCGGGCATAGATGGAAACCCCCGCCCAGGGATGCCCCTCCTGGAAGGCCTCCAGCACCCTCACCTCCTCTCCCATCCTGACCTTCTGCCCCTCCAGGGCGAAAAGAGGGGGGGCAAGGCGGGCGTACACCTCCTCTTTGAGGAAGCCAAACCGGACCCACCCCTTACCGAGGGCAAGGCTAAAGGGGTTCTCCCCCTGGTCGTGCACCTGGGGGAACTCTTTCTTTAAAAGCCGGTACAAAAACCCCTGGGCCCCCTTGGGGGTGGGCTCCCCCTCTATGGTTAGCACCATCGCCACAAGGAGCATGCTTACACGGGGGAAAGGCGGGCCAGGGCCCAGCCAAGGGGGTAACCGTCCTGGGGGTTTTCCGCCCCCACGGTCTTCCGGGTCTTGGGCGGGGGCTCATCCATCAAAAGGGCCAAGCGGATGGAGAGGCTACCCGAGCCAAACCCGATGCGGAGGGGGAAGGCCTGGGGGTTTTGGCCAAGGCGCTCCTCCATCTTCTTGTAGAGCTCTTGAGCATTTTTCAGCCGGTTCTGATCGGCGTACTTTCTCTCCTCGGCCATGACCTCCTGATAATACTCGCGGCACGCTTTTGCCAGCTCTTCTGCGGTGATGGGGTGGCTCACCCCACTATGGCGGGCCAGGCCTTCCTCGAGGCGGAGGACAAGGGTGACCTTGGTCTGGATCCGGAGGGTCTCCGCCAGGATGCGGAGCCCCTTCTCCTTCCCGATGGGGAAGACCTTGATGAGGTTTAAAAAGCTTTCCAGAGGCCCGGAGTCCGCGACCCTCACCGCCCGGAAGGGGTCCTGGTAGAGGTCGAGGTACTTTCGGCCAGGATTCTTTTTATTCTCCCTCAGATACCCGAGGACGAAGGCCTCGAAGCTCTGGGCCGTCTTTTCACGATCGCTAGGGGTCCTGGGGGGAAAGATCAGCGGCCAATTGCCTGCCTCCGGAGTTTCTCCCCAGGCCCACTGGCTTCGATCCCAGACCACATCCCGGTTCTTCTGCAGAATCCTGCGGAAGATCCAGGCGGTGCGCAGGGCCCCCTTGACGCTCGAGCCCGGCAGGTAAGGCCCCAGGGGGGAGGCGGGCAGGGGGCGGTATTCCAAAAGCCCCTCCTCCGCGTTTTTCAAGGCCTGGAAGAAGGCCTTGCTGGCCTGGATCGTGCGCAGGATGGCCCCCCGGGGAAGGCGGCCTTCCCGCCACCAGGTCACGAGGAGGTCCTGCGCCCCTTTGGGCCCGGTTTTGACCGCCTCGAGGTAGCGGCGCTGATGGACCTCGTCCAAGCCCTCGAGGAGCCGCCCGGGGTCCAGAAGGTGGACCGCCTTCCTCTCCTCATCGGGCACGTAGGCGTAGGCGGGGTAGGTCTCCCCCGTCCCCACGTGCACCGGCGCAACGAGCTCGAGTTCCAGGCGGTACCCCCTCACACCCTCACCCCCAAAGGAAACGCCCAGAGGTATTCGTAGGCCTCCTTACCCTCAAAGCCCACCGCTAGAAGCCCCCCCACGTCCCGCTCCCTTAGCACACTCCCCTCCAGTAGCCGCAGATGGGGGCGCTTGAAGGGCTGCTCCAGGGCATACGCCCCGCCAAACCGGCCCCAGTAGGGCTCCACCCGGTAGAAGAGGGCCTTTCCCGGCTGGGGAAGGGTGGGGCTTAGGGTGAGGTAGGCGTTGGGCGAGGAGGCCTCGGGAAGCTCCATCTCCTCCTCCTTTACCACCTCAAATCGGCCAAGCCCCACGCTCGCCCCTCCCCCAAGGCCGAAGAGGCCGATGGACCGGAGGGCCTCCGGGAAGCGGTGGGCCTCCACCTCCCCCACCGCGTAGACCGTCCACTCCCCGATGAGGACCTGGGCCCGTTCCGTGAACAGCACCCCCTTCCGGGCCCCCCCCGTCAGGCGGTCAATCCCCACCCGGACCCTCTGGGCCGGGCGGAACGCCTCGGGGTCGCTGGGGGGGTTATCCAGAAGGACCTGAAGCCCCTCTTTGGCCACCCGCTGGAACACCTCCATGGAGAGGAAGCGCAGGTTCTTGAGGGCCTTCCGGGTGGCCGTCTCCTCCACCAGGGGCTCGGGCAGGCGGGGCTTGGGCAGATACCCCCGGGGAAAGGCGCTGGAGATGCGGAAAGGCGGATGGTGGCGGAACCGCTCCAGGACCTCCTTAAGCCGCCCCTCCCCCTCAAAAAGCCGCACAAACCAGAAGTAATGCCCCATGAGGAGGGGGGCGCTGGGAAGGGCGCGCAGGGGGGCCTGGAAGCGCAGGTGAAAGGCCCGGGCCATCATACGGGGATCCAAGTGGAACTGATCCGCTCCCGAAGGGGCTTTTGCCCGTACTCCTCGAGGAGGCCCTGGAAGTCCAGCCCCTTCTCTTCCGCCTCCGGGGGCAAAAAGAAGACCTGGCCGTAGCCCCGGCTCACATACCCCCCAAGGCCGTCCAGCTCCAAAAGCTCGAGGGCCCGGAAGAGGTGGTCCAAAAGGTTCTTGTCGAGCTCGTCCAAAACCCGGTAGGTGGCCTCAAAGGCGAACCGGGCCCCCGCGGGCACCCGCTCCGCGGTCCGGGGGTTGGCGTTTCCGCCTATACGGGGGATGAAGACCTCCTGCTTGATCTCCGTCAGGTACCCGCCCCGGGAGACCACCCGCTCCAGCTCCGCCTTGGAGAGGCGGGTCAGGTAGGCGTCCCGGACGAGGAGCCGGGTGGGGCCGCGCCGCTTGGAGGCCTCCTCGCTGGGCTCGTTGGCCGCTAGGCCAAAGATCCGGGCCACGGGGTCGTTGGGGTCGGGCGAAGCGTAGACGTGCTTATCCTTGGCCCTGAGGACATACTCCCCGCCCAGGCTCCACTCGAGGAGGTAGCGGAGCTTCCCCTTCAGGCTCGAGCCGGGAATGTAGGGCTCTTCCGTAAGGGGGTTGCGGATCACGGGGTTGTCCAGGTCGCCGATGGCCATCTGGTCCCGGCTCATCCCCACCCGCAGGCCGCTTTTCAGGAGGATGACCCCACTGATGCGGTAGTATCCAAGGAGTTTCATCTTCCCTCTCTCCTTTCCAGGGCATAAAAGTAGGCCAGAACCGCCTCGAGGTAGAGCATCGCCGCCTCAAACTCCTTAGGCCCCCCCTTGGCCGTATCGATGAGCCTTTCCATGAAGTCCACGAAGTTCCGGGCATCCTTCAGGGGACCTTGGGGACGGGTGTTGTAGTGGAGCTTGGCCTTGAGGAGCTCCAGCTGGGGGACCAGCCGGCGGAAGGCCAGGGCCTCCTCCTGGCGGCGCTCCCGCTGGAAGCGGGCCTCCAGGGCCCTGAGCTCGGCGAAGTAGTTGCGAAACTGGCTGGACTTAAGCTCTTTGCAGATGGCCTCCGCCTGCCTTTTGGCCTCTTGGTCGAAAAGCCCTTTTTTCAGAATGCCTTTTTCCCTGTCCTCGTAGAACACGATCATCCTATCCCTCCCTCAACCGGTAAAGCCCCCAAAACGCCCAGACGGGCAGGTGGCGCCAGGCGAGATGGGTATGGTCCAAAAGGGTAAGATACCGGCTCTTAAGGCCGTTTTCTAACTCCCGAAGCGCATAGGCCAGAAGGGGTTTGTAACGGACCTTATGGACGGGGTCCTGGGCCGCTTGGGCAGTCCGGAAAAGCTGGAGCATCCGGTAGACCTTGGCCTTGGAAAGCCCATCCTTCAGGTCCTGCTCCAGACCCATGGCCCAGCCCCGAAGCTCGGGGAGGTCCTTCCACTCCACCGCCTGCCCGAAGAGGAAGAGCCGGCCCCTCCCCGCCGCCTTGGCCCTTTTCTCGGATTTTCTCAGGATCTCCGCCATCTGGGGCACGGGGGTGGAGGGCCGGAACAGGGCAAACCCGCCGGAAAGGGTCAGCGCCTCGTGACGGGTAAAGGCCCGGTACAGCCGCTCCAGGTCTAGGGCGAAGTCCAAAAGGACGTCCCACGGGCCCAGGAAGAAGAGGTCATCCCCTCCCGCGTAGACGCTGTAGACCAGGGGGTAGCGCCGCGCCTTCTCCTCGGCCTCGAGGGCCTCCCAGCCCAGCCTTTGCCGGTAGAGGTGGGGGGTGCGGAGGAGGGCAAGGACCTCGCCGCTGAAGAAGAGGGAGAAGGCCCGGGAAAGGGAGGCGATCCGGCTTGGGGAGGCCCCCTTCAAGCCGGCAAAGACCTCGCCCATCCGGTCCGCGTCCAGCATGAGCCCCCCCAGGTAATCCGCCCCGGTGGAAAGGGCGGCCAGCTCGCCGAAGGTGAGGGGGCGGTCCGGGTGGACCTCCCCTGCTTCCTCTAGGCCGTTTTCCCGGAGCCAACGGGCATACTCATCGAGGAGGCGAAGGCGCAGGGCTTGCAGGGCCTCCTGCACCGTGGGCAGGTGGCCCAGAAGGGGCTTGATCTCAAAGGGGCCTGGGGAGGGACTGAAGTCCAGCCGGGCCCGGAGGGTATACTCCCCCTCCTCCAAGGCGGCCCAAAGCCCGGGAAAGGCGAAGTAGGGCCTGGAAGGAGGGGTGCGGAAAAACCCCACCTGCTCCCTCCGGGGCAGGCGCTGGCCTATCCCCTCGGCCATGGTGCAGCCGTCGCAGAGGCTTCCGGGCTCGTCCCTGCTCGCCGGCCTTAGGCCGCAAAGGGCGCAGGGCCTGAGCGCACCCCCTTCAGGGGTGGCCCAGGGGAGTTCCACCCGCCCCAAAACCCGGTCAAAGGGCCTGAGCTTGGCCTCCCCAAGCGCCCTGATGCCATCTCGCAGAACATTTCCGAAATCGTTGAAGCGTTCGGGGGAGAAGGAGACCCAGGCCAGGAGGGGAACGAGGCTTCCCCCCTCCTCGAGGGCCCATCTCTGCCAGGTCTCAGCCGCCTCCTCCAAGGCCGAGCACACCTCGTTTCGGTTGGGTAAAAGGAGGTAGAACCGCCCCCCCGCGCTCAGAATCCTTAGAAGCGGGGGAAGGTCGAGGCGCTGGAGGAGGCCAAGCCCCATGGCCTCGGCCACCAGGCTGACCTCGAGGCTCCTGGCCCGAAGGCGCTTGGCCAACCCCCCCACCCCCGCCTCGCCCGCCTCGATGCGGTAGATGTGGTCCTGGATGCCCCCTATGTCCCCCAGGACCAGGAGGAACTTCTCCTCCGGTTGCCTGAGGGCCTCAGGGGAGGGGTTTTCCTCGTGGTAGGCCCAAAGGACGGTGGCGATGGCCGCGGTCAGCCGCAGGTGGTCGTAAAGGGAGATGCTGGGGTCGGCCTGGGTGTCCGCGGGGACCAGGCTTGCCACCTCCTCGAGGGCAGCCAGCAGACCGGAAAGCACCGCCTCGGGGGAAGCGGCCCCCTTCTCGAGGCCAGCCAGCCTCTCCTCCAGCCGCTCCACCAGGCGCCTGTAGGTGTCCGGGCTCACGTTGGGGCGGTCCGTGGGGTAAAACCCGCCCTCCGAAAGGCCCACCACCCCCCTCTGCCCGGGGAGGTCGTAGACCTGGCTGTACCCCCCCTTCTCCCCTCCCGGAAGGGCCAGCTGGGCAAAGGGGGAGTGCAGGGGAACGGAGGACGGGCTGCCCCCTTCCCCCCCCTCCTCCCGCTCCTTCGAGGCAAAGGTGTCCGCCAGGGCCACAGCCCACTCCCCGGGGGTCTTTGGAACATACCGGCCCCCGTACCGACCCCGCCAGCCCTCGTGGTGGCGGGCGGAAAGGTGGGCAAAGGCCTCCGGGTCCAGGCCGGCCTTCTTCCAAACTTCTCCGAAGCGAAGGGCCAGGGCGTGGGTGTAACCGGTGTGGCTGAAATCGGCAACCTCCCAAGGGGGTTGGTTGCCGTAGGCCCGCTGGTAGAGCTTACCTACATCGTGAAACAGAGCGGCCAGGGCAAGGTGCAGGGGGGTGAGCCTCATAGTTCCAGATCCATGCGCACAACTTTCCAGCCAAACAGGCCAACCCGCTCCAGATAGAGGCGGTTTTTCGGGCTATCTTTCGGGTAGATGTAGGCCAGGTTAAATCCGCTATAGCGGAGCCGCCAATCCCGGACCGCCTCGAGGGGGGCCTGGGGCGGACTGTCGGCAGAAACCCCCCGTCCAAGGGCGGCCAGGCCCTCGGGGGTAAGGAGGGCGTTTACAAGGGGGTCTATCAGCAAGCTGGCGAAGGCTAGGCCAAGGCCAGAGAAGGGGTCCTTGCTCTTTTGGACCTCCTCGGTCAACTTCGTCATGAGCTGGTTCTTCAAGCCTTCCCGCAGCCTGGGAAAGTCCACCATGCGCTCGAGGCGGGCGGTATTCCTCTCCATAATCGCCTTCTGGAGATTGGTCAGAAAAAGATAGGGGGAGTACCAGATGTAAGCGGCAAGGGCCAGGAGGAGCACCCCTACGGCGGTTAGGACACCCTTCCTCTTCATACCAGGTCTCATCATAAAGGTCCAGAGGGGCGGCTTTTGGTCAAATGACCAAAATGGTCAAAACCACGAGCGCAGGGGCATCTTTTCCACTTCTTTTTGGGTAAGTAACGATGGTCAAGGGCTTTTGGCTCAGGAATTTAGACCTTGACAACTTTTCCGGTCAGTGGTAAGCTTCCCCTCAAAGGCCGGGGTTTCCGGTGGGGGATCTTGACAATCTAGGCCCATCCGCAAGGGGAATATGCGATTTGCGCTCTTTCTCCGCGTCTTGAAACCGCTCTTCCCATCGCCATAAACCCCCCAAAACCCCCTCTATACTCCTTACGTATATTCCAATCTTAATCTTTCTCATCAAATCCCTTTCAAGAGCCCCGTCCAGGACGGCATTCTTAGGGGGTACTCTTGCAAAGGTTTCTTCCCCGTTAGGGGATTGCGACCGCCAGGCCCAAACAACCACATCCATGAGCTTCACCTCCCAACTTGCAAAGGTTTCTTCCCCGTTAGGGGATTGCGACCGCCAATGGATCACGATCACATCACCTTTCCGTGCGCGCTTGCAAAGGTTTCTTCCCCGTTAAGGGATTGCGACCCGTCCCACCGGAGCCAATAACGCCCGCGGCCGTCATTGCTTGCAAAGGTTTCTTCCCCGTTAGGGGATTGCGACACGATGCCGTCCGCTATGGCCACGATGGGATAGCCAAGGTCTTGCAAAGGTTTCTTCCCCGTTAGGGGATTGCGACACCAGGTCCAAAAGGCCCTCAAGGTCGTGGGGGTTCACCTTGCAAAGGTTTCTTCCCCGTTAGGGGATTGCGACCATGATTTTCTTTTCGTCCTCGGCCTCCATACATATGAACGTCCTTGCAAAGGTTTCTTCCCCGTTAGGGGATTGCGACAGTCGGAGTCGTCGTACTGGTCCAGATCGGGGATCTGGACCCCTTGCAAAGGTTTCTTCCCCGTTAGGGGATTGCGACTTCCGTCCAGGGTGAACTCGACGTACTGGCCGTTGTCCTTCTTGTAAAGGTTTCTTCCCCGTTAGGGGATTGCGACATCCGGGTTGGCCAGGTGAAGCGCAATGAGTAAATCAACTTGCAAAGGTTTCTTCCCCGTTAGGGGATTGCGACCAGTATTCGCATTGGCCGGCCTTCCGGTTGCGGCCGGCAAAAACTTGCAAAGGTTTCTTCCCCGTTAGGGGATTGCGACT
>NZ_PSMQ01000067.1:0-8245 GCF_040290245.1 Thermus sp.
GCCCCCAAGCCCATCCCCGGCCTCCAGTTTTTCCTACCCGGTCTAAAGAAGCCGCTCTTCTTCACCTGGCCCACCTGGGAAAAGCCCGGGTACGCCCTGCGGCTCAAACCCCTCTACTACACCCTCAGAAACGCCTGGAAAGAAGGGCGCGCACCGGAACCCCGATGAGCCAGGCCAGGCCCAGGTAGGTCAAGACCGACCCCACCCCTCCCAGGACCAAGGGGGGAAGGGCCTCCTTTAACGTGGTGGCGGGCCATAGGGCCTGGACACCCACCCCCAGCCCTGCCGCCCCCAGGCCCGGCAAGAAGGCCCGGGCCCAGGCCAAAACCCCCCTTCTAAGCCCCACCCTAGCCCTGCTAAGAAGCCTCAGGTAGAGGAGGAACCCCAGGTACCCCGCTAAGGCGGTGGCCAGGTTGAGGGCGAAAAGCCCCCCCTCCCTCAGCGCCCAATACCCCAGGGTGTTTACCGCAAAGACCAAGGCGGAGACCAGGACCGCCTCCGCCACCCTTCCCAAGGCGTAAAGCCCCCGCAAAAGCAGGGTGTTAAGCCCCCAGGGTAAAACGGCAAACCCCATGGCCATAAGGACCTGGGCGCTGTAGGTTCGGTTTTCCGGGGAAAGGGGGCCGAAGAGGCCGAAGAGGACGACAACCAAATAGGGGGCGAGCCCGGTCAGCCCCCCGCCCAGAAGGCCTAAGAAAAAGGCCATCCGGGCCAACGCCCCCTCCAAAAGCCGGGCGAAGCCCCCTGGATCCTCCCGGGCCAGGGTGCTTAGGCGGGGGAAAAGGGCCATGGCGGGGCTGGTGGCAAAAAGGCCCAGGACCATCTGGAAGACCACCTCCGCGTTGTAAAACCCCGTGACCGCCGCCTGGGGATACCGGGTCAGGATGTTGACCAAGACCAGGTTCAAAAACTGTCTCAGACTGGTGGTGAAGACGAAGGGGCCCATGCGAAAAAGGGCGGTCTTAAAGGCGGGGTGAAAACCCCACTCCAGGAAAAACCCCTTCAGGAAGGGAAGCTGGATCAGGGCCTGAAAAACCCCCCCCAGGGTGACGGAAAGCCCAAGCGCGGTAGGGTCTTGCGGCCAGAGGGCCATGAGCAAAATGGAGACCAAATTGAAGGCCACGGGGGCAAAGCTCGAGGGCCCAAACCGTTCCTGGGCCTGAAGAAGGGCGGAGAAAAGCGCGGCCATGGAGATAAAAAGGAGAAAGGGGAGAAGAAGCCGGATGAGGAAGACCACCTGCTGGAAGCTCTCGGCCTCCCGCAGGTGGCTTCCCGGCGCGACGAGGAGAAGGGCGATCTGTGGAGCAAAAAGATAGCCCAGGCCCAGGGCCATCAGGTTGATCCCCAGGAGGAAGGCCCCAAACCGACGGGAAAACCGCCGGGCTTCCTCCTCGGAAAGGCCCTTCAAAACAGGGATGAGGGCGTTTTGCACCGCCCCTTCCGCCAAAAGTTCCCGCAGGAGGTTGGGCACACGGTAGGCCACGTTGAAGGCGTCTTTAAGGGCATCCGGGAAAAGGGCGTTGAAGACCGCCTGGCGCAAAAGGCCGAACACCCGGGAGGAGAAGGTGCCCAGCATCACGGTGAGGACGTTTTTAAGCATTCTCCAGGGCTTCTAAGAAGGGCTCGAGGAAGGTGGCCTGCGTGGTCACCGTGATCTCGTGCAGAGCGGAAAGCTCCTTAGCCCGGGCCTTCTCCACACCCAAAAGGACCAAGAAGGCCTCCTGGGGGCGCAGGCCCAGAAGCTTGCGGATGCGGGAGTACTTGGCGATGTGGGCCTGGAACTCCCCCGTCTTGGCCTCAAACCAAAAGACCCGCCCCCGGACTGAGACCAGCAGGTCCAGCTCCATGGGCTCCCCCCCAGGCAGGACCACCTGGTAGCCCACGGCGATCTCGTGGGGAAGGTTCTTGGAGCGGAGGGCCTTGGCCACCTTTTCCTTAAGGTACCGCTCGAGCCAGCCCCCGGTGAGGAAGTTCTGGACGAAGCCCTCGGTGCTGGCCTTGGCCCGGAGGATCCGGTCCTCGCTTTTGTAGTAGTAGCTGGTCAGGAAGGCGTACTGCTTCAAAAGCGTGCAGAACTGCGTGGAGTTGGCGATCTCCTCCTGGCTGGCCTCGGCCAGGGAAAGCTCAAACTGCCGCTTGGTGGCCAGGCTCCCCTTGAGCTTCTCGTACAGCTTCTCCAGGCTCGAGTAGCGGTCCCCGAGGAAGAGGGCAAGCCGGGAGAAGACCCTTTCCCGCTCCTCCTCCCCCTCGGCCACAGGCCGCTTCTGGACGGCGATGCCCCGGCTTCTGAGCCACTCCTCCAAGCTCTTGGGCTTTGGGGCCTCCAAAGCAGGCTCTGCAGCCGGGGCTTCGGAAGGAGAGGCCTCCCCCCGGACCAAGGCCCAAAGCCCTAGGACCAGGCTCCGGAAACGGTCAGCGCGGGCATCCCCCTCCCCCAGACCCTCCACGGGGAGGCCCAGGCGAAGCATCTCCAAAAGCCTCTCCTCCAGGGCCTCCTGCAGGCGCGCGCGGGCCTTTTCCAGGTTTTCCGCCTCCACCCGGACCTCCAGTTCCGGGATCTCCCCCGCGTACCGGCCAGGCCCCAGAAGGTCGTAGTGGGCCCGACGCATCCGCTCCTCTATAAAACGGGTGATCACCCCCACGCCTTCAATCCTATGCCTCTCCTTCCCCCTTGAAAAGGCCAGGCCTTATCCCCCCACCCAGGCCACCCGGCTTCCCGAGGGGTGTTTCGTCACCTTGAGGCGGGCGGGCAGCCGCTCGGCCAGGGCCTCCACGTGGGTCACCACCCCCACCAGGCGGCCCTTGGTGGGCAGGGCCTCCAGAACCGCCGCCGCCTCCTCGAGGCTTTCCAGGTCCAAGGCGCCGAAGCCCTCGTCCAAAAAGAGCGCCATGAGCCGGCCACGGGAGACCTGCTCGGAAAGGGCCAGGGCCAAGGCCAGGCTGGCCTGGAAGGTCTCCCCCCCGGAAAGGGTGTGCACGGGCCGCTCCACGTCCGTCCAGGCATCCAGCACCAAGAACCGCTCCCCCTCGGCCCCAAACCGGTACCGCCCCTTGGAAAGGAGATGCAGAAGCTCGCTCGCCCGGGCGAGGAGGCCCCTTTGGTAGTAGGCGAGGAGATAGGCGGGAAAGTTCCGCCCCTCCAGGTCCTTCAAAAGCTCCTGCCAAAGGGCCAGGTCACTCGTGAGACACCCCCTTTCCTTTTCCAGCTCCCCCCTTCTTCTAAGGGCTTCCTCTAAGCGGCCAAGCTCCCCCTCCAGGCTCCCCATGGCCCGCTGGGCGCGGGCCAAAGCTTCCTGGAGGGCCCGGGCCTCCTCCTGGAGGCGAAGCCGCTCCCCCGGCGCCAAAGGGGGCCCGGGAGGATCGCCCAAGGCCCTCAAGGCCGCCTCCACCTCCTTCTTCTCACGTTCATGCCTCTCCAGCCGCTCCCGAAGGACCCTTTCTTCCTCCTCCGTCAGGAAGGCGCTCCGCAAGACCTCCTCCGCAACCAGGCCCTTCACCTTCTCACGCGCCTCCTGGACCTGTTTTTCCAATTCCTGCCGCCTGGCCTCCCAGGCGATGAGCGTCTGCTTGAGGCGGCCCTCCTCCTCGGTGATCTCCTCGAGCCGCCTTTGCGAGGAGGAAAGGGACTCCTTTTCCCTCAAAAGCCGGGCCTCCCTCTCCGAGGGCCACTCTTCTGAAGAGGCCTCCCTCAGGGCTCGAACGAAGCCGGCAAGCCGACGGGCCCACTCCTTTTCGATCGCCTCCAGGGTCCGGCCGGCCGGCTCCTTAGGGCTTAGACGCTTGACCTCCTCCCTCAGACGGTCCACCTCTTCCAGGCGGGACCGATACGCTCCACCCACTTCCTTATACCTTTCCCGAAGCTCAAGGATAACCCGCTCCAGACGAGCGATTTCTTCGGCGATCCCCTCCGGGTCTCCCTCTTCGGGCTCCACCTCCTTTAAACCCTCAAGCGCCTCCCCCAGGCGGCGAAGCTCCTCTTCCAGCCGAGCCGAATGCCTAAGGAGCTGGCGTTCCTCCTCGTCCAGGGCCCGGATCCGGGGGGTGGGGTCCTGCAGGCTGGGAAGAGGGGGGATCTCGCGGACCGTTTGGCCGCAGAGGGGGCAGGGCTGCCCCAGGGCAAGGCGGGCGTGGTAGCGCGCAAGCCCCATGCGCTCCCTTTCCTGCTCCCAGCGTTCCTTTTCTTGCCGAAGCGCAATGAGCCGCCCCTTCAGCGAGGTGAACTCCTCCTCCACCCGGGCCTTTTCCAGGAGCAATGCCCCTTTCCGCCTTCTTCTCTCCTCGGCCCTTAGGGCCTCGAGCCGGTTCTTAGCGCCAACCCCCTCGGCCTCCAGGCGGGAACGCTCGTTTGCCAGGGCCCTCAGGCCTTGCTCAGCCGCTTCCAATGCCTCCTTGGCCTTCCGGTAGGCTTCCGCCTGGGCCCTTTCCTCCCAAAGGGCGAACAGGTCCCCTTCCGAGGCGGGCAGGGGGTCGGGGTGGGCGAAGTCCAAGCCCACCCCCCAGCGCCGGAGCAAAGCCTCCCGTTCCCTGAGCCCTTGCAGGCGGGAAAGCTCCTCCTCGACCGCTCTAAGCCTTTCGGCCTTAGGGGCCAGACGGGCCCCTTCCTCAGCGAGCCGTTTCAACTCCGCCTCCAAGGCCCCCTGTTTTCGCACGGCCTCGGCCAGGGCTTCCTCCTTGGCGCGAAGCTCTTGGTAAAGGGGAAGAAGCCGCCGGGCCTCCTGCGCCCTTTCCAGGTGCTCCCTCGTCGCGTTAAGCCCCTCAGCCTCCCTCTCCAACCGGCTCCAGCTGGCCTCCAGGACGCTTCGCCTGTGCCAGTACTCCTCGCGTTTCTGCCCCTCCAAAAGGGCCTTTTGCTTTCTTTCCAGCTCCGCCTCGAGCCTCTTCAACTCCCTTCTAAGCCCCTCTAGCTCATCCCTCAGGGCCTCCCGCCTCTCGGGGGTGGCGCCTTCCAGGGCCTTGAGCTCCCCCTCCAGGGCGCTCAGGCGGCTTCGCACCTCCTCCAGGTGAAGCCTGGCCTGCTCCCGCGCCCTTTCCAGGTGCTCCAGGCCGAACAGGCTCTGGAAAAGGGCCCGCCGCTCCCTGGCCTCCCCTTTGAGCAGACGGTCAAACTCCCCCTGCGGAAGCAGGAGGGCCTTGGTGAAGGCCTCGTAGGTCAGCCCAAGAAGGGCTTCCAGGGTCTGGTTTAGCCCCCTCACCCCGGTGGTCTCCACCTTTTCCCACCGGGTAGCCTCCTGCCGGAAGAGCTGGTCCTGGCTCAGAAGCCTTCCCCCTTGGGCCTCGAGGTGCCGGACCACCCGGTAAACCCCCTCCGCCACCTGAAAGTCCAAGACCACCCGCACCTTGGGGGCGTTAGGGTGGCGGAGCTCCTCCAGGCTCTGCCCCCGGGGGGTCCTTTTGAAAAGGGCAAAGGCCATCGCCTCCAAAAGCGTGCTCTTCCCGCTCCCCGTGGGGCCGGTGATGGCGAAAAGCTCCACGTCGGAAAAGTCCACCACCTGCTTTTCCCGATAGGGGCCGAAGCCCTCCAGCTCGAGCCTAAAAGGGCGCACCCTCCACCTCCATGAGAACCTGCCGGAACCGCTCCAAAAGGGCCTCCTTCTCCCGGCCGGCCCCTTGCAGGTAACGCCGGTAGGCCTCCACCTCGTCCTCGAGGACCTCCACCGGGGCCTCCAACCCCTTCGTCTGGAGCGGCTGGATATCCAAAAGGCCGGGAAGGTCCTGGTAAAGCCGCTCCTTGACCTCGGGGGCCAGGTAGCCCTCCACCAAGAGCCGGATATACCCCCCAAACCGCCGCAGCTCCTCGTGCCTTCGGTCCAACTCCTCCGGCCTGAGGCGGAAGGTCCGAAGGGGCTTGCCCCAGGGGCCGGGTACGGGGAAGACCCGGGCGGGGCCCCTCTCGGGAAGTTCCACAAGAAGCGCCCCCCGGGGAACCTCCTCGCCCTCGCCGAAATCCAGCTGGATGAGGCTGCCCGAGTACCAGGCGTTCTCCGCCACCTGGGCCTGCCGGTGGATGTGCCCTAAGGCGATGTACCGGGGAAGCTTTGGAAGGGCCTGGCGGGGGATGGCATAGCTGTTGCTGAGGTAAAATTCAAACTCCCCGCCCCCCGCCTTCACCCCTTCCACCGTGAGATGGGCCAAAAGAAGCTCCTCCTCCTGGGTGAGATGGCGGAGGAGCTTCTCCATCCTTTCCGCATACTGGCCCCGCCACTCCCCAAGCTCCCCATCTTGAAAGTCCAGAATCCGCCTTTCGGAAAGGAAGGGCAAAAGCCCCGCCCGGACCGGGTGGTCCACCACCCCCCCCTCCTTCCGGAACCGGGCCTCCCCCCGGACCACCACGCCAAAGCGCTCGAGGACCCGGCCGTGGACCTCCAGCCGCTCCCTCGAGTCGTGGTTTCCCGCGATCACCAAAGCCGGCACCTTTAACTCATAAAGCCCGAGGAAAAACCGCCAGGCCGCCTCCTCCGCCTCCACCGAGACCTGGGGGCGGTCAAAGAGGTCCCCTGCCACCAAAACCAGGTCCACCCGCTCTTTCTTCACGATTTCCAGAAGCTCCTCCAGGGCTTGGGCCACCTCCGGGGTGCGGTCCACGCCCTTTAGGAGCTTGCCCAGGTGCCAGTCGGCGGTGTGGAGGATCCGCATGCCTATATTGTACCGCGGACGAAAAATTCCGGACCCAAGTTATGTGATCTAGATCACCGTATTTCGCGCGCAACTCGCCTTAGCATGAGTAAGGAAAGGAGGTGAGGCGTATGATCCGGACCGCGCACTGGCAGGACTGGGCCAACCTGGTGCTTGGGCTTTGGCTCCTTCTGTCCCCGTGGCTCCTTGGGTACACCTCCCTGACCAACGCCCTCTGGAACAGCGTCATCGTGGGCATCCTGGTGGCCCTCATGGCCCTTATGCACCTGAGGGGTGGGCCCCTGTGGGAGGAGTGGGTGAACCTGGTCCTAGGCATCTGGCTCATCCTTTCCCCCTGGATCCTAGGCTTCTCTGGCATGGCCAGCCCCACCTGGAACGCGGTGATCGTGGGCGTCCTGGTAGGGCTTTTTGCCCTACTGGCCACGCGGGAAAAGCCACACACCGCCTAAGCCTTCTAGGCTCCAAGGCCCCCAGCCGGGGGCCTTGATTTTTTCTGGAGCGCAAAGTAGGGTGGGTTCGGCCTTTAATCCGGTCCGGTGAGGCCGGAAAGGAGTGAGACATGGACACCCCAAAAATGCGGTTCAAAGCGGTCATCATGGGCGAGGCAGAGATCCGGCGCGCCCTTTCGCGGATGGCCCACGAAATCGTGGAGCGGAACAAGGGGGCAAAGGACCTGGCCCTGGTGGGGATCCACACCCGGGGCATCCCCTTGGCCCGGCGGCTGGCCCGGCTGATCGGCGGGTTTGAGGAGGGCGAGATCCCGGTGGGCATCCTGGACATCACCCTCTACCGGGATGACCTTTCGGAGATCGGCCTTCAGCCCAAGGTGCGGGAGACCCGGATCCCGTTTGATCTCAACGGGAAGAACGTGGTCCTCGTGGACGATGTCCTCTACACGGGAAGGACCGCCCGGGCCGCCCTGGACGCCTTGATCGATCTGGGCCGGCCCAAACGGATCTACCTGGCGGTTTTGGTGGACCGGGGGCACCGGGAACTCCCCATCCGGGCCGACTTCGTGGGGAAGAACCTGCCCACCTCCAAAAACGAGGTGGTGAAGGTGAAGCTCGAGGAAACGGACGGGGAGGACCGGGTGGAGCTTTGGGAGAAGGAGGGAGGATGAGGCACCTTCTGGACTTCCAAGGCTGGGGCCGAAGGGAGGTGGAAAGCCTGTTTGAGACCGCCCGGCTGATGCAGGAGGTCCTGGCCAGGCCGGTGAAGAAGGTTCCGGCCCTCCAGGGCTTCACCGTGGCCACCGTCTTCTTTGAGCCTTCCACAAGAACCCGGGTCTCCTTCGAGCTTGCCGCCCGGCGGATGTCCGCGGACGTGGTGAGCTTCAGCGCCTCCTCGAGCTCCCTGGAAAAAGGGGAAAGCTACAAGGACACCCTCCTCACCCTCGAGGCCATGGGGGTAGACGCCTACATCATTCGCTCTGACACGGCGGGGGTGCCCCACCAGGCCACCCGCTGGGTAAAGGGAAAGGTGGTCAACGCGGGGGATGGACGCCGGGCTCACCCCACCCAGGCCCTTCTGGACGCCTTCACCCTCCTCGAGGCCTTAGGCAGCCTGGAAGGGAAGAAGATCGCCATCGTGGGGGACATCCTCCACTCCCGGG
>NZ_PSMQ01000068.1:0-8169 GCF_040290245.1 Thermus sp.
TGCTGGTCATCACCCACCTCACCCGAGAGGCCACGCCCTTGGTCCGTTACTACACCGGCGATCTGGCCCGCCTGAGCAAGGAGCCTTGCGTGTGTGGACGAACCCATCTCCGGGCAGTGGGAGGGATCCTGGGCCGGGCCGATGACCTTGTGGTCTACCGGGGAGCAAAGTTCTATCCCACCCAGGTGGAAGAGGTGGTGCGGCGGTTTCCTGAACTTTCCAGCGAGTACCGCATCGAGGTACGAGAGGCCCAGGGAGTGGTGAGGGGGGTGACGGGGTGGTGGTGGAGTTAGCCCGCCCTGCGGTAGGGGAGGGGGTTGCGGAGGCCCTGCGCCGCAGTTTGAAGGAGGCCCTGGGGGTCACACCTGCCGTGCGCATCGAAGCGCTCGGGACCCTGGAACGCACGGCATTCAAGGCCAAAAGGCTGGTGCGGCATGTCGAGGCTTAAAGGCCGGCCCGTTCTGGTGGTGGGGGCTACCCGGGGCATCGGCCTAGCGGTTGCCCGGGAGCTGGCCCGGGAGGGCGCACGACTGGGCCTAACCGGAAGGGATCCCGGCCGGGTCGAAGAGATCTCCCGGGAGCTCGGGGCCTGGGGCGCGGTGGTGGAGGTTCGGGACCGCGAAGCGCTCGCCAAGGCGGTGGAGGGGTTCGCCCGGGAGGTGGGGCTGTACGGTCTGGTCTACAACGCGGGCACAAGCCCGGCCTTTACCCGGGCAGAGCACCTCGAGCTGGCGGTCTGGGATGAGGTGCTGGCAGTCAATCTTACAGGTGCCTTCGTGGCAGCCCAGGCCTTTGCCCGCTCCCTTCAGGGTCCGGGAAGCTTGGTTTTTGTAGGCTCGGTGCTGAGTTTCCGAGGAGGGGCCCGCCTGGCCGCCTACACCGCTTCCAAGGCAGGCCTCTGGGGCCTTACGCGATCCCTGGCCTTGGACTGGGCGGACCGGGGGATCCGGGTCAACCTGGTGGCCCCCGGTTGGACAGAGACCGAGATGACACGAGGCCTGAGGGAGCACCCGAGCCTAAAGCAGGCCATCTTGCGGGAGATTCCCCTTGGACGGATGGCCCAACCTGAGGAGATCTCCCGGATGATCGCCTTTCTCATGGACCCAGAAAACAGCTATCTGACGGGAGGCCTTTACGCCGTGGACGGCGGCGTGAGCGCAAGGTAAGGAGGTGGGGGATGAAAAGATGGCAGGGAATCTTAGCTCTGGCTTTGTCGGTGGGCGTGGCTTTGGGTCAAGGACAACCGCCTATAAAGATCGGTGCCCTATTCATCTTGAGCGGGAACTTCGCGGGCTACGGCAAATCGGGCTCTCAAGGGGCTCAGCTGGCCTTGGAAGAAATCAACGCCCAGGGGGGGTGCTGGGACGGCCTTTGCAGCTCATCGTGGTAGATGACCAAGGCAACCCCGAGGTGGGGGTACGGGAGGCTCGGAGACTGATTCTCCAGGAGAAGGTGGACTTCCTCTTTGGGGTGGACTCCAGCGCCGTTTCCCTTGCCATCGCTCCCCTCACGGATGAGTACAAGATCCCGCTCGTGGTTACCCACGCAGCCACCCCTACCCTTACGGAGCAGTGCCGGCCCTATGTCTTCCGGACCTCCAACAACGCCCGTATGGATGCCTGGGCGGCCGCCTCTTTGGCCACCACGCTGCCGGTGAGGCGTTGGGCCAACATCGGTCCCGACTATGAGTTCGGCCGGGTCTCCTGGCAGGACTTTATCGCCCGCCTTAAACAGCTTCGCCCAAATGTGGAGGTGGTGAGCGAACAGTGGCCCCGTTTTGGTTCCACGGACTACGCCAGCTATATTACCGCCCTGATGCGGGCCCGGCCGGAGGGCGTCTTCTCTACGCTTTGGGCAGGGGACATGGTCATTTTCGCACGGCAGGCCAAGGCCTTCGGCTTCTTCAACCAGGTAAAGTACTTTGTCAATCCAGTGGGGGCAGCTCTTGAAGTCCTGGCCCCCCTGGGGAAGGAGACACCGGAGGGGCTTCTGGTTTCTGCCCGCTACTGGTTCCTCTACCCCAACACGCAGCGCAACCGGGCTTTTGTCGAAGCATACCGCAAGAAGTTCGGGGAATATCCAAGCTACAATGCCCAGGAGGCCTACGCCGGCCTTCAAATGCTGGCGCTGGCCATTCAGAAGGCCCGATCCACCCAAGCGGAGGCGGTGCGGCAGGCCTTCGAGGCGGACGGCGGCCTGGCGTACACCGCCCCTGAGGGCAAGAAGCAGATGCGCCCTGAAGATCACCAAGTGTTCGAGGATTTGATCTGGGGTTACACAAAGCATAGCCCCGATTATCCCTTTGCCATCCTGGATCGGATCCAGATCATTCCGGCCAAGAACACCGTTTATCCCACACAGTGCAAGCGATAAAACATGGACCTTAGCTTCTACCTTCTCCAGTTTCTCACCGGCCTGGCCTACGCCAGTACCCTCTTCCTCCTGGCCGTGGGCTTATCCCTCATCTTTGGAGCCATGGGGATCGTCAACTTTGCCCATGGCTCCTTTTACATGCTCGGGGCCTACCTCTTGTTTGCTTTTGCCCGCGGCCAGGCGGAGGGGTTTTGGGGCGGCCTCCTGGAAGTCCTGGCAGCGGGGATGGTCGTCGGGGCTTTGGTGGAGAGGTTTTTGATCCGCCCCATGTACCGTAGGCCGGAAGAACATCAGATTCTCCTTACCTACGCCTTGCTTCTCATGATTGAGGACCTCGTTCGTTTTGTCTTCGGCGCGGGCTACCGCTCTTTTCCCCTGCCACAGGTCTTTGCCTCTCCCATCCTCCTGGCGGGTACCCCCTTTCCTAGCTACTACCTTTTCCTCTTGGGCCTGGTTGCGGTCGTCGCGCTCTCGCTCTGGTTCTTCCTATACTGGACGCGGCTCGGAACCTGGATTCGGGCAGCTACCCAGGATCGGGAGATGCTGGAGGCTCTGGGGGTGAACGTCTCTTTGATCTACACCGCTGTTTTCGGAGGGGGTATCGCCCTAGCCGCTCTGGGCGGGGCCGCCCTTCTCCCCCTTCAAGCGGCCACGCCCGGGATGGCGGTAGACGCGGTGATCAACGCCTTCATTGTGGTAGTCATAGGAGGGTTAGGAAACGTTTGGGGAGCCCTCTTAGGAGCCGTTCTGATCGGACTTGTCCAAGCCTTTGGCATCCTCATGGCTCCGGAAATGGCGATGGTCTTTCCCTTTGCCCTCATGGCCTTGGTCCTTCTCCTTCGGCCGTGGGGGCTTCTCGGACGTCCACCGGCGGTGCGGACATGAGGCTGGGCGTGCTCTTCCTGCTTTTGGGCTTCCTTGGCCCTTTTCTTTCAGAATACGGCCTGAAGTTGGCCAGTGAAGCCCTCATCCTTGGTTTGTACGCTATGGCCTTCAACCTGCTCTTCCATCAGGCCGGGCTTCTCTCCTTTGGACAGGCGGCCTTCTTCGGCGTGGGAGCCTATACCATGGCCCTTCTTGTCAGCCGGGCCACCTGGCCCTTCCTGCTCACCCTCCCCGCTGTTCTTTTGCTCAGTGCCCTGGTCGCCTTGCTCATCGGCTTCCTGAGCATCCGGCTTACCCGGATCTACTTCACCATGCTTACCCTAGCCTTCGCTCAACTCCTCTTTGCGGTAGCCCACAAGTGGTACGCCTTCACTGGGGGGGATAACGGGATCACAGACCTCAGACCCGAGGGGCTTTTTGGAAGTAGTCTGCCCTTTTACTACCTGGTCCTGGTGGCTTTTTCCCTCAGCCTGGCGTTCCTCGCCTCGCTTTACCGTTCCCCGTTTGGCTATGCGCTCCGAAGCCTCCGGGACAACCGGGCCCGGGCTGAATCCGTAGGGATTAGCGGCGTGGGTCACCTCCTCCTCGCCTTCATCCTGGCAGGGATGCTTTCCGGTCTTGCGGGAGCGCTCCAAGGTGCCCTGCAGCGTTCCGTCTTTCCCGACTACCTCTTCTGGACCCGCTCGGCCGAGGCCATCATCGCTACGATTCTGGGGGGAAGCGGGGTATTCCTGGGGCCTGCGGTTGGAGCCACGGCCTTTTTGCTTGTGCGGGTGGTCGTCCAAGCCCAGACGGAGTACTGGCCGTTCTTCGTGGGAGCCCTCCTTCTGCTGACGGTCTTCTTCTTCCCTACAGGTCTGGCAGGGATCTGGAACGCGGTGGTGGGTCGCCTTGCGGAGGTGCGCCGTGGGCCTGCTCGTTGAGGGAGTATACAAGTCCTTTCAAGGGTTCCTGGCCCTGGCCGGAGTGTCCCTGCGGGTGGAGGAAGGGAGCTTCCATGCCCTTGTGGGCCCCAATGGGGCAGGGAAGACCACCCTGTTCAACGTGATCACGGGCCGCATAAGGCCAGATCGGGGAAGAGTGCACTTTCGCGATTGGGAGATTACCGGCTGGCCCACCCACCGGATAGCCCGCCTGGGCGTGGCCATCTCGTTCCAGCGGGCCCAGCCCGTTGCCTCGATGACGGCCTTGGAAGCCGTAACCTTAGCCCGTCTGGGGTACCAGGGGGGCACGTTCTCCCTCTTGCGACCTCTCTGGGCCTACACCACAGCAAGGGCCAGGGCGGAGGAAGTCCTGGCCAAGGTGGGCCTCGAGGCTTATCTTCACCGCCGGGTTGCCGAGCTTCCCTTAGGGGACCTTAAACGCCTGGATGTGGCCATGGCCCTTGTGGGCGAACCGAAATTGTTGCTCTTAGACGAGCCTCTGGCGGGGCTTTCCCGTGCTGAGCGTAGAAAGATGGTGGATTTTATTCAAACGCTCTTGCGCCGGGCACAGGTAACCCTTCTCTTTACCGAACACGATACCGAGGCGGTTTTAGCTTTGGCTGATCGGATCACCGTCCTTCACCAGGGCCGGGTGTTGGCTGAGGGGTCGCCGGAGGACATCCGGAGAAACGCTGAGGTCAGAGCGGCCTTTTTGGGAGGGTGAAGATGGGGTTACTTGTGGAGGGCCTTCGAGCAGGTTACGGGGAGATCTGCGTCCTTCATGGAGTGAGCCTGGAGGTGCGGAAAGCGGAGGTGGTGGCGCTCTTAGGCCGCAACGGGGCAGGGAAGACCACTTTAATCAAGGCTGTGATGGGATTGGTGCGCACCTTTTCCGGACAGGTGGTGTATAACGGGGTAGATCTGACCTCCTTGCCTCCCTATCGGCGAGCAGGGCTGGGTCTTGGGTACGTGCCAGACGACCGCCGTATTTTTCCTGAGCTCACCGTGCGCGAAAACTTGCTGGTAGCCTCTAGGCCAGGCCCATGGCACCTGGGAAGGGTATACCAGCTGCTGCCCCGCCTTAAGGAGATCGAACATCGACGGGGAGGGCTGCTTTCAGGAGGGGAGCAGCAGATGCTTACCATAGCCCGGACCCTGATGACCAACCCCAAGCTCTTGCTCCTGGACGAACCTACGGAGGGCCTAGCCCCCCTGGTTGTAGAGGAGATCGCCCGCTTGGTTCAAGAGTTAAGGCAGGAGGGGTTGCCCGTGCTTTTGGCCGAGCAGAATCTGCACTTTACCGGGCGCGTGGCCGACCAGGCTTATGTCCTGGAAACAGGAGAGGTGCGGATGGCAGGGGCAATGGCGGATCTCCTGCAAAAGGAAGAGGTGGCGGCCCTGCTTTCCCTCTGATGACCAGCTCTCTTTAAACTGGGATCTTGCATGGTTCTTGCGCTTGAAAAGAGCGTGGGGAATGCCCCCTGTATCAACTGGTCCCTGCGCGCGATCTGTACAGTCCTCCATAGCCCTACTCCGCCTCTTCCTGGAGGGCGAAGAAGTTCTCCCCGCGATGCAGAGGGGCTTCCGGGCCTCAGCCTGGCCCGCTGTCCTTAACCCTGGACCTCACTGGCCTGGAGAAGGCGGGACGTTTTCCCCCCTGGCTCAAGGATCGATCCAGACCTTCCCCTGCAGCCGGGGTCCTACCCTGGTCTACCGCCCTTTGGCTTTTTTCTATAGCGGGAAACGAGCTCGGCCAGGCCTAGGCAGGGTGGGCATAGGAAGGGATCGGGCCTGGGAAGGCCTTTGGACCTGAAGCCCCTGCAAGAAGGAAGAGGGACCTAAAGGGCTCTTTGGGACGGTCTACTTGTCGCAATCCCCTAACGGGGAAGAAACCTTTAGAGTACCCCCTAAGAATGCCGTCCTGGACGGGGCTCTTGAAAAGGATTTGATGAGAAAGATTAAGATTGGAATATGCATAAGGAGTATAGAGGGTATTTTGGGGGTTTATGGCGATGGGAAGAGCGGTTTCAAAACGCGGAGAAAGCGCACAAATCGCATATTCCCCTTGCGAATGGTAGATTTTCAAGATCCCCCACCGGAAACCCCGGCCTTTGAGGGGAAGCTTACCCTGACCGGAAAAGTTGTCAAGGTCTAAATTCCTGAGCCAAAAGCCCTTGACCATCGTTACTTGCCCAAAAAGAAGTGGAAAAGGTGCCCCTGCGCTCGTGGTTTTGGCCATTTGAATATCTTCGAGCCGGCTGCCCAGGCTCTGCAAGGAGATCGTCACCGGGGGCAGTGCCCTGTAGGCAACCCCGAACCCAGCCCTCATCAGCGCCTCAAACAGCCCGAAGAAGCCCAGGAAGGCCGCCATCTCGCCAGCCAAGCCAGCCTCGAGGGCTGGTGGGTCTGCACGTAGCCGGAGGGGAGCAAGCTGCTTTGCCCCGAAGGGGCAAACACCGAGAGGAAGGCCACGCCCGGCAGCCAGGCCAGCCCCAGTCCGTAGAACAGCAAGGTCAGCACAATGTTCAGGCCCGGCATCCCCGGCACCCTGGGGTCGAGGTGGGCCCAAAGCCGCCCCGCCAGGGTCAAAGCGAACGCCGCCCCCAGCAGGCCCCAGTAGGCGAAGCGGGCCACCCGGTGCACCACCCCCCAGGCGCGCCGATGAACGGCGCCACCACCAGCAAGGTGCCTCCGAGGATTCCGGCCACCGATAAAAGGGCTATGGCTTCCTGCTCCACCCGGCCGAGGGGGCCAGGCCTACCCCAACCAGCAGCAGGATGCCTGCCAGCACCACCGCGAAGGACCGGGGCTTGCGGAACTCGAGCCAAAGCAACGTCGGCAGCGGGTTCAGGCCAGCACCTCCACGAAGGTCTCTGGGACGCTCCTGCCCCGCGCGCACAGCTCCTCGGCGCCCGCGTCGAAGACAAAGCACCCGTTTTTCGAGGAACACCGCGCGGTGGAAGATGCCCTCGGCCTCGGCCACCTCGTGCGTCGAAGGCATCCGCGTCTCGAGGGTGCGGGCGCACCAGGGGCGGGGGGACCCCTCGAGGAAACCCAACACCCCCCGGTGGCGCGCGCGGTTGAAGTCGGGGTAGAGCCCCGCCATCCGCTCGGTGTTCGCTTCGCGAAGCAGCCGTTCGCCGTTGGCGGAGGTAGGCCACGTGGGCCCGCGTGGCCCGCGGGCGGCCCCCCAGGGACCACCAACCCCCTGCAGAGGGGGAATGAACTGTTCTTTGTCCAAAAAACACCCCCTTGATGTTGATTTCTTTTATTGGTGATCAACATCAAGGCCCCGGGGGGCGGGCGGGAAGATGCCCTCCAGGACGCATCCTCCCCCACCAAACTCCCCAAGTCTTCCGATAGGGGGATGGCCCGAACGCCCAAGTCTTCCGATACCTCTTAGGGGATACTAGAACGAAAATTTTCCAATCAATCCTCGAGTCTGCCTTCCGCAGCCGCGGTTTTGAGCTCATCCAAAAGCGCCTTGGGGTTCAGGCTTCCCTGTTCCATGCGCCGCGCGAGCTCCTCCACCTCCCCGATGCTCACCCGGGAGCGAAGGATGAGGTGGACCACCTGGAGAGCACGGCGGATCTGAGCCTCCCGGGGAAAGCTCTGCCACTCCCGCTCCGCCTCTCCCTCCGGCCGCCGCGCCTCCTTTTCGGCCAGGGCCTGGTGCTTGGCGGTGCGGCCTGCGGGCAGGGCCCGGGCGTACTTGCCGCCTTCGTCCCGGATGACGTCCACCAGGAAGCCCAGGCGGTTCTTGGGCCTGTACCCCGAGGCCAGGATGGCCCGGAAGCGCTCGAGCCGGTCCCTGATCCGCTCCAAAGGGTAGCGGCGGGCCAGGGAGTAGGCGGAGGTAAAGGAAAGCCCCTCGGCCATCAAAAGTTCCACCGCCTCGGTGTCGGGGACGCCCCCGGCCTCCTCGCCGAAGACGTAGACGATGCTTTGGTTCTGCCCCCGGCCCAGGTACTCCACCGACTCGAGGTAG
>NZ_PSMQ01000069.1:0-8111 GCF_040290245.1 Thermus sp.
GGGCCTGCCCCAGGGGGGCCTGGAGGAGGCCCATTCCTTCGTCCAGGCCCAGCTCGAGTCCGGGGCCGGGGATAGGGTCCCCGTGGGGGTCGCGTTCGGGGTGGCCTAGAAGCTCGGCGATGCGGTGTTCAAAGGCCTCGCTGATGTGGTGCTCCAGCCTCTCCGCCTCCGCATGGACCTCCTCCCAGCTGTAGCCGAGGGCCTGGTGGAGGAAGGTTTCCAGGAGCCTATGGTGGCGGACCACTTCTAAGGCCACCCGCCGCCCCAAAGGGGTAAGCTCCGCCCCCCGGTAAGGGGTGTGGCGGACAAGCCCCAGCTCGGCCAGTTTCTTGAGCATCTCTGTGACGGAGGCGGGCCGGACGCCTAAAGCCTCCGCCAAGGCCTGGGTGGTGGCCCGTCCGCCCTCCTCTTCCAGGAGAAGGATGGCCTTCAGGTAGTCCTCCTGGGCTTCGGTTAGAGGGGGCTTCACACCCTCAGGGTAGAGGAGGAGGGGGCCTTTCGGCAAGGGCGGCCTTCTCGTCCCCTAGGAGGGGGGCGAGGGCCTCCCTCAAAGCCCACCGCCTGGGGTAGCGGGCCAAAAGGGCCTGGGCCAGTTCAGAGGGGGGCCTTTTCATAAGCCGTGCGGCCCGGCCTAGGTAAAAAGCGGCTTCCGCGTAGGCGGAGCGGGTCTTCTCCTCCACCTTGGCCTCGGCCCCTTGGAGGTAAAGCTGGGCCGCCTCCTCCGGGAGGGCTTCCTGGATGGCCTCGGCCACCCGGGGGGCCTCGAGGGGGGAGAGGCTTTGCAAAAGCCGCTCCAGCCCCTTGAAGTCCTCCTCCAAAAGCAGGATCCGGGCCCGAAGGGCGAGGTCCTTAACCCGTCTGAGCAGGTGGGGCCTTTTGGCGGCCAGACTCCGGCCCAGGGCCTCCCTTAGGGCCCTGTAGTCCTCCAGGGTGGGCCTAAGGCAAAAGCGGGCCTCCAGGGCCTCCGGGTCCTTGCCCTCCTCCCATAGGACGAAGAGGAGGGGCAGGGTCTTTTCCGTTTTCCCGAACCACTCCAAGCCCTCCCGGGCGTAGCGGAGGGCCTCCTCCCTCCGCTGCAGCTGTAAGAGCGTCCTGACGAGCTCGGCGTATTCCCAGGGCTCGGAAAGGCCTTCCTTGAGGCGCTCCACGTACTTTTCTGGGGCCAGGGCTCGCAGGAGGGAGAGGAGCAGCCCGTAAAGGAAAAGGCGCCTCTCCCCGCGTGCCGCCTTTAGGAGGCGGGAGAGGGCCGCCTCGGCCTCAGGCAAGGTTTCCGGGAAGGCCAAAACCAGGGCCTCAACCCCTTCCCCCGCCACCAGGCTTCCTTGGGAAAGGGCCTCCAAAAGCGCTTCCAGCCCCTTGGCCCCCGCGATGTCCACGAAGCTTTGGACCGCCTTTCGCGCCAGGGTTTTCGCCGCCGTGCAGTCGCCTTGCCGCGGGGCCCCCTTTTCCAGGGCCCGGGCCAGGCGGAGGAGGGCCGGGGCGTTTTGCCTTAAGGCGAGCTGGGCGATGAGCCGGCCTATCTCCGCCTCGGCCTCAGGACTCGGGAGAAGGCGCGCCAGGCGTAAAACCTCCCTTTCCGGGTCGAGGGCGTATCCGGAAAGGGCCTCCGCCACCTGGGGGAGGGCTTTGGCCAAGGCCAGAAGGAGGCTTTTGGCCTCCTCGGGGGGCAGGGCCTCCAGGGCTTTTAGGAGGTCTTTGGGCTTCTCCTTGGCCCTTTCATAGGCCAAAAGGGCGGCCGCCGCATGCTTGCAGGGCCAGCCCGGGTAGGGGCAGGTGCAGGTTCCCGTTAGGCCGGGCTCGAGGCGGACCCGGTAAGGGTAGGGGGCCGTTCCCTGGACCCGGGCCTGGAGGACCTCCCCCAGGCGCACCAGGTCCAGGACCCGGCCTTTTCGCACGTAGGCTTCCCCTTTGGCTAAGAGGTCCTCGGGGAAGGCCTCCAGGGCCTCTAGGAAGGGGTCCCTCATCCTTTTCCACTTTACTCTGCCAGCCTCTGCGGCCCGAACCCTCCTCTGAGCTCCTTGTCCGGCATGCCCAAAACCAAAAGGAGGGAGAGGAAAACAAAGAAGGCGGAGTAGAGGAAGATCCCCTTTTCCGCCGCGACGATGCCCTGGATCAAGGCCTCCTGGAGCCTGGCCTTGGTCTCCTCCAGCCTCTTTACGACCTCCTGGGGCACGGTTTTGAGGGCTTTTCCCTCCGCCTGGTCTAAGGCGGAGAGAAGCCGGGATCGGGCCTCTTCCAGGGCCTTTTTCTGGACCTCCTTTAGGCCGGCTTTCAAAGCGGAAAGGGCTTCTGAGAGGGCCTTTTGCTCGGCCTTTTCCAGGTTCAGCCCCACCTGCTTTTTGGCCTCGGCCAGGGCCTGGGCCACAAGCCGGGGCTTCTGGGCCTCCAGGCCCGCCTTCACTTGGGCCAGGGCCTGGGGAAGGGCTTGTGGAGGCGGGGGACTGGTCAGGAGGGTCTTCAGCCTGGGGTCGAGCCTGGGGTCATTCAGGAGGCGGGCTTTGGCCTTTTCGTCCCCCTGGAGGGCTTTTTCCAAAAGGGCGTAGGTGGCGGCAAGCGCCCTTTCCACCCCCTTGGGAACCCCGCCCGGGCTTAAGCGGTCCTTAAGGGCCTGCGGCACCCGCGGATCCAGAACCAGTGCCCGGTAGGCCGCCTCATCCCCCTCGAGGGCGCGGTAGACGAGGGCCTTCATCCGGGCGAACGCCCCGGGAATCCCCCCTTTGGGAATGCGGGCCTTGTACGCCTGGGGGATGTTGGGGTCCTTCTGGACGGCCTCCCAAGCCTTCGGATCGCCCTTTAAGGCCGCCTCGAGGGTCTTTTCCGTCTCCCGGAAGGTTTCAGGAAGGCCACCCTTGGGCAGTCTGGCCTTGAACGCCTCGGGCAGGTTGGGGTCCTTTTGCACCGCTTCCCAGGCCTCTGGATCCCCTTCCAAGGCGGCAAGGAGGAGGGCCTTGGTCTTGGCAAACTGGGCGGGGAGGCCTCCTTTGACCAGATTCTTCTTCACCTCTTCGGGAAGGTTCTGATCCTTCTTTAGCTCCTCGTAGGCGGCCTCGTCCCCCTTCAAAGCGGCTGTGATCCTGGCCTCGAGGTCCTTGAACGATTTGTCCAGGTCCAACCCCGTCCCCTCCGTGGTCCTTTGGACCACGGCGCCGGGCCGGCAGCTTGCGCTTTCTGGGAAGACCCGGCAGAGCGCCTGGTTTATGCTCGTGGCCAAAACCGTGCCCAAGAGGGCGAGGCCCATGGTGGAACCGATCTGGCGGGCGAACTGGACCCCGCTTGTGGCCGAGCCGATCCTTTGCATGGGGATGTCGTTTTGCGCCACGATGTTGAGGAGGCTTTGCGAGGGGCCAAGCCCCAGGCCCAGGAGGAAGAAGAGGAAGACCACAAGCCCCAAGGGGGTGGAGGCCTCCAGGATGAAGTGAAGCAGTACAAAAAGCCCCAGCAGAAAGAGGCTTCCTCCGATGAGAATGGTTTTGTACCGACCTAGCCGGCTGGCCAGCGTGCCCCCGCCCACCGAGCCCAGGATCACCCCCAGGGTGAGGGGCAGGACGGTCACCCCGGAGGCGGAGGCCGAGACCCCCTTGACCACCTGGAGGTAGAGGGGCAAGAAGGCCACCGCCCCTAAAAAGGCCGGGCCATAAAAGAAACTGGCTCCCGCCGCCAGGGAGAAGGTGGGGATGCGAAAGACGGAGAGGTCGAAAAGGGGATGCTCCACTTTCAGCTCCGTCCAGACCCATAGCAGAAGCCCCAGTAGGCTCAAGGCCAAAAGGCCCAGGATCTCGGGGCTTTTCCAGGGGTAGGTGCTGCCTCCCCAGGAGAAGGCCAGCATCAGGGGTACCGTCCAGGTCACGAGGAGGAGGGCCCCCGGGTAGTCAAACCCTTCCCGATGCTCGGGGGAGAGCCTGGGCATGTAGCGGAGGATGAACCAAAGGGCCACCGCCCCCACGGGCATGTTGATGTAGAAGACCCAGTGCCAGGAGAGGTGGTCGGTGAGAAGCCCCCCAAGCCAGGGGCCCACCGCACTGGAAAGGCCGAAGACCGCTCCGAAAAGCCCTCCGAGACGGCCTCGCTCCCTGGGGGGGAACAAGACGGCGAGGGTGGTGAGGGCCAGGGCAAAAAGCGCCCCGCCTCCGATGCCCTGCACCCCCCGGAAGAGGATCAGCTCGGCCATGTTCTGGCTAAGCCCTGAAAGCGCCGAGCCCAGAAGGAAGATTCCCACCGCGACGAGAAGGATGCTTTTCCGGCTGAACAGCTCCGTGAGCCGTCCAAAGATGGGAGCCGAGACGGTGGAGGCCAGAAGGTAACTGGTGGTGACCCAGGCGTAGTACTCCGTTCCCTTGAGGTCCGCGATGATCTTGGGCATGGCCGTGGAGACGATGGTCTGGTCCAAAGCGGCCAGAAACAGGCCCAGGGTGATGCCGATCAGGGTAAAGCGCACCTCGGGGCTCATCCGGCTTGGTTTTCCATTGGTCATAGCACTTCCCCCCTTTCTCCCTCGAGGAGCCGATCAAGAATACCTTCCAAGAGCGTTTTTTCCTCATCCATCAAACGGTCGAGCCGCTTCTCCAGGGCTTTTTGCATGGCCTTTCGGCTTTCCTCCAGGGCCTGACGACCCTTCTCGGTGAGTTCAAACCGGTACCGCCTCAGGTCTTGAGGCTCCAGCCGCCTCTTTACCAGGCCCAGCCTTTCCAGCCGCTTGAGCATGTGGCTGATGGTGGGGGGCGGGATCTGGGTCTTGTGGACGAGGAGGGAGGGGTAGGGGTGGTGCTCCAGCTCGGCGAGAAGCCAGGGATCAGTGGGGGCGAGGCCTAAGGCCTCCAGGGTGGGAAGGGTCTCCTCCCGGAGCACCCGGTTGAGGCGCCAGAGTTGGGTGAGGATCGTCCAGCTCACCCTTCCAGGGTAGTTTCATGTGAAAGAATTTGATGTAGTACAATTCACAATTAAAAACACCGCCCAAGGCCTGCCCCGGGCGGTGAGGTCAGGGCTTCAGAGGGGGATGTTCCCGTGCTTCTTCCAGGGCCGTTCCTCCTTTTTGTCCCAGAGCATCCGGAGGTGGCGGATCAGGAGGCGGCGGGTGTCCTTGAAGTCGATCACGTCGTCGATGTACCCGCGGGCGGCGGCCACGTAGGGGTTGTCAAAGGCCTGGCGGTACTCCTCGATCTTCTTCCTGCGGGTCTCCTCAGGGGTAGGGGAGGACTGGATCTCCTTCCGGTAGATGATGTTCGCCGCCCCCTCGGCCCCCATCACCGCCACGGCGGCCGTGGGCCAGGCCAGCACCACGTCCGCCCCCATGTCCTTGGAGTTCATGGCCAGGTAGGCCCCCCCGTAGGCCTTCCGGGTGATGAGGGTGATCTTGGGCACGGTGGCCTCGGCATAGGCGTAGAGCATCTTGGCTCCGTGGCGGATGATCCCTCCATGCTCCTGGGCCACGCCGGGCAGGAAACCCGTCACGTCCACCAGGGTGAGGAGGGGGACGTTGAACGCGTCCATGGTGCGGATGAACCGGGCCGCCTTGTCCGAGGCGTTGATGTCCAAAGCCCCGGCCATGAACCGGGGGTTGTTGGCCACCACCCCCACCGGCATCCCTCCGAGCCGCCCTAGGCCCACGATGATGTTCCGGGCGAAGGCAGGCTGGATCTCCAGGAACTCCCCCTCGTCCAAAAGGGTTCGGATCACCTGGTGCATGTTGTAGGGGCGCTTGGGGTCGGGGTGGATGAGGTCCAAAAGCTCAGGGGTCTCCCGGTCTACGGGGTCCTTGGCCTCGAGGACGGGGGGCTTCTCCCGGCTGTTTTGCGGGAGGTAGGAAAGGAGCCTCTTGATGAGGTCCAAAACCGCCTCGTCCCCCTCGGCCTCGAGGTGGGCCACCCCGCTTTTTTCCATGTGCACGTCCGCCCCTCCCAGCTCCTCAAAGCTCACCTCCTCCCGGGTTACGCTCTTAATGACCTCGGGTCCGGTGATGAACATGTAGCTCGTGCTGCGGCTCATGAGGATGAAGTCCGTCATGGCCGGGCTATAGACCGCGCCCCCCGCGCAGGGGCCCAAGATGGCGGAGATCTGGGGGACTACGCCGGAGTAGACGGCGTTTCGGTAAAACACCTCTCCGTAGCCGGAGAGGCTGTCCACCCCTTCTTGGATCCTGGCCCCCGCGGAGTCGTTGAGCCCAATGATGGGGGCCCCCACCTTCACCGCCATGTCCATCAGACTGGCGATCTTGCGCCCGTGCATCTTTCCCAAGGAGCCCCCGAGGACGGTGAAGTCCTGGCTGAACACGAAGACAAGCCGGCCGTGGATGGTGCCGTACCCCGTCACCACCCCGTCGGCCGGGGCCTCCAGGCCTTCCATCAAACCGGTTTCCAGGTGCTCGGCAAAGGGCAGGAGCTCCACGAAGCTTCCTTCATCTAGAAGTCGGTGGATGCGTTCCCGGGCCGTGAGTTTGCCCTGCTGGTGCTGTTTTTTGATCCGCTCCTCACCCCCTCCGAGGAGGACTCTTTTCCGCCTTTCCTCCAACTCGGCCAGGAGTTCGTCCAGAAGCAGGCGGGCGTTGTCGGCCATAGCGGCCTTCATTCTAGCAGGGCCCGTGCGGTATAGTGGGTCTTGGGCGCAGGGGGGTGAGAGAATGAAGAGATTTTTGCTTTGGGTTCTGGTTCTTCTCGTGGTGGTCCTCGGAGGCCTGGGAGCGTACTGGGTTTATAGAACCCTTTCGGACCTCGAGGCCCGCATCCTCCGTTTGGAAACGGCGGTGTCCGCTCAATCCCAGAGTTTGAAGGCCCTGGGGGAAAGGCTCTCTGGCCTTGAGCAAAGGTTCGCCCAAGAGCAGGCCTCCCGCACCCCGCCTTTGGCCTTGCCGGAGCTCCCCAAGCCCGAAAGCGGTGGGACGGCTTCCTTCTGGACCTTCCTGGCTGGGGTCCTTCTCATTCTCCTCCTCCTGGCCCTGGCGCTTTGGCTTTTGCGCCGGAGGAAGGAGGCCCCCCTGAAGGAGCCAAGGGCGGACGACAAGCCCGGGGGGGAGGCCTCGGCCGAGGCCCAGGGGCTCGGGGAAGGGGCTCCGCCTCCAAAGGAAAAGGAGGGCGGGGAGAACCGCACCTCCTAAGGGGTCCTAGAGGCTCCCTTCTAGTCTTTTAGTTTCTTTACCGCCTCGATGAGGGCCGGCAGGACCTGGTGCACGTCCCCCACGATCCCGTAGTCCGCGTGTTTGAAGATGGGGGCCTCCGGGTCCTTGTTCACCGCCACTACGAACTTGCTCTTGTTCATCCCGGCAAGGTGCTGGACAGCTCCCGAGACGCCCAAGGCGATGTACAAGGAAGGCTGGACGGTCTTCCCCGTCTGGCCCACCTGTTCGGAGTAGGGCCGCCAGCCCGCATCCACCACCGCCCGCGTGGCCCCCACCGCGCCTTTTAGGAGGGCGGCCAGCTCCTCGGCCAGCTTGAAGGCCTCCGGGCTTCCCATTCCCCGGCCACCCGTGACCACCACATCGGCCTCGGTCAGGGAGACGCCCTTCCTTTCTTCTTGTAGCCTTTCCAGCACCTCCACCGTGGGCACCTGGGGCACAGCAATCTCCTTCACCTCACCGAGGTTTGCCAGGGGCTTGGCCAAAGGGGTGGTGTTGGGCTTGACCGTGAGGACCACGGGCAGGGGGGCTTTCTGGGTTTGGAGGACGCGGTTTAGGTAGGCGTAGCGCCTGGCGTAGACCTCCCCCCCTTCGGTCCAGGACTCAAGGGTGTCCTCCAGAAGCCCAGCCCGAAGCCGGTAGGCGACCCGTGCGGTGTAAGAGCGGCTTTGGCGGGTGCTTGGGGCCACGATGACCTTGGCCTCCTTACCCGACTGGAAGACCCCCTCCGCGAAGCGCTCTGCGGTGTAGGGCCCCGTTTTGGCTAAGTGGACCTTCTCCACATACCTCCGGGCTTCCTCCACGGCCCCCTCCGCGTTTTCCCCCATGAGAAGGCCATGGACGGGAAGGCCCAAGCCCTGGGAGAGGGCGCGGGCCCGGCTTAAGGCCTCGAGGGCCCCCTTCCTAAGGGTTTTTCCGTCGTGTTCCAGGACCACCAGGATCATTCTTTCCCTCCTCAGATCACCTTGGCCTCTTCGTGCAGAAGCCGAACCAGTTCCTCGGCCGC
>NZ_PSMQ01000070.1:0-8081 GCF_040290245.1 Thermus sp.
CGCCCCCGGCCTCCTCGCCGAAGACGTAGACGATGCTTTGGTTCTGCCCCCGGTCCAGGTACTCCACCGACTCGAGGTAGCGCCGCTCCATCAGCTCCCTGTGGGCGGGCTCCAGGGTGCGCCGCACCTTGTCGGGCCGCTTATGGACGATCTTGCACGCGGCGGCCCACTCCATGAGGTTCACCTCGAAGCGGGCCAGGGGGGAGGGGTTTTCCGGAGAGAAGCGCTGGGCGTCCAGGAGGCGGTAGAGGGCCCGGCTCAAAGGACGCTTCAGGCTGGCCATAAACTCGATGTCTATAGGTTTGACGTAGTTTTGCTTCAAGGACCGCACGATCTCCTTGGCCAGGGTGATGCGCAGCACGCTTGCCCGGTCCAGGCGGCCCGCTGCGGAGGAGGTGTACTCCAGTTTTTCGATGTAGCGGAAGGTGACGCTCTGCCAACGCCCGTTGGAGCGCCAGGCCTCCGAGAGGACGTAGGTGGCGGTGGTGAGGCGCATGAGGCTCTCCTTGAGGGCCTGGTAGTAGTAGCCGGAGGTGTCCAGACCCATGAGCTTGAGGATCTGGTAGGGGGTGGTGGTGAAAGCCCCGTCCTCCGGGGCCCCGGCGTTGAAGTAAAGGGCGATCAGGGCCAGGGAGACCTCGTTGTCCAGGCCATGGGGGACCCCACCGACCTTCTCGCTGGCGTAGCAGGCCAGCTTCACCGGTTTCCCCAGGAACTCGAACTCCTCTTCCCAGGAGGCGTACCCCTCGGGGATGCGCTCCTGGATGGAGATAAGCCCGAGCCGGGCCACGTTGGCCTCGTCCAGGTGCTTCGCTGGGACCAAAGCCGGTTTTTTTGGGACCGGTTCCGGGCCATCTTCCCATGATTTTAACCCCCCGGCCGGGGCGGCTGGGGTCAGGCCCCGCCCGTACGGCCTTGCCTACCAGGCGCGGACCCCGTGGGCCAGGGCGTAGAGGTAGACGACCGCCCCGGCGTCCCAGGCCTGGGGGCGGCAGGCCACGGGGTAGGGAACCGGGGGCAGGCCCGGTTCCCTGGGGAAGCCCGCCACCAGCTCGGGAAGCCGGAGGTCGGGCTGGGAAAGGGCCAGGTCCAAAAGGGCCTGGACGACCCTCTGTCCTTCCTCCGCCAGGCCGTAGCGGAAAAGCCCCCCCGCGAAGAGGGCGGTGTCGTGGGGCCAGACCGAGCCGTTGTGGTAGGAGAGGGGGTTGTACCGGGCTTCCTTGGCCCCCAGGGTGCGCAGGCCCCAGCCAGACCAAACCTCCTCGGAGAGGAGGGTGTGGACCAGGGGTTTGACCCTTTCCTCCGGCACCGCCCCGGCCCAGAGGAGGTGGCCCGCGTCAGAGGCCTTGACCCGCAGGGGGGCCTTGTGCCGGTCCAGGGCCAGGGCATAGGTGCCGAGCTCGGGAAGCCAGAAGCGCTCCTGGATCAGCCGGTAGAGGGCTTCCGCCCGTTTTCCGGCCCTCTTGGCCGCCTCTTTTTCCCCCAGGGCGCGGTGGAAGGCCTCCGCATAGCGGAAGGCCAGGTGGGCGTACCCCTGGACCTCGCTCACCGCCAGGGGGGGCTCGGCCAGGCTGCCGTCGGCGTGGCTCATGGAGTCGTGCGAGTCCTTCCAGGACTGGACGGCGAGGCCCGAGCCGGAAGGGTGGAACTCCAAAAGGCCGTCCCCGTCCGGGTCGGCTCGTTCCAGCCAGCCCAGGGCGGCCTCCCAGGAGGGGCGGAGCTCCCGCACCAGGCCCAGATCCCCCGTGAGGTCCAGGTAGCGGCCGAGGAGGACCAGGAACAGGGGGGTGGCGTCCACGGTTCCGTAGTAGCGGGCGAAGGGCACCTCTCCCAGGCGGGAAAGCTCCCCGAGGCGCACCTCGTGGAGGATCTTCCCGGGCTCCTCCTCCCGGAAGGGATCGTGGACGCGGCCCTGGCGGTGGGCCAGGTAGCGGAGAACCCCCTGGGCCACCTCCTTCCCCCAGGGGAGGAGCATGAAGGCGGTGAGGAGGCTGTCCCGGCCGAAGGGGGCGACGAACCAGGGGATCCCGGCCGCGGGGACGAAGCCCTCCGGGGTGGCCAGCAGGAGGGCCCGGAGATCCAGAAGGGCCTGGCGCAGGGGGGCTTCCCAGGCCCCCTCTCCTCGAGGGAAGGCCTGGAGGAAGGCCTCGTAGTCCGGCAGGTGGCCGGGGGCCTCCGGTACCTGTTTCCCTGACGGGAAAGCACCCAGGGGGCTTTCCAGACGGAGGCTCAGGACGAGGGCCTCCTGGCCCTTCGGGGGAAGAAGAAGGCGGAAGCCCCCGGGCGGCGGTTCCGGGTCCAGGACCACCCGCTGCTCCACCTTGTCCCTGGCCCGGTGGCTTAGGCCCGCCCCGATGGGTGTTGTGCCGTGCCACCCCCGCACCTGGAAGAGGTCGGCAAAGCTCGCCTGGAGTTCCAGCCCCACCTGAAGCTCCAAGGCCCGGGGGGAGAGGTTGTGGAAGACCAGCCTCTCCACCACCCGGCCCCGGGCCACCTGGAGCTCTCGCCGGAGGAAGGCCTCGCCGTCGGGGCCCTGGAACCGCCCCCAAAACTGCACCAGGCGGTCGGGCCGGGGCACCCGGGTCTCCAGGAGCTGGAACCCCGGGGGTAGGTCGAGGCGGTACCGGGCCAGGAACCGGGTGTCGTGGCGGTAGAAGCCCTCGGGGCCTTCCTCGGCAAAGCCCCGGGCGCTCAGCACGAGGTAGGTGTCGTCCTCTTTAAGGGGGATCATGCCTTACTCCTTCAAGGCGCCCACGTTCACACCCTCCACGAAGTAGCGTTGGAAGGCCGCGAAGAGGATGAGCACGGGAACCATGGAGAAGAATCCGCCCGCCAGGATCAGCCCCCAGTCCCCCACCTGGCCGTAGGCGTTGCGGAAGGAAAGGAGGCCGATGGGGAGGGTGTAGATGTCCCGGGGGCTCGTCAGGACCACGAAGGGCCAGAAAAACTCGTTCCAGACCCCCTGGAAGGTGAGGATGGCCAGGGCCCCGAGGGCGGGTGTGGACATGGGGAGGATGATGCGCACCAGGGTCTGGATGGGGGTGGCCCCGTCGATCAGGGCCGCTTCCTCGATCTCGCGGGGGATGGACTCGAAGAACTGCTTCATGATGAACACCGCCCCCGCCCCCACCAGGCCCGAGAGGATCAGGCCGGCGTAGGTGTTGAGGAGGGTGTCCACCCCGAAGAGCCTGGAGATCCCGAAGATCCCGTCCCTTAAGACCAGGTAGTTGGAGATGAAGGTCACCTGGGAGGGCACCATCATGCTGAAGAGGGTGAAGAGGAAGAGGGCCTGCCGCCCCGGGAACCGGAGGCGGGCCAGGGCGTAGCCCGCCATCGAGGCGAAGGCCAAGGTGGTGAGGACCTTGGCCAGGGCGAGGAGGAAGGAGTTAAGGGTCCAGCGCAGGAAGAGGCTCTCCCCGGTCTCCAGGCTCCGGGTCTCCCGGAAGGCCCGCACGTAGTTGTGAAAGACGTATCCAAAAAGCCCTGGGACCGCGTTGTCCCAGCTGGCCACCCGGCCCCGCCTTTCCAGCCGGGTGGGGTCCAGGCTGGCCCCCACCAGGACCATCCCCCGCGCCGCCTCGAGGTCCAAAGGAACCCGTTCTAAAAAAGGCCCCTTCCCGGCGGGGTAGACCAGGCGGAGGCGGTAGCGGAGGACCTCCCCCTCGGCCTCTCCCAGGCGGGCCGGCCGCCTTTCCAGAAGGGTGGGCCCCTCGAGGCGGACCCATTCGGAGGCGTACGGGGCTTCAAAAACCGCCCCCATGCCGGCCCCGGCCTTGCGCCGGGGGATCTGGGCAAAGACCTCCGCCTTCTGCCCCTGGGGGAGGAAGTAGGCCACCTCCAAAACCACCTCCCGCCCTGGGCGCATTCCTCCAAGCCAGGGGTTTCCCGAGCCCGCCCGGCCCAGCCGCCAGGCGGCGGCCCAGTTCTTGGGGGAGACCTGGGCGAAGCGGAGGCTGAAGGGCCACTCCAGGGGGTCCGGCTTCAGGCTGGCCAGAAACCCCATGAGGAAGGGGGCCACGAAGAAGACCCCGAGGGCGAGGAGGAGGCCGTAGGTCCAGGCCACCCGGGCAAAGAGGCGGGGCCCCATCAGGACCACCCCCTCTCGCTCACGCCAAAGCGGCGCTGGAGGAGGACGATGAAGAGAGTAAGTCCGGCCAGGAAGAGGGCAGCGGCTGAGGCCAGGCCCACCCGGGGCTGGGCCCCCGAGGGGAAGGCGTTGTTGTACACGTAGAAGGCTAGAGTGATCGTGCTCTCCAGGGGAGCCCCCCCAGAGCCTCCCACAAAGAGCACCTGGTCAAAGAGCTGTAGAGTGCCGATGAGCCCCAGGGTGATCACGAGGAAAAGAACCGGCCTTAGAAGGGGTACGGTGATACGGGTGAACATCACCCAGGGGCTGGCTCCGTCCAGGGCGGCGGCCTCGTAAAGGGTCCTGGGGATGCCCTTGAGCCCGGCCAGGAAGAGGACCATGAAGGTGGGGATGGTGGTGTAGGTGTTCATGAGGATGATGGCCCACAAGGGGTAGGGCAGGCCCAAAAAGGTGGCCCGCGTGGGAAGCCAAGGGATTTCCACCCTGAGCCCCAGGGGCTTGAGGAACCCAAAGAGGGCCAAGGCATAGGTCCCAAAGAAGGCCCCCAGGGCGGAAAGGATGGCTAGGGCCGGGTCCCAGAACCCCGCCCGCCTTTGACGTCTTTTCCAGGCCACCTGGAGGGTTTGCAGACCCAGGAAAAGGAGGGCGAAGGCCAGCAGGTGGGGCAGATGGGCGAGGAACAGGGTCAGGTTCTGGTTCACGAGACCCGTGCGCTGGAAGAGCCAGAGGAGCAGGAGGCTTGCCGCTGCGGTAGAGACCACCGAGGGGAGGTAGTAGAGGGTGCGGAAAAAGGTGACCCCTCGCAGCGGCCGATTCAGGGCCACGGCCAAAAGCAAGGCGAAAAAGGTTTGGAGCGCGGTGACGATGACGCTGTAGATCAGGGTGTGCTTTAGGGCGGTGAGGAAGAGGGGGTCTTGGAACAGGCGGAGGTAGTTGCTGAGCCCGATCCACTTCGGGGGGGCGAACAGGTTGTAGTCGGTGAAGCCGAAGTAGAAGGCGCGAAGAAAGGCGTAGAGGAAGAAGACCCCCAGGGTGAAGAGGAAGGGCAGGAGCAAAAAGAGGGCGTAAAGGCCCTCGAGGGTGCGTGTGCTAAGCCGCATGCTCGAACCTCAAGGGGTGGCCCAAGGGGGCCACCCCTTTGCCCTTGGACTACCGTCTTCCGGTCAGCCGATCCAAAGCCGTCTGGGCCTCCTTAAGCGCCTGGTCCACGCTCTTTTGCCCCGTGATGACCGCCTGCAGGGCCTCGTTGATGGGGCGCATCCAGTCCCCGCCGTAGCCCAGGAACTTGAAGGGGTAGACGTTCCCGCCCTGGAGGCCGGACCCCGTGAAGACGATGCGGTTCAGCTCCGGTTCCCTGCCCGGCCGCTGGAAGTAGGGGTTGTTGGCCAGGGCCCACCGGCTCGGGATGGCCAGGCCCCGCTCCAGAACCCACTGCTGGGCCTCTGGGGAGGTAAGGGCCTTGAGCACTTTGGCCGCCGCTCCCTTGTTCTTGCTGGCGGCGTTCATGCTCCAGGATACCGTGAAGACAAAGTTCCCCCGCTTCTTGGTGACCGGGTCTATGGGAAGGAAGGTGGTCCTGTACTTCAGGTTCGGGGCCTTGTCCCGAAGGAATCCCCCGATCCAGGCCCCCTCTATAGCCGTGGCTGCCTTTTCCCCGCCAAAGCAGCCGCCCGTCCAGCCCTCCCCCAGGTCCTGAGCAAACCGGGCGGCTCCCCGCTTCACCAGCCCCGTGTACCACTCGAAGGCCCGCCGGAAGTTCTGGTCCAGAACGGTATGCCCCTTTTCATCGAAAGGTTTCCAGCCTGTAGCGAAGGCAAAGGCCCCGAAGCGTGCGAAGTCAGCCACTACGCAAAGTCCCGCTACGTCCTTCAGTTTGCCTTGCACCTTTTGGAGCTTGGCCTCAAAGGTTTCCCAGGTGTCCTGCTGGTTGGGGTAGGGCACCTTGGCCTCATCGAAGAGGTCGGTGTTGAACTGAAGGGCCAGGGTGTTGAAGTCCTTGGGAATGCCGTAGAGCCTCCCCCTGTAGGTGAAGGCCTGGACCAGGTTCGGGAGGAACTCCCCTACCTCCTGTTTGCTAAAGTAGCTGTCCAAAGGTTCCACGCGCCCGGTGGCGAAAAGGCCTTCTGACCAGAAGATGTCCACATAAAAGAGGTCTGGGGCCGTTCCTGCAGAGAGGGCATTGAAGAGCCACTGGGTGTAGTCTCCCTCGATGGGTTCATAGAGGACTTCGATCCCCTCCTTGTCCAGCTTAGGCTGGACCACCTCCTTTAAAAGGCCGTTTACGATTGCGATATCCGTTCCTCCCCAGCCCGAGATGCGCACCTGGGTCTTGGCCAAGGCCAGGCCCGAAAGGGCCGCCAAGAGGATGAAAAACCGCCGCATGCTTTCCTCCTTTCCTTGAACCTCGCTCAACCTAAAAGCCGCTAACCGCCGGATTTTTTCCTAGTCTCCCACCCCCCTTCGCGCCGTGGTGCCCCGGGGAATGAGGTGGACGGGCACCCGTTTCCCCAAAGGGGCTTCCCCCGCCAAGGCCAGGCCCAGGAGGTGGACCGCCTCCCGGGCGATCGTGGGGAGGTCCTGGTGGACGGTGGTGAGCCGCTCCCCCACCTCGGGGAGGTCGTCGTACCCCACCAGGCTGACCTCCTCGGGCACGCGCAGGCCCAGGTCCTCCAGGGCCGCCCAGGCGCCCAGGGCCATCTCATCGGAGGCGGCGAAAAGACCCGTGAAGCGAAGCCCCCCCTCCCAGGCCCTGCGCACCGCGCGGTAGGCGGAAAGGGCGCTGAACTCGCCGTCTAGGACCCTCTCGGGGTGGAAGGGCAGGCCGGCCTCGAGCAGGGCCTTTTTGTAGCCCATGAGCCGTTCCCGCCCCGCCTGGTGGTGAAGGTAGCCCGTGAGCACGGCGACCTCCTCGTGCCCGAGCTCGAGGAGGTGCCGCGTGGCCAGGTACCCCCCGGCCGGATCGTCGGGGGCCACCCAGAAGCTCCCAGGGTAGACGCCGATGAGGACAAAGGGGTGGCCGGCTTTCTGCAGGGCCTCGATTCTTGGATCGTGGTCGTGGGCCCCCAAAAGGACGTAGCCCCGGGCTTCCTCCAGGGGAAGGCCCCGGGCGTCCGTGGCCACCTCCTTGACCCGGAGCCCCACCCGCCAGAGCTCCTCCGCCAGGTTTTCCAGCAGGAGGACGAAGTAAGGGGTGTAGCGCCGCACCTCAGGGGCCAGGAGAAGGCCCACGGTGCTGGGTTTCCCCACCAGCTCCCGGGCCACGGGGTTAGGGGCGTACCCCAGGGTGCGGACCGCCTCCATCACCCGTTCCTGGGTTTCGCGGCTTACGCCGGGGCGGCCGTTGAGGGCCCGGCTCACCGTGCTTACGGAAACGTTTGCAATACGTGCGATTTCCCTAATCGTAGGCATCTTTGACCTTTTCATCGTAAACGTTTACACATCCAAGCTAACCGGTCTTCCCGGTCCTGTCAAGGGTGGGGCGGGCACCGCCTTCTTGCGGCCTCCATCCCGTTTTTGCGGGTCCTCAAGCCCTCGTCCGGCCCTCTCCAACCCCGGGGTGTGGGCCTTTCGGGCTGGGGCCCCCTATGCGCTTTCCGTTCGGGCCGCGTGTGCTAGGCTGGAAGCGGATGACCCTGGAGGAGCGCCTGTACAAGCTCGAGGGAATCGTGGAAGGGGTGATGGCCACCCTTCCCCAGGAGATCTTTGCCCTCCGGCAGGAGGTCAAGGCAGAGCTTTTGGCCTTTCGCCAGCAGCTGGAGGGCTTCAGGCGGGAACTCTGGGAGGAGTTCTCGAGCTTCCAGAAGCGGGTGGAGGGGCGGCTGGAGGCCTTTGAGCGGGAGGTCCGGGGTGAGCTTGCCGGGCTTCGGCAGGAGGTGGAGGCTTCCAGGGGGGAGACCCGCGGGGAGCTGTCCGCCTTCCGGGAGGGGATGGAGGTCTTCAAGCGGGAGGTCCGGGGTGAGCTTGCCGGGCTTCGGCAGGAGGTGGAGGCTTCCAG
>NZ_PSMQ01000071.1:0-8034 GCF_040290245.1 Thermus sp.
CCCCCACCACGGCCACGGCCGCCCCCTTCAGCCGGGCCTGGCCCTCCGGGCCCACCTGGGGAAGGATCATCTGGCGGTGGTAGCGCAAAAGCTCTTCCCGGCTCCACATGACCCTAGACTACGACGACCCCCACCTCCCGGCCTTCCGGAAGGAGGAAGGCCCGGAAGCCGTCCGTGCCGAAGATGACATAGGGAACGCGCCAGTAGGCCTCCTTGCGGTCGGTCTCGCTGGGCCAGGCGGGGCTTTGGGGGTGGGAGTGGTAGATGGCCAAAAGGGTCAGGCCCTGGGCCTCGAGGGCCTTAAGCGCCCTAAGGACCGCCAAGGGGTCGGCCCGGTACGCCACAAGCGGACGCTCGTGCACGTTGGAGAGGGGGAGCATGGCCTCCACCTCCCGCCTTCCCGCCCAGAGCCCCACCGCCTCCTTGGGGTGCTCCCGCAGAAGGTGGGCCCGGGTCTCCTCGAGGATCCGCCGCTTCACGTAGAGCACATCCTCACTATACGCAACAAAAGCCCCCCGGGGGGGCGTATACTAGGGGCACCAAGGAGGGGTTATGGTTCGCACGGTGGCCCTGGTCGGGCATGCGCAAAGCGGTAAGACCACCCTGGCGGAGGCCCTGCTTTACCGGACGGGGGGCAAGGAGAAGATGGGGAGCGTGGAGGAGGGGACGACCACCACCGACTACACCCCCGAGGCCAAACTGCACAAGACCACGGTGCGCACCGGGGTCATCCCCCTGTTTTACCGAGCGCACCAGATCTTCCTCCTGGACGCCCCCGGATACGGGGACTTCGTGGGCGAGATCCGGGGGGCGCTGGAGGCGGCGGACGCCGCTTTGGTGGCGGTGAGTGCGGAAAGCGGGGTCCAGGTGGGAACCGAAAGGGCCTGGACCGTGGCGGAAAGGCTGGGCCTCGCCCGGATGGTGGTGGTCACCAAGCTGGACAAGGGAGGAGACTACTACGCCCTTCTGGAAGACCTAAGGGCCACCCTGGGCCCCATCCTGCCCGTGGACCTGCCCCTCTACGAGGGGAAACGGTGGGTGGGGCTTATGGACATCCTCCACCAGAAGGCCTACCGGTACGAGGCCGGCCAGGAGGTGGAGGTGCCCTTCCCGGAAGGGGAACGGGAGCGGGCGGAGGCCTTCCGGAAGGAGGTCCTCGAGGCCATCATCGAGACGGACGAGACCCTTTTGGAAAAGTACCTGGAAGGCGACGAGGTCACGGGGGAGGCCCTGGAAAGGGCCTTCCACGAGGCGGTCCGCCGGGGGCTTCTCTACCCCGTGGCCCTCGCCTCCGGGGCTACCCTCATCGGCACCCTTCCCCTTTTGGACCTGATCCTCGAGGCCCTCCCCTCCCCGGCCGAGCGCTTCGGGGAAGGGCCTGCTCTGGCCAAGGTCTTCAAGGTCCAGGTGGACCCGTTTATGGGCCAGGTGGCCTACCTCCGCCTCTACCGGGGCCGGCTCGCCCCGGGGGAGGCGCTGGAAAGCGAAGGGGGGCCGGTGCGGTTTCCTCACCTTTACGTCCCCCGGGGCAAGGAGCTCCTGGAGGTCCCCGCAGCCGAGGCCGGGTACATCCTGGGCCTGCCCAAGGCGGAGACCCTCCACCGGGGGATGGTGCTCTGGCAGGGGAGAAGGCCGGAAAGCGAGGAGGTTCCCTTCGCCCGTCTGCCCGACCCCAACGTGGTGGTGGCCCTCCGGCCCAAGGGCAAGGACGAGGCCAAGCTGGGGGAGGCCTTAAGGAAGCTTCTGGAGGAGGACCCGAGCCTCAAGCTCACCCGGCAGGAAGAGACCGGGGAGATCCTCCTTTGGGGACACGGGGAGCTCCACCTGGCCACCGCCAAGGAGCGGCTTTCCGACTACGGGGTGGAGGTGGAGTTCACCCCGCCCAAGGTCCCCTACCGGGAGACCATCAAAAAGGTGGCGGAAGGACAGGGCAAGTACAAAAAACAGACGGGCGGCCACGGCCAGTACGGGGATGTCTGGCTCCGTCTCGAGCCCGCTTCGGAGTACAGCTTCGAATGGCGGATCACGGGCGGGGTCATCCCCTCCAAGTACCAGGAAGCGATCGAGAAAGGCATCCTCGAGGCGGCCAAGAAGGGGGTTTTGGCCGGCTACCCGGTGATGGGCTTCAAGGCCATCGTCTACAACGGGAGCTACCACGAGGTGGACTCCTCGGACCTCGCCTTCCAGATCGCCGCCAGCATGGCCTTTAAGAAGGTCATGGAGTTGGCCAGCCCTACGCTTTTGGAACCCATCTACACCCTAAAGGTCCTGGTCCCGCAGGACCGGGTGGGGGATGTCCTCTCCGACCTCCAGGCCCGCCGGGGGCGGATCCTGGGGATGGAGCAAGACGGAGCCCTGGCGGAGCTGAGGGCCGAGGTGCCCTTGGCGGAGGTTCTGGAGTACCATCGGGCCCTCCAGAGCCTGACCGGGGGGGCGGGGGCCTACACCCTGGAGTTCAGCCATTACCAGGAGGTCCCGCCCCAGCTGGCCCAGAAGATCGTCGAGGAAAGAAGGCGTGAAAGCGCTTAGAGAGGCCCTGGAAGGGGTGCTTTTCGGCCAGGAAAAGGTGGTGGAGGCTCTCCTCGCCACCGCTTTAGCCGGGGGGCACGCCCTTCTGGAGGGGATGCCGGGGCTGGGGAAAACCCTTTTGGCCTTGGCTTTCGCACAGGCCACCGGCCTTTCCTTCAAGCGCATCCAGTTCACCCCCGACCTTCTTCCCCAGGACCTCACGGGGGGCGAGGTCTTCCGGGAGGGGCGGTTTGAGTTCGTCCAGGGCCCCCTCTTCGCCCACGTGGTCCTGGCGGACGAGGTCAACCGGGCCCCGCCCAAGGTCCAGTCGGCCCTCCTCGAGGCCATGGAGGAACGGGCGGTGACCTTTGGTGGGGTGCGCCACCCCTTGCCGGACCCCTTCCTCGTCCTCGCCACCCAGAACCCCTTGGAGCTGGAGGGGACCTACCCCCTGCCCGAGGCCCAGCTGGACCGGTTCACCAGCCTCATCCGGATCAAGCCCCCACCCGCTTCCATCTGGCTCCGCATCCTCACGGAGGAGCCCCGGCTTCCCGAACCCTTGGGCCTGGACCTTCGGGCCCACCAGGAGGCGGCCAAGGGGGTGAGGGTCTCGGAGAAAGCCCTCGAGGCGGTGGTGAACGCGGCCCTGGTCACCCAAAAGGACCGCCGCTTCCGGGCGGGCCTCTCCCCCCGGGGGGCCAAGCGGTGGCTGGCCCTGGCCCGGGCGCTGGCGTACCTGCGGGAAAAACCCTTTGTGGACTGGCCGGAGCTGAAAGACGCCGCCTTCTTAGCCCTTCCCCACCGCCTCTTCCTCACCGAGGAGGCCCTTTACGAAGGGGTCCGCCCGGAGGAGGTGGTGGCGGAGGCCCTGCGGAAAGCCGGGGTGCCCTGAGGCCCCCACGGGCCTAGCTTTCTCATGAGAAAGTAAGCTAGACTAAGGGGCATGGAGAACCCCCTGATCCTCCTCATCGAGGACGAGAAGGACATTGCCCGCTTTATCGAGCTCGAGCTCCAGGCGGAAGGCTACCGGACGGAGGTGGCCTACGATGGGATCACCGGCCTTTCCCGGTTCCGGGAAACGAACCCCAACCTGGTCATCCTAGATCTAATGCTTCCCGTCATGGACGGGATTGAGGTGGCCAAGCGCATCCGAAAAACCTCCAATGTGCCCATCGTTATGCTCACGGCCAAAGACCGGGTGGAGGACAAGGTCCAGGGCTTAGACGCTGGGGCGGACGACTACCTGGTCAAACCCTTCTCCATAGAAGAGCTCCTGGCCCGCATCCGGGCCCACCTGCGCCGGGTGAGCCCCGCGATCACCGGGGAGATCCGGGTGGCGGACCTGATCATCAACCTCGAGGGCCGGGAGGTCTTCCGCTCCGGGCGGCGGATCGAGCTCTCCAACAAGGAGTTTGAGCTCCTAGAGCTCCTCGCCAAAAGCCCGGGCAAGGTCTTCACCCGCTACGAGATCGAGGAAAAGGTCTGGCCCGGCTACCAAGGGGGAAGCAACGTGGTGGACGTCTACATCGGCTACCTGCGCAAAAAGCTCGAGGGCCAAGGGGAACGCCGCCTCATCCACACCGTCCGGGGGGTGGGGTACGTCCTGCGGGAGGATTAGGGGCGAAAAACCTCCAATTCCAGAAAGCGCCGTGACCCTTAGGACCCGCATCACCCTCCTGGTCACCCTCCTTCTCGCCGCCTCCTTGCTCCTCCTGGGAGGAGGGGTTCACGGACTTCTAAAGGAGTTCCTCTACCGAAGCCTCCGGGAGGAGCTGGCCCAAGCCAGCACCCAGGTGGTCCGGCTTTTGAACACCGGGGGTGGGGAGCTCCTTTCCGTGGGCCTCCCCTCCACCTTATACGCGGAGGTTCAGCTCTTCACCGAGACCGACCCGGCCTTTCTGGCCAAGGAGGGGGGGATCAGCGTCCAGAAAAGCCCCGCTCTGGGAAGCCACCGCCTCGTCCTCTCCCAGAAGGCCTATGCCACCCTCCTGCAAAAGGGGGAGGTCTGGGCCGAGGTGGCCCTCCCCCGGGAGAGGAGTCCCCTGCGGCTTCTCGTTTTGGCGCGCAAGGTCAAAGTCCGCCTGGGCCAGGCGGAGTGGAATGGGGCCCTTCTGGTGGGAAAGCCCGTGGAACCCATAGAGGCCACCTTGAACCAGTTCACCCGGATCTACGCCGCCACCGCCCTCTTGGTCCTCCTCCTTTCGGCCCTTTTCGCCAGGCGGCTTGTGCGGCAGGCTTTAGAGCCCCTGGAATGGGTGGCCAAGAAGGCGGGTGCGATAGAGGCCAGGCCCGAGGAGCTTCCCGAACCCCAAAGCCAAGACGAGGTCTACGCTCTGGTCCGGGCCCTGAACGCCATGATGCGGAGGATGCGGGAGGCCTTTGAAACCCAGACGCGCTTTTTGGCCGACGCAAGCCACGAGCTTAGAACCCCGATCACCGCCATCCTGGGCCACGTGGGCTACCTCCTAAGGCGCACCCCGGTCACAGAGGCGCAAAGGGAGAGCCTCGAGGTCATCAAACGGGAGGCGGAGAGGATGCGCAAACTGGTGGAGGACCTCTTGGAGCTCTCCAAAAGCGGGGCCTGGAAGGTGAAGCCCCTCCCCGTCCACGTCAAAAGCCTCTTCGAAGAGGTCCGGGAGGAGTTCAGCAAAGGCCACCCGGGGGAGATCGTCCTGGAGGGAGCGGAGGATCTCTTCGTCCTGGGGGACCCTGACCGGCTCCACCAGGTCCTGGCCAACCTGGTGACGAATAGCCTGAAGGCCAAAGCCCGCCGGGTGGTCCTCCGGGGCATGGAGGTGGGGGAAAGGGTCATCCTCCAGGTACAAGACGACGGCGAGGGCATTCCCAAAGAACACCTCCCCCACATCTTTGAGCGGTTTTACCGGGTGGACAAGGCCCGGGATCGGGAACGGGGGGGCTCAGGGCTTGGACTTGCCATTGTAAAGGCCATCCTCGAGGCCCACGGGGGGGAGGTCTGGGTGGAAAGCGAAGAGGGCAAGGGAACCGTCTTCACCCTTTCCCTTCCCGCAAGCGGGCCACCCCCTCCGCTCGGGGTTTGACCCTGGAACGTGGCCGCTGGGCAACTGACCGGGCCAAAGCACCCGGGGCTCACTGGGGCTTGACGTATATTCCCCCCGCGTAAAATGGCCCCAACAGTCCCGATCGGAAGTGCATCTTTTGCTTGGAAAAATGGGCCTTGGCGGCAGCAGATCGATTCAAAACCCCAGCCTCGAGGGGTGCCGGGAACCCAGAAAGGGTGCCCCCATAAAGGCAAAAAGGAGGAGCCCATAGGCGAGGAGGAGGATAAGGGCCCGGGTCCAGCCCTGAAGCCGCTTTTCCAGAAGGAAGTAGAGGGTGAGGAGAAGCCAGCCCAAAAGGACAGGGACCTCCTTGGGGTCCGGGGCTAGGGGGCTCCCGAAGTACCGCCAGGCCCAGGCCATGCCGCTGGCCAGGCCGAGGGTCGCCGCCAGGTACCCTACCCGCAGATACCCCCGCTCAAGCCGCCTTAGGCTCCAAAAGGGCGGAGCCCCCAAGGCCTTCCAAGGGACGAGGCGCAGGCGCAGATCCTGCAAAACGCACAGCACCCCTGCCCCCGTCCCCACCGCCAGGGCCAGGTAGGCCACAAGAAAACTCCCCCCATGGAGCAGGGTAAGCCCCCAGGGAAGAACCGCCCCTGGATGGGGTAGGGTCTTCAGGGCAAAGAGGGCGAGGAAGAGGGCCAAGAGGAGAAGATGGGTGCGCAAGGGGGCGAGCTTAGGCCTTAAGAAGAGCGTCCCCGACCGAAGCGCCAAAAGGCCGGAGAGGAAGAGGGCAGGCTGGGCAGGGGTCATGAAGGGGCCTTTCTGGAAGGCGTCCGCCCCACCCGAAAGGAGGAGGAAGACCCCACCCCAGGCTAAAGCCCGGGGCCAGAAAAGGCCCAGGGCGAGGAAGCACATACCCAAAACAGCTAGGCCAGCGGCCATAACGCCCGCCGCTTCAGCTCGAGGATCCTGGGGTGGGCCCGGCGGCCCGCCTCCTTGTGCAGGGTCAGGGGGTCGGCGGCGGGAAGCTCCCTTTGGACCTCGAGCAGGACCTCCTCCCTAAGCCGCCGGATGGCCTCCCGCACCCGATGGCCTGCATACCATTCTAGAAAATCCCCCACCTGAGCCTCCAGAAGGCCCTCTACCCGTCTGGCCTCCTCCTCGCGCCGCCGCAGGTTTTCCTGAACCACGGCCTGCAAATCGTCCAGGTTGTACAGGTAGGCGTAGGGAAGCCGCCCCACCTCGGGATGGATGTTCCGAGGTAGGGCGATGTCGATCAGGAAAAGCGGCCGCTCCCGCCTGGGGATGTCCTTAGGCCCCAAAAGAAGCCCGCCCCCCGAGGAGGCCACCACGATGTCCGCCTCCTTAAGCACCTGAGGGAGCTCCGAAAGGAGGCGCGCCTCGCCTCCGTGGCGGCGGGCGAGCTCCTCGGCCCTTTCCCTCGAGCGGTTGACCACATAGGCCCTTCCCACCCCCCGGGCCCGTAGGTGGACGAGGAGGAGCTGGGCCATCCCCCCTGCCCCTATAACGGCCACGGAAAGCCCGGTGAGGTCCCCATAGACCGCCTGGGCCAGGTCCACCGCCGCATAGGCCACGCTCACCGCCCCTTGACCGATTAAGGTCTCGCTCCTGGCCCGCTTGCCAAAGGCCACCGCGGTGAGAAAGGCCTTTTCTAAAAGGGCATCCGTGCTCCTTAGGCCTCGAGCCCTAAAAAGGGCCTCCCGCACCTGGCCCAGGATCTGGCCCTCCCCCACCACCAAGGAGTCCAGGCCCGCGGCCACCCGGTAGAGGTGGCGCAGGGCCTCGAGGCCTTCTCGGACATAAAGATGCCTCTCCCCCACCCCCAGGCCCTTAAGGAAGGTCACCGCCCTTTTCACCCGGTTTCCGGTGAAGTAAAGCTCCGTCCGGTTGCAGGTGGAAAGGGCCACCAAAGGGCGGACCTCCCCCAAAAGAGCGGGGAGACGGAGCGCGGGGTCTATGACCGCCTTTTCCCTCACCTCCAAAGGAGCGGTCTTGTGGGAGAGGCCCACGAGGAAAAGGGGAATCATACCCGGTCCTAATCTACCCCATCTCCCGGGGGAGGTCCATACCCAAAGCCTTAAGAATCGCCGAGAAAAGCCCGTCTAAGCCGGGGGATTCCGCCTCGTAGACCCGGCTGAAAAAGCGGCGGGCCTCCTCGGCGGTGGAGGGGCCGATGCAGGCCGCCTTCAGGTCCAGCCCAATCCGTTCGGCCCAAGCCCGGACCGCGCTGGGGCTGGCCAGGGCCACCACCTCCGCCCCCTCGAGCCCCTCCCTGGAGGCCTCGAAGAGGGCTCCTTCGTTCACTTCCGTGGTGTAAACGTCCAGCCGCTCCACCCATACCCCCCGCGCCCGAAGCCCCTCCTCCAGCGTCCCCTCGGCCAAGGCCGAGGCCACGAAGAGGACCCGGCCCGCTTCGGGAAAGGTCTTTGCGAGATCCCTCGCGGTGGCCCTAGGCGGGAGGAAGGCGGGCTCGAGGCCCCCCCTT
>NZ_PSMQ01000072.1:0-7742 GCF_040290245.1 Thermus sp.
CCCCGCGATGGCGGGCGTAGATGGCCTCCGCGGGGTCGTCAAACCGGATCCGGCCCTCCTCCTTGGTCAAGGGGGGGGCGTAGCTGGCCTCCCCGGTCTGGGGGATGGGGGTGAGGTCGGGAAGGCGGCTTAGGACCTCGAGGAGGAGCTCAATCCCCTTGTCCCGGAGCCTTTGGGAAAGTTCTAAAGCGGTCTCCTCGGGGCCGATGGGGGTTTCATAGGCCAGGTAGATGGGGCCGGTGTCCAGCCCCTCCTCCGTCTTCATGATGCTCACCCCGGTGGTCTTCTCCCCCCGGATCAGGGCCCACTGGACCGGGGCTGCCCCCCGGTACTTGGGCAGCAGGGAGGGGTGGAGGTTGAGAAAGCCGTAAGGGGGAACCTCCAGGATCTCCTTGGGCAGGATCTTGCCGTAGGCGGCGGTGACGGCCACCTCTGGGCTTGCCCCTTTGAAGGCCTCGAGGAAGGCCCGGTTGCCCTTCAGCCGCTCGGGCTTCAAAACGGGAAGCCCCCGGGCCAGGGCGTACTCCGCCACCGGGGTGGGGGCGGGCTTGAGCCCCCGGCCCTGGGGCCTGTCGGGAGCGGTGACCACCAACACCACCGGGTGCGCCTCGTCCAGGGCCTTTAAAACCGGAACCGCCCAGGCGGGGCTTCCGAAAAAGGCCACCCTCATCCGCCCCGAAGCTCCTTCAAAAAGGCCCTGGCTTCCTTTTGGAAGCGGACGAGGGCCTCCCGGTTCTCCCTTAAGAAGGCCTCCCGCTTCTCCTTAGGCAGGCGCTCGAAGAAGAGGATGCCGTCTAGGTGGTCGATCTCGTGCTGGAAGACCCGGGCCATATACCCCTCGAGCTCGAGGCTCTGCTTTTCCCCGTACTCGTCCTGGTACTCCACTCGGATCCGCAGGCTCCGGGGCACCTCCTCCGAGAACAGCCCCGGTAGGGAGAGGCATCCCTCCATCCCCTCCTCGAGGCCCTCCCGGTGGGTGATGGCTGGATTGGCCACCACGTACACCCGCCGCACCAGGGCCCGGAGGGGCTTTTCGTCTTCCTCGGGCTCATCCGCGTACTCCACCGCCACGAAAAGCCGCTGGGAGAGGCCCACCTGGGGTGCGGCCAGCCCCACCCCCCGGGCCTCAAACATCGTTTCCAGCATCTCCTCGGCCAGGGCCTTTAGGCCGGAGAAGTCCTCGACTGGGAGGGCCTTCCTTTTTAGAACCGGGTCGCCGTAAAGGCGGATCGGCAAGGCCATCCCTTTCATTCTAGCGCAAGCCGGGCCCGTCCCAAAACCACCCCCACCGGGCTGACCCCGGGGGGCAGGAGGAGGTCCAGGCTTCCCTCGTAGACCCCGGTCGTGCCGGGCAGCCGCACCATCACCTCGCTGAGTTCGTCCAGGACCCCTTTCGGCCCCACCAGGCGGACCGCCTTAGGGGAGAACTCCAAGACCCTGTACCCTGGGGGCGGAACCGGGCGCAGCGGAAGGAGTCTGGACTCGAGGAAGCTGCTCCGGCTTTTCACCCGCACCCGTTCCGGGCTCAGGCGGATGCCCAGAAGGGGCCCTTCTCCGAAGGCCACCAAGGCCACCTCCTCGCCCCCGGTGTCCAAGCCCAGGGCCAGCCGGGCTTTTTCCATCCGGCTTCTGGGCCCCTCGGCCTGCACGGTTTTGACCTCGGGCTCTACCGGGCCGTCGGGGCTGGTGAGGAGGACGGGGAGGGCCTGGCGGACCAGGCTCTCCACCTGACCCTCCACCCGGGCGGGCCGGACCTCCAAAACCTCCACGCCCTGGGGCACGGCCACCTGGACCTCTCGAACGAACGCCCCATCCGCATTGGAAAGGTCCAGATAGGCCGAGACGGGCAGGGTCTTGTCCTCCACCAAGGGCGCAGGCCCCCTGAGACGCAAAAGGACCTCCTTGGGAAGGCCGTCCGCCACCCGGTCGTTTCCCAGGCCCACCACCTTGAGGGGAACGGAAAGGGCCCTTTCCACCACCGGGGCCTTCTCCTTTAAGAGGTACCAGACGGCGAAGGCGGCGATGAAGGAAAAACCGAGCTCCAGGAGCCTAATTCTCATGTTTCCTCCTTGAGGATCTGCCGCAGGGCCTCGAGGCTCAAAGGCGGGGAAAGCCTTCCCCCTTCCGCCACCCGGATGCTTCCCCTCTCCTCGCTGACCACGATGACCAAAGCATCCGAAACCTCGGAAAGCCCCAGGGCCGCCCGGTGCCGCGTCCCCAGGTCCACCTCCTTGTCCGAGAGGGGAAAGACGCAGCCTGCGGCCAGGATCCGGCCTTCCCTCAGGATGACCCCGCCGTCGTGCAGGGGGGTGCCGGGGAAGAAGAGGGTCTCCAGAAGCCTGGAGGAAAGGCGGGCCTCCAGGATCTCCCCCGTGGCAGCGAGGTCCCCCAGGGGGGTGCGCCTTTCCAGGGCGATGAGGGCTCCGTGCCTTCGCTCGGAAAGCCGCCTTACCGCCCAGATCAGCTCCAGGTAGGGCCTTTGCTCCTGCCGCGCCTGGCCCCGGCCGATCCGCTCCAAAACCCCCCGGAGCTCCGGCTGGAAGACCACCACCAGGGCGAAGGCCCCCAGGGTGGCTGCGTTGCCAAGAATCCAAGACAGCGTCCTGAGGCCCAGAAGCCCCGACAACGACCAGACCAAAAGGAAGACCAAAACCCCCCGGACCAGGTTCACCGCCCGGGTGCCCTGGAGCAGGCGCCACAGGGAATAAAAGAGAAAGGTGACCAGCAGGATATCCAGGACGTCCCGCCAGGTCATACCAGGCTTGTTCCCGGCCCTTCCCACCTGGCCCCGAAGAGCCGGGCCCAGGTAGCCCCCAGGTCGGCGAAGGTCTCCCGCGTCCCCAGATCCCCCTCCACCCCTGGCCCCACCCAGAGGAGCATCCCGTACTCCCGGGTGTGGTCGGTGCCGAAGAAGGTGGGGTCGTTCCCGTGGTCGGAGATCAAGAAGAAGTGGTCCTTGGGGCCCAAGGCCTCGAGGAGCCTGGGCAAAAAAGCGTCCAGCTCTTGAAGCGCCCGGGCGTACCCCTTTGGGTCCCGCCGGTGGCCGTACCTAGCGTCAAAGTCCACCAAGTTGGTGAAGATGAGGCCCGTGAAGGGCTCCCGCATCAAGTCCAGAGTCTTCTCGAGGCCATCCAGGTTGTCCTGGGTCCTGACCTCCCGGCTGAACCCCTCGTGGGCGTAGATGTCTGGAATCTTTCCCACCCCCACCACCTCCACCCCGGCGGCCCGGAGGGCGTGGAGAACGTTGGGAGGAGGCTTGAGGGCGAAGTCCTTCCTCAGGTCCTCCCTCCGGTAGAACCCCCCCTCCCGCCCCGCGAAGGGGCGGGCGATAACCCGGGCCACCTGGTAAGGGCCTCGAAGCAGCTCCCGCGCCTTTTCGCACCAAGCGTACAGGGTTCCCAAGGGCACCGCGTCCAGATGGGCCGCCACCTGGAACACAGAGTCCGCGGAGGTGTAGACGATGGGTAGTCTAGTCTCCAGGTGAGTCTTCCCATAGTCCCGTATGGCCTCTGTTCCAGAGTAGGGACGGTTCAGGAGCCACCCTCTCACCCCAATGGCCCGGGCCCATTCCCAGAGGAACTCCTCTGGGAAGCCTTCCGGGAAAGTGCGAAAAGGTTCCTTCAGATGGATGCCCACGAACTCCCAGTGGCCGGTGCTGGTGTCCTTGCCGGGGTTGGCCTCCCGCATGCGTCCGAAGGCGGCCTTGGGTGGCCTCCTGGGTAGGGTGTGCACCCCGGGAACCCACCCCAGGCCCAGCCCCGCCAGGTTGGGGAGGTCGACCCCGGTTTTCAAAAGGGTGTGGTCCAGGGTGTCCGCGCCTTCGTCCCCAAAGAGGGGGGCATCCGGCAAAAACCCCAGGCCCACGGAGTCCAAAACCAGTGCGACGACCTTCATCAGGACCTTCATCAGGAGGAAAGCCCTTCCTCGCCCTCCTTTGCCAGCTTCATAATCTCCTCCGGGCTCATCTCAGAGAGTTCCCGCAGGGCCGCGTACTCCGCCACCAGTTCCTGGATCTCTTCCAGGGCCTCCTCTTCCGAGAGCTCCCCGTCTTTCAGCTCGTCCAGGACCTCTTCTATGGCCTCGAGGACCGAGACCGCCGCGCTGGCCTGGGAAAGGAGATGGGCCAGGTTGCCGAGGTCCTCTGCGATGTCCTTCATAGGGCCATCTTACCCTAAAAGCTCCGCCAGACGAGAAAGCGCCCGGCCGTACTTTTTGGCAAAGGGGCCGGACCGATGGCTCTCGAGGAAGAGGGCCTCGAGGGGGGCTCCGCTTGCCCGCAGGCCCAGCCCAAGATTATAGAGGACATCCACAAAGTAGACGAACCGCAGGGCATCGTTCTGGTCCTGGATGGGCTGGAGACCCTGGAGGTAGACGGTCCGGACCCCATCCAGCAAAAACCGATACCGGATGGGGTGGAGGGTCCTCAGTTGGCTTAAGAGGGCGGGAAACTCGTCCAGGGTTTTGGGGCCGGGGTCCATCCGGTAGGCCCGCTCCACCTCTTCCGGGGGCCAGAGGCTGGGGAAGCGGCCGGGGTCCCGGTGGCGGAAGTCCTCCCCGTCGATCGTCTCCACTGCAAACCGCTTGGACAGGCTTTGGATCTGGTGTTTGAACTGCTCTGCATTGAACCGCCCCTGGCCCAGCGCCCCAGGGGGGGTGTTGGAGGTGGTGGCGACCCGGACGCCCTGGTCCATGATGAGGGAGAGGAAATGGGTGGCCATCTGGGCGTTTCCGGGGTCGTCTAGGTCAAACTCGTCTATGAAGAGGTATCGGAGCCTTCCAAACCACCGGGCCCCTTCCTTCAGGCCCAGAAGGCCCAGGGCGTAGGTCAGCTCTTCAAAGGGGAGGAAGGCCTTGGGGCCCGGGGCCTCGAGGTAGGCCGCCACCAAAAGGTGGGTCTTGCCGACCCCAAACCCTCCGTCCAGGTAGATCCCTTGGGGCCCAGGCAGGCGGGGCTTTCTGCCAAAAGGGAACCATCCTCCCCGGGGTCGGTCCTTGACCCAGCGTCTGAGCCGCTCCTTGGCCAGGGCTTGCGAGGGGTAACGGGGGTCCGGCCGGTAGGCGCCGAACGTGGCGCCCGCGAACCGGGGCGGGGGAACGAAGCCCTTTAGCAGAAGCTCTAGATCTACCTCAGGGGTCCTTTCCACCAGGCGCATGCGAAGAAGTATAGCCCCTGTGTTACGCTGTAGGGGTATGGTTCGGCTGTACGGGGTACCGGGGTGCGGCCCTTGTGAGATCGTAAATATGAAGGGGGTGCCCTTCGTCTTCGTGGACGTTCGGAAGGACCCCGGGGCCGCCCGGAAGATCGCCCGGCTCGCGGGAAGCCCCACCGCGGGGGTGGTTCTGGAAGTTGCTTCCCGAAGGGAACACCGAGTTGCTTCCCGAAGGGAACACCGAGTTGCTTCCCGAAGGGAACACCGAGAGGAGGGGGTTTCTTCCCCCAGTGAACAGGCGGTTGAAGTGATCCGGAGCGTGAGCCCGGCCCACCTCGAGGCCTGGTACCGGCGCTACTTGGAAAGGAGGGGCTCGAGGTGAAGCCGGAGGTGGTGGGCCTCGTGGTAGGCGGCGGCCTTAAGCCAGCCCAAGGCGGTGAGGGCCCCGAAGAAGGGATGGGGGAAGGTGTAGGGGTTCTTCTCGTCCAGGCGCTCCGCCTCTTCTAGAAGAAGGGCCCGGGCTTTTTCCAAAAGAGCCCGCACCTCCTCCCGGGAGAGCCCGCCCTTCGGCCGTACGCCCTCTGGGGCCTGGGGCCGGCCGTCCACCATCGTTCCGGGCTGAGTGGGCACTGGGGGAAGGGGTTCTCCTTGGGCAACCCGGCGGAGCCGCCTTAGGACCCGGACGGTGGAGTCTTCCACCAAAGCCACGTGCTCCAGAAACATCAAGGGGCTCCAGGCCCCCTCCCGGACGGGCTGGGTTAACACCTCCTCCTCCAACCCCAAGGCTTGAAGAAGCCGGGCCCGGCTTTGGGCGAGGTGGGCCAGGACCTCCTCCTTGGTGGAGCCGTAGGCGTCCAGATTCACCATGCGCCCATTTTAAACCTGGGATATAATCCCCGCCATGATGGCCATAGACCTTTCGGGCAAGAAGGCCCTCGTCATGGGGGTGACCAACCAGCGGAGCCTGGGGTACGCCATTGCGGAAAAGCTCCACCGGGCGGGGGCGGAGCTTTTCTTCAGCTACCAGGCCGAGCGGCTAAGGGAGGAGGTGGAGGGGCTGGCCCTGCCCCTCGGGGCGCGGACCTTCCAGGCGGACGTGACGAAGGACGAGGAGCTGGACGCCCTCTTTGAGGAGGTCCGAAGGGCCTGGGGGGGGCTGGACTACCTGGTCCACGCCATCGCTTTCGCCCCCCGGGAGGCTATGGAAAAGCGGTACCTGGACACCAGACGGCAGGACTGGCTTCTGGCCCTCGAGGTCTCCGCCTACTCCCTGGTGGCCGTGGCCCAAAGGGCCGAGCCCCTTCTCCGGCAGGGGGGAGGCCTCGTCACCCTCACCTACTACGCCAGCGAAAAGGTGGTGCCCAAGTACAACGTCATGGCCGTGGCCAAAAGCGCTCTGGAGACCAGCGTCCGCTACCTGGCCTACGAGCTTGGGCCCAAGGGGGTTCGGGTGAACGCCATCTCCGCGGGTCCCGTTCGGACCGTGGCCGCCCGGAGCATCCCCGGGTTCATGAGGATGTACGACCGGGTGGCCCAGGTGGCTCCCTTGAAGCGGAACGTGACCCAGGAGGAGGTGGGCCACCTGGGTCTTTTCCTCCTTTCCCCCCTCTCGAGCGGCATCACGGGGGAGGTCATCTACGTGGACGCGGGGTACCACATCATGGGGATGGAGCTTTAGAACTCCTCGTCCCACTCCACGATGGTCTCGCTGGTAAGGGTGGGAGAGGGTTTTTCCTGGATGGTCTCCGCTTTTTCCCGGTCCTGCAGAAGGCCGAACTGGGCGGCGATGCCCCGTAGCCCCGCGGTGGCGAGGGCCACCACCAAGAAGGTGGATGCCCCCCAGGCCAAGTAGGCGAAAAGCCCCTGGGCAATGGACAGATTGGCCAGCACCCCCAGGCCGGGAAGCCCGCCATAGTCGGCCAAAATGGCGCCCAGGTAGGAAAGGCCCTCAGCGATGGCGGGGAGGAAGAGGAAGAGGAAGGCCAAGGAAACCAGGTTCCAGTACAGGTTCCGCCCGCCAAAGGTCAGGCGGACCAGGTAAAGGGGGAAGAGGGCCAGGGCCGCCGCTAAAAGGGTGAGGATGGCCCGGGGGAGGCCAAGGAAGAAGAATTCCAACTGCACCTGGAGGCTGTGCCAGAACCCCAGACTTCCTCCTAAAAGGCGTTCCTCCGCTTCTTGGAGTTCTCCCAGGAGAACGACCAGATCGAGGGTCCTAATCCCCAAGGCGTTTTGCATGCGCAAAAAGAGCTGGTCGGTTCGGTCAGCCAGGCTGGGGGCGTAGGAAGAGACGACGGGATAGACCTTGAGCCGGTAGCGTCCATAGGCGTACGCCAGCTGCTCCCGCACCCGGTCGTACTGACCCGCGGAGGCGTAAAGCTGAGCCTGGGCGATCGCCCCTCGCAGGTCGTCCAAAATGGCCAGCCAGTCCACCAGGCTTTCGATCCCTAGCTCCCCCAGGCTGCTTCCAACGGCCAGGGCCACCTGGGGGTTGAGACGCAAAAGGGAGGTCTCCTCCCTGAGTCCACCGGGAAGGGTCAGGGAGACTTTGGGCGGAGGGGTTGGAGAGGGGGTTGCAGGGGGGGGGCTGGTCGT
>NZ_PSMQ01000003.1:0-51045 GCF_040290245.1 Thermus sp.
TGGCTCGAGGCCTATCCGGAGGGGTGATGTTCACAGGGCTGGTGGAGGAAACGGGGGTGATCCTGGGCCGCGAGGAGGGAAGCCTCCTCCGGCTTAAGATCGGGGCGAGGCGGGTTCTAGAGGGGACGCGGGTGGGCGATTCCATCGCGGTGAATGGCGCCTGCCTCACCGTGGTGGACCTGGATGGGGAGGGGTTTTTCGTGGAGCTCGCACAGGAGACCCTGAAGAAGACGGCGGGGCCCTGGCGGGTGGGGCAGCGGGTCAACCTGGAAAGGGCCTTAAGGCTGGGGGACCGGCTTGGGGGCCACTTCGTCACCGGGCATGTGGATGGGGTGGCCCGGGTGGTCTCGGTGCGGCGGGAGGTGGGGGCCTGGGACGTCTGGCTCGAGGCCCCACTACCCTTGGCCCGGTACATCGCCCCCAAGGGCTCGGTGGCCCTAGATGGGGTCTCCCTCACCGTGGCCGGCGTGGAGAGCTGCCGGTTTTTCGTCACCCTCATCCCCCATACCCTCGAGGCGACCACCCTGGCTGAGTGGACGGAAGGGCAAGGGGTGAACCTGGAGGTGGACCTCATCGCGCGCTACTTGGAAAGGCTGATGGCCTTTGGGTCGGTTCCGGAGGAGAGGCATGGCTGAGCTTGCCCGGACGGAGGAGCTTATTGGGGAACTTAGGATGGGCCGCCCCGTGGTTTTGGTGGACGACGAGGACCGGGAAAACGAGGGCGACCTCATCCTCGCGGCGGAGCATGTGAGCCCGGAATGGGTGAACTTCATGCTCAAGGAGTGCCGGGGGCTTCTGTGCGTGGCTTTGACGGAGGAGCGGGCCAGGGCGTTGGACCTCAGGCCCATGGTGGAGCAAAACCAGGACCCCCAGGGGACGCTGTTCACCGTGAGTGTGGACGCCAAGGGGGCCACCACGGGGATCTCCGCCTTTGAGCGGGCGGCGACCATCCGCCTCCTCGCCGACCCCGAGGCCACGGCCCAGGACTTCCGCCGCCCGGGGCATGTCTTCCCCCTCATCGCCCGAAAAGGCGGGGTGCTCCGCCGGGCGGGGCACACCGAGGCCACGGTGGACCTTTTGCGCCTGGCGGGGCTTGTCCCGGTGGGCAGCCTCATCGAGATCCTCAAGGAGGACGGGACCATGGCCCGCCTCCCGGACCTTTTGGCCTTTGCCGAGCGGTATGGGTTCAAGGTGGGTACGATTGCCGACCTCATCCGGTACCGCTTGGAAAAGGGAGACCTCTATGTCAAGCGGCTGGCGGAGGCGACGCTGCCCACCCGGTTTGGCGAGTTTCGCATCCTCGCCTACCGGGACACCCTCACCGGGGAGGAGCACGCGGCCTTGGTCATGGGGGAGTGGACTCCGGATGAGCCCGTGTTGGTGCGCATGCACTCCGAGTGCCTCACTGGGGACGCCCTTCACTCCTTAAGGTGCGACTGCGGCTTCCAGCGGGACCTGGCCATGCAGCGGATCGCAGGGGAGGGAAGAGGGGTTCTGGTCTACCTGCGCCAGGAGGGCCGTGGGATCGGCCTGGTGAACAAGATCCGGGCTTACGCCCTCCAGGACGAGGGCTTGGACACGGTGGAGGCGAACCTGGCCTTGGGCTTCCCCCCGGACCTCCGGGACTACGGGGTGGGGGCGCAGATCCTCTACGACCTCGGGGTCAGAAAGATGCGGCTTCTCACCAACAACCCCCGAAAGATCCGGGCCCTTTCCGGATACGGGATCGAGGTGGTGGAGCGAATCCCCCTGAGGGCGGGGGACAACCCGCACAATGAGCGATACTTGGCCGCCAAAAAGGAAAAGCTCGGCCACTGGATGGATTAGGGCGCTTCTCCTTTTGGTCCTCCTGGGGGCCCTGGTGGACCCCAAGCTTCCCTCTGGGGGCCGGACGGTCTACCTTTTGGACCTCTCCCCCTCCGCCCGGGAGGAGGCCTTGAGGCTTGCCTCGAGGCTCTCCGGGGTGGTCCTGGGCTTTGCCGAGGAGGTCCGGCGGCTTTCCCCTGGGGAGAGGCCCTTTTTGGGAGAGCGGACCCGGGTGGACCGGGCCTTCCAGGAAGCGCTCCCCTACCGCCCGGACCGGGTGGTTCTGATCTCCGATGGGCTTTTTGAACCGGTCGTTCCCCCGTTTCCCCTGTTTGCCCTTTACGTTCAGCCCAGGCCCTTCCTCGAGGTCCGCCTCGTCCCCCCGGCCTTCCCCCTTTTAGGGGAGACGGTGGGGGTGGGGGTGCGGCTCTTCGCACCGGTGGAGGTGGAAGGCCGGGTTCTTTTGGAAGGGCCCGCGGGGACCAGAGCCTACCGGCTGAGGGTGGAGGGGGAGAGGCGGCTTTTGTACACCTTTCCCCTCACCGAAGCCGCCCAGGTCAAGGCGGTGGCGGAAGGGGGGTGGGGTCGGAGCGAGGACCGGGTGGAACTCAGGCCCCAGGACCAGGTCCGGGCTCTGGTTCTAGGGGACGAGGCCTTGGCCGCCCTTTTGCGGGCCCAGGGGTTTTCGGTGGAGGAGGGGCCCTTCCGTCTTCCCTTGGAGGCCGATCTGGTGGTGGTGGGCTTGGGGGTCTTGGACCTCCCGGAGGGGGCGGCCCGGGCCCTGAAGGATTACCTCGAGGCCGGGGGCGGGGTGCTTTTCACCGCCCAGGCGGTTTTCGGGGGATGGGACCGGGCCTTGCCTGAGCATCTGCCCCTGAAGCCTAAAAAGGCCGAAGGGGCAGCCGTGGTCCTTATCTTGGACACCTCGGGGAGCATGCGTGGGGAAAAGCTGGCCTTGGCCGTGGAGGGAGCGCTCCGCCTGGTGGAGGCGGCCTCGGCGGAGGACCGCCTCGGGGTCATCGCCTTCAGCAGCGAGGCCCGCTGGGTCTTCCGCCCTCGGCCCATGACCCCACAGGGCAAAAAGGAGGCGGAAAGCCTTCTCCGCTCCTTGGGAGCGGGGGGCGGGACGGTTCTAGGCCCTGCCTACCGGGAGGCGGTCTTGGCCCTTTCGGAGCTTCCCGGCCGGCGGGCCATTCTCGTCCTTTCGGATGGGGAGGTCTCCGATCCCAAGGAGCCCATTTTGGAAGAGGCCCGGCGGGCGGGGTTCCCCACCAGCACCCTGGCTTTGGGCCAGGACGCGGACAAGGCCTTTCTCAAGGCCCTGGCGGAGGCGGGGGGTGGGGCCTACCTGGAGGTTCTCGAGGCCCGCCTCCTGCCCAGGCTTCTTCTGGCCGAGGGGGAACGGGTCTTCAGGGAGGAGGGTAAACGGGGCCGGTTTCCCGTCCGGCCCCTTTCCCATCCCTTGACGGAGGGGTTTTCCTTTCCCCCGGTGGGGGTGCGGTTTCCCGCCCGGGCCGAGCCCTGGGCGGAGGTCCTCCTCCTTTCCCAGGGCGATCCCCTTCTCGCCTTGGGGGAACGGGGGGAGGGGCGGGTGGCTGCGTTGGCCACGGAGCTCTCCCTTTGGAGGTTTGAGGAGGTCGGGGGGTTTGTGGGGGGGCTCGCCAGGTATCTTTCCGCCCGGAGGACCCTGCGGGTGGAGGTGCAAGGGAATCGGGTCCTGGTCCAGGGAAGGCTTGAGGCCCCCAGGCTCTTGGCAGCGGGGGTAGAGCAGCCCCTCCTTCCCGTAGGCCAGGACCGGTACGAGGGGGTCTTGGAAGGGGAAGGGGTGATTCTGGATGGGAAGCGCCGGATTCCCGTAAGGACCCTTGCCTCAGAGTATCCCCCCCTGGACGGCCGGAAGGTTCTGGCCCAGATGGCGGAAGAAAGCGGGGGGCGGCTTCTTGCGCCTTCAGAGCTCGGCGCTCTGCCCAAAGTCCAAAGCTCCCTTCGGGAACCCCTCCTTTGGCTTGCCCTTTTCCTCTTCCTCCTGGAGCGCTTCGTGCACTATAGACTAGGGGTGTGAGGGCCTACGTGGATGGGGACTGCCCCCTTTGTCGGGCTTTGGGCCGGCTGGTTCCTTCCGTGCCCTACCAGGTGGAACTTCCCCCCGGGGTGAGCCGAAAGGAGGCGGAGGAGGCGCTCCACCTCTGGGACGAAAACCGGCTGTACAAGGGCTTTGACGCCCTGGTCCGTCTAGGCTGGGCGTACCCCCTCTTCTGGCCCCTCTATCCTCTCCTCCGCCTTCTTGGCTGGATGGGGCTTGGGGAGAGGATTTACCGGGCCTTGGCCCTTAGGCGGCCCAAGCGGAAAGGCCGGGGTTAACCCCGGCCCCTTGGCGGAGAGGGCGGGATTCGAACCCGCGAGGGAGGTTTAAGCCCCCCTACACGCTCTCCAGGCGTGCCCCTTCAACCACTCGGGCACCTCTCCAGCGCCCTTGAGTTTAGCAAGGGGCTTTTCCGGCGTCAAGGTAGCCCTTCCGGCTGTCCCAGTAGACTGGATGCGTGCGGATTCTCGCCGCGCACGAGAACCTGGACTTTGATGCTTTGGGCGCCATTCTCCTTGCCCGGAGGCTCTTCCCGGGGGTGGCCGTGCTCCTGGGGGGCCTCGAGGGCCATATGAAGGAGGTGGTGGCCCTTTTCTCCGACCACCTGGACCTGGTGCCCGTGGGCGAGTTGGACCTAGCTCGGGTTTCAGAGGTCGTCCTTCTGGACAACGCCAGGCCCGAGCGGATCGGCCTCCTAAGAAGGCTCGTCGGCCGGGCGCCCTTCCACGTCTTTGACCACCACCCCCCTTCCCCGGGGGATGTGCCCGCGGTGGGCGGGGTGGTGCGGCCCGTGGGGGCCACGGTCAGCCTCCTCGTGCCCCTCCTCGAGGCCCGGGGGGTGCGCCTCACCCCCTTGGAGGCCACTTTGGCCTACGCGGGGCTCTGGGAGGATACCGGAGGCTTTAGCTTCCCCTCCACCAGGGAGGAAGACCTTAGGGCCGGGGCTTTCTTCCTCGCCCAGGGGGCGAACCCCGCCCAGGTCCGGGACTGGGTGCGGGAGCGCTACCCGCAGGAGGCCCGCGCCCTCTTGACCCAGCTTTTGAAGAAGGGGCGGGTGGTGGAGGTGGAGGGGTTCCGCCTTCTCGTGGCCCAGGCCCAGGAAGAAGGGTATGTCCCCGCCCTCGCCCCTCTGGCTCATACCCTGCTGGAGCTGTTTGATGCCCAAGGGGTTTTGATGGTCTTGAAGCTGGGCCGGGATACCCTCTTCATCGCCCGGAGCAAGGTGCGCCTGGACGTGGGCCGGTGGCTTTCCGAGGTGGGGGGCGGGGGGCATCCCCGGGCGGCCTTCGCCCGGGTCCGAGGGGTGAAAAACGCCTTGCGAAAGCTTTTGGATGCCCTTCCACGCCACCTGGAACGGGAGCCTACCCTGGCGGAGCGGATGACCAGGCGGGTGGAGACCCTTTCCCCGACCACGGTCCGGGAGGCCCTTAACCTCCTTCTCGAGCGAGGGTACGGGGGGATGCCGGTGGTGGAGCAGGGCCGCAGGGGGGTGCGGGTCTTGGGCATCGCCCGGCGGCGAGACCTGGAAAAAGCTGTCCGCCACGGCCTCGGCCACCTGAGCGTGACCGCCTTTTTGTCCCGGGCGGTGGTCCTTCCCCCCGGGGCACCCTTGAGCAAAGGGGAGGAGGCCCTGAAGATGGGGGTGGGCCGGGTTCTGGTGGGCGAGGAGGTGGGGGAGGGGGAGCACCGGCTTTTGGGGATCTTCACGCGCACCGATCTCTACCGGACCGAGCCCCCCCGGACCCCCTCTCCTGGGGAGGAGGTCCTGAACCGGCTTCCCGAAGGAGCCAGGCGGGTTTTAAAGGCCCTGAAGGAGGCGTTTCCCAAGGGGGTTTACCTGGTGGGGGGGGCGGTGCGGGATGCCCTGGGGGGGTTTGCCCCGGGACCGGATGTGGACCTGGTTCTGGAGGGGCTTAAGGTGGAGGAGGCGGCCCGGTTTCTCGTGGGCCGCTTCGGCGGGAGTTACGGTCTGCACGTGGCCTTTGGCACCGCGCAGGTGCGGCTTCCGTTCGGCTTGGCGGTGGACCTGGCGGAAGCCCGGGAGGAGTACTACCCCTACCCGGGGGCCCTCCCCAAGGTGCGGCCCAGCTCCATTGCCAAGGACCTGGAGAGGCGGGACTATACGGTCAACGCCATGGCCTTGGCCCTGGAGGACTTCCGCCTTTTGGACCCTTACGGGGGGCTTTCAGACTTAAAGGCCCGCCTTCTTAGGCCTTTACACCCCCTTTCGTTTGTGGAGGACCCCACCCGGATCGCCCGTGGGGCCCGGCTGGCCGCCCGGTTGGGCTTCCGTTTGGCAGAGGAGGCCTTCCCCCAGGTTAAGCCGGCCCTCTTGCCTGAGGTTTTGGACAAGGTCTCGGGAAGCCGCCTCCGAGACGAGCTATACCTCATCCTGAAGGAGCCCGAGCCCACGCGGGCTTTGGAGGTCCTCGAGGACTGGGGAGCCCTTCGTCCCCTTTTTGGTCTCACCCCCCCCCGCAAAGGGCTTCTGGAGCGGGTCCCGGAGCCGGCCGCGAGGCCTGCCGAAAAGCTACGTTCTAGCGAACCTCTAGAAGCCCGCCTTCTCCTTCTCCTTTACGAGCAGGAGGAGCCGGAAGAGGTGGCCAGGAGGCTGGCCCTTCCCAGACGGCTCCTCGAGGGGGTTCGGCTTCTCAGGAACCCCCCTGAGGACCCTGCTCCTTTAAAGGAGGAACCCCTCCGCTCTGCCTTCCTGGCCCTTTTCCCGGAGAAGGAGGCCTGGCTTTACCAGGAGCGGCGCAAGCTCAAAGGGCGAGACCTTCTGGCGCTCGGGCTCTCCCCAGGGCCTAAGGTGGGGGAGATTCTGCGGAAGGTCGAGGAGGCGCGCGCCCGGGGAGAGGTGGCGAGCTTTGAGGAGGAACTCGAGCTTGCCCGTAAACTGATAAGCGATGGGACTTCTTGCGTACCTCAATGACCCGGCGGTTTTCCTGGTCGCCCTTCTTCTTGCCGGTTTGGGCCTTATGGCCCATAACCTAGCCCAGGCCTGGCTTGCCGACCGCTACGGCGATTCCGGGCCTAGGCGGTACGGGTTTTTAACCTTGGACCTTAGGGTCCACCTCGAGCCCTTAGGCCTTCTGCTCCTTCTCCTTTTGGGCTTCGGTTGGCCAAGGCCCGTGCCCTATAGGCTTTTCGGAAGCAGGGAGGCTCGGGTGGCCTTGATGGGGCCTTTGGGCTTTCTTCTCGCCGCATTCCTCTATGGCCTTCTGGCCCGCCTTTTGCCCTATCCCTTTGCGGAAGGGGCTTTTGTGGCCCAGAACCTCATGCTCCTCCACGCGGCCATCTACCTCTTTCCGGTGCCGCCTTTGGATGGTGCCCGGGTGGTCTATGCCCTGGGGGGCCGGGAGGCACGGCTTTTCATGGACCGGCTCGCGGCCTACGGTCCCTTGGGGTTTATCGTGATCTTCTTGGTCCTCTCCTATACCGGGGTGACGGGTGCGGTGGTGCAGGGGCTTGCAGGGCTTTTGGGCTACCTCTACCGGGCCATGGGGCTCTGATTATGATAGACCTTCTTCAGACCCATCCCATGGCCTTTTTTCTGGCCTTTTCGGCCCTTGTTTTTTCCTTGGTCCTTCACGAACTCGGCCATGCCTATGCCGCCTATGCCTTTGGGGATGACACCGCCAAGCGCCAGGGCCGCCTGACCCTGAACCCCTTGGCCCACCTGGACCCCATCGGGACCCTTCTCCTTCTCCTGGTGGGGTTTGGCTGGGCCAGGCCCGTGCCCATCTACCCCCCTCATTTCCGGAACTACCGCCTGGGGCTTTTTGTGGTCTCCATCGCGGGCATTGTGGTCAACCTGGGCCTGGCCGTTTTCCTTGCCCTTTTGGTCAAGCTCCTCTACGCCCTAGACCCCGAGGGGGTGGTCCAGACCTTTCGGGGCCTTGGGGGCTCGACCTATGGCCTACTCGCCTTAGGCTTTTACCTCACCGCTAGCATCAACCTGGTCCTCGCCGCCTTCAACCTGCTGCCCATCCCCCCTTTGGATGGGTCCAAGATCCTCCAAAGCCTCCTGCCCCTTTCCTGGCACCCCTTTTTGTGGCGCCTCGAGCAGTACGCCTGGCTCTCCTTCCTCCTCATCCTCACCGTCTTGAGAGAGCCCATCCAGGCCGTTCTCTCCTGGACCAGAAGCGCATTTTTTCAGCTGATTTTGGGTTAGTATAGCGGTGAGGAGGTGATTGGGTTTGGAACCTGTTCCCGCCAAGGACTCGGAGAAAAACTGGGCCATTGCGGCCCACCTGGCACCCATTCTGGGCTACTTCATTCTGATCGGGCAGATTCTCCTGCCCCTGGGCATCCTTCTTTTTGGCCCCAAGAGCGCCTTTGTTCAGGCCCACGCCAAGGAGTCCTTGAACGCCCAGATCAGCTACACAATCTACGGGCTCGTCCTTATTCTTCTCGCGATGACCATCGTGGGGATTGTCTTCGTTATCCCTCTCTTCGTCTTGGTGCTTTGGAACATGGTGGCGGCGGCGTTGGCCGCAGGCCGGGGGGAGGTGTACGCTTACCGGTTTATCCTCCGGCTTATCCCTTAAGAGGCCTCGAGCCAGGCTTTAAGGATCTGCAGGTTGCGGGCGTCCTCCTCGGGCCCCCGGGGGGTTTCCAGGATGAAGACCTTTCCCTGAAGCCTCGCGTCCCGCACCACCGCCTTCAGGGCCTCCCCCATCTGGCCCTGGAGAAGGTGGGCGTGGTGGTCGATGTGGCTTCCGAATCCCCCCACCGAGTCATTCAGGTGGATCACCGGCACCCGCTCAAGCCCCACCACCCGGTCCAGCTCCCCGATGACCCCTTTTGGGTCGTGGTGCAATGGGTAGCCGGCGCTAAAGGCATGGCAGGTGTCAAAGCAGGCCCCGAAGGGGGTGTCCTCCAGGAGGAAGGCCAGCTCCTCCAGCCTCGAGCCCACCTTCTCCCCACCCCCTGCGGTGTTCTCCAGAAGGAGCCTGGGCTTTTTCCTAACCCCCGCCAGGCGGAAGGCCTTAAGCGCTCCCTCCTTCACCCGTTCCAAAGGGCCTGAGCCCGGATGGACGACCACGTACTCGAGGCCCAGGATCTGGGCCTTTTCCAGATCGTCGGCCAGGCTCATCACGCTTTTTTCCCAGAGCTCCCCCGCTGCCCCCAGGTTGACCAGGTACGAGGCGTGGACCACCCCGGGAAGCCCTCCGGCGTTCTCCCTCAGGGCGCGGAACTCCTCGACCTCCCGGGGGGAAAGGGGCCTTGTCCTCCAGCTTCTCGGGCTTTTGGCGAAGATCTGGAAGGCGGAAAGCTCCAAGCTCAGGGCCTCCTCCACCGCACCGGCCACCCCCTTTTTCCCGGCGATGGAAAGGTGGAATCCGTACCGAATCACTCGAGGACCTCCAGGCGAACCGGGGTGGCGGAAAGGGCCCCAATGGCCTTGGCCGCGGCGTAGGAGAGGTCTATGATGTACCGCCCTCCGAAGGGGCCCCGGTCGTTGATCCGGACCACCACGCTTTTCCCGGTTTTTAGGTTGGTGACCCGGACCCGGGTGCCGAAGGGGAGGCTGGGGTGGGCGGCGGTGAGGGCATGCATATCGTACACCTCCCCACTGGCCGTCTTTCGGCCGTGGAAGCCGGGGCCGTACCAGACGGCGAGGCCCTCCTCCGGGTGTTTTCCCCCAGAAGCCACCGGGGGGCGCCCTTGGCGAAGCCGAAGCACCTGGCCTGGCTGGATCAGGTCCGAGGTGAGGCCGTTTAGCCGTTTGAGTTCCTCCACGCTCAGGCTGTGGGCCCGGGCGATGCGGAAGAGGGTGTCTCCCTTTTGCACCGTATAGGTCTGGGCGAGGGCGGGAAGGGCCAGGAAGAGGGCGAGGAGGGGGGCCTTCATACCTCGAGCCACCCCCTATCCAAGCGGGAAAGGAGCTCAAAGCCCGTCTCCGTCACCAGGACCAGCTCCTCCACCCGCACCCCCGCAAAGCCCGGGAGGTAAACCCCGGGCTCCACCGTGACCACCATTCCAGGCTCCAGGACCTCCTCCGTATAAGCGTTCAGCCCCGGGGCCTCGTGCACGGCAAGCCCCACCCCGTGCCCCAAGGAGTGGGTGAAGTACGCCTTAAGCCCTTCCTTTTCCAGAACGCGCCGGGCCAGGGCGTCCAGCTCCTTCGCGGGCTTTCCCGGGGCGAGCTGGGCCAAGACCTCCTCCAAGACCAAAAGGACCGCGTCGAAAAGCCGCTTTTTTTCGGGGTCCACCCGGCCCACGCCAAAGGTGCGGGTCAGGTCGGAGTGGTACCCCTTATACCGAGCCCCGAAGTCCACCGTCACCATCTCCCCTTCCTGGATGGCTTTTTCCGAGGCCACACCGTGCGGCATCGCCCCTCGAGGCCCCGAGGCGACGATGATGGGGAAGGCGGTGGCCTCGGCCCCGTGGCGGCGCAGGTAGAACTCCAGCTCCAGGGCCAGCTCCACCTCCTTGACCCCGGGGCTGACCAGAGGGAGGATCCGCCGGAAGGCCTCGTCCGCCAGGGCCTGGGCCTTTTGGATCAGGCGGACCTCCTCAGGGGTCTTTTTGATCCGCAGGCGCTCCACAAGCCCACGGGTGGGTACCCACTCCACAGGGGCGAGCTCCCGAAGCTCCTCGAGCCGGGCGTAGGGGAGGTGTTCGGCCTCGAATCCGATGCGGCCCTCCAAGCCCTCGAAGAAGGCTTTTCGCTCCTCACGGGTGAGGATTTTGAAGGGGATGCGGCTTTCCTCCTCCGCCTGGACCGTGTACCGGCCGTCTGTGAGAAGCAAAGCCCCTTCCCGGCTCACGTAGACCTGGGCGTCTTCGGGCGAGGAAAAGCCCGAGAGGTAGCGGACGTTTTCCGGCCTGGTGAGGTATAGGCCGTCCAGGCCTTCCTGTTCCAGTAGGCGAATGAGTTCCTGCACGCCCTAGAGCTTATCACGCCTTCTTTAAGAAAAACCGCACCCGGCCTTCCTCGTCCTCCAGGGCGCTTTCGTATCCCGCCCCTTCCCCCTGGGTGAAGGCCACCGCCAGGACCTCCTCAGCGATGCGGTCCTTGAACCGGGCCAAGGCCTCCTGGTAGGCCCCTTCCGCCTGATAGGCCACCCGGATACGGTCAGCGACCCGAAGCCCCATCCGCTTCCGGGCCTCCTGGAGGTGGCGGATGAGGTCGCGGGCCAGGCCCTCCAGGCGGAGGTCCTCCGTTACCTCCACCTTAAGCGCGGCCACATACCCCTTCTCCTCCAAGGCCAGGTAGCCTTCTGGGCTTTGCGCTTCCAAAAGGATCTCCTCGGGAAGAAGGCGGATAGGGCCAGCTTCCGTGGCCACCTCCACCTCCTCGCCCCGGAGCACGGTTTGGGCCACCGCCTTGGGGTCCAGGTCCTCGAGGCCCTTCCGGATGGACGGAAGGAGTTTTCCATACTTCTTCCCAAGGAGTTTCAGGTTAGGCAAAACCCGGTAGGAGAGGATCCTTTCGCCGGGTTCCAAAACCCTTGCCTCCTTCACGTTGAGCTCGTCTTTGATCTCCTCCAGGAAGTGCCTGAGCCCCTGGCGTTCCTCTTCGCTGGGGGCGGTGAGGAGGAGGAGGGGAAGGGGGGTGCGGGTCTTGACCCCGCTTTTCGCCCGGGCCGAGCGGGCGAGCTCCACCCCTTTGAGCACCGCCCGCATCCAGAGGAGAAGCCGCTCGTCCTTGAGACGGTCTTCGGGCTTTGGCCAGTCCGCAAGGTGCACGGAAAGGGGGGCGGCCTCGTCCACGTTCCGCACAAGGTTTTGCCAAAGCACCTCCGCCAAAAAAGGGGTAAAGGGGGCGGAGAGGAGGGCCACCCGGACGAGCGCCTCCCAAAGCGTGGCGTAGGCCCCTTCCCGGTCTAGGGCGTCCTCGTTTTTCCAGAAGCGGCGGCGGTTCCTACGGATGTACCACTGGGAGAGGTCCTCCACCACAAAGTCCCGGATGGCGCGGGAACCGGTGGTGGGGTCGTAGGCCTCGAGGCTTTCCGTGACCCGTTCCGTGAGGTCCTGGAGCCGGGCGAGGAGCCAGCGGTCCACCTCCGGCCTTTCCTCCGGCCTCGGGCGGTTCTTGAGGTCAGGCCGGTCCAGGTTGGCGTAGGTTACGAAAAAGCTGTAAATGTTCCAAAGAGTTAGGAAGTAGTCCCGCACCACCTCCCGGACCAGGGTGGGCCCGAAACGCCGGTCCGCCTCCGGAGGGGCGGAAACGTAGATGTACCATCTTAGGGCGTCTGCCCCGAACTCCCGAAGGATGTCCCAGGGGTCCACCACGTTCCCCTTGGACTTGGACATCTTCTGCCCCTTCTCGTCCAGGATGAGGCCGTGGCAGATCACGTTCTTAAAGGCGATGGAGTCGAAGAGGAGGACCCCAAGCTGGTGAAGGGAGTTGAACCAGCCTCGAGTCTGGTCGATCCCCTCGGAGATGAAGTCGGCGGGGAAGCTTTTCTGGAAGACTTCCTGGTTCTCAAAGGGGTAGTGCAGGGAGGCGAAGGGCATGGCCCCGGAGTCGTACCAGACATCTATGACATAGGGCACCCGGCGCATCGTCCCGCCGCAGGTGCACTTTAGCTCCACCTGGTCCACGTAGGGGCGGTGGGGATCGAAGGGTTCGGGAAGGGGCGCCGTGGCCCTTTCCCTAAGCTCCTGGAAGCTTCCGATGGCCTCCTCCTTGCCGCAGGCCTCGCAGACCCAGATGGGCAGAGGGGTCCCCCAGTACCGGTTCCGACTTAGGGCCCAATCCACCAGGTTCCTGAGCCACTCCCCGTACCGCCCCTCTTTGATATGGGGGGGAACCCAGTCGATCTCCTGGTTTTTCTCCAGAAGCCTTTCCTTAAAGGCGGTGTTTCGGATGAACCAGGTCTCGGTGGCGTAGTACATGAGGGGGGTGGAGCAGCGCCAGCAGTGCGGGTAGCTGTGGAGAGTCTGCTCCTCCTTGAAGAGGAGGCCCCGGGTGCGGAGGTCCCTTAGGATAGCCCGGTTCGCCTCCCGGAAGAAGAGACCCTTAAAGGGCTCCACCAAAAGCTTCCCCTCCTCGTCCACCGTCTTCAGGAGGGGAAGGCGGTAGGAGCGGGCCGTCTCGAGGTCCTCGGCGCCGAAGGCGGGGGCCTGGTGAACGATGCCCGTGCCGTCTTCCCGGCTCACATACCCGGCCAGGACCACGAAGTAGCCCTTCTCTAAGGGCTGAGGGTAGGGGGGTTCATAGGGGAGGCCTTCCAGCTCCTTTCCAGAAAAAGTCTTTAAAACCCGGGCTTCCTCCCCTAGAAGCCTCCTTCCCAGGGATTCCTCCAGGATCAAGGCCTCATCCCCCACCTGGAAGGCGGCGTAGACGTACTCGGGGTGGACCGCTGCGGCCACGTTCCCGGGGAGGGTCCAGGGGGTGGTGGTCCAGATGAGGAGGCTTGCCCCCTTTAGGCCCAGCCTTTCCGGCTCCTTTAGGGGAAGGCGCACGTAGACCGAAGGGTCGTGGATCTCCTTGTAGCCCAAGGCGAGCTCATGGGAGGAGAGGGGCGTGCCACAGCGGGGGCAGTAGGGGACCACCTTGTGGTCCCGGTAGAGGAGGCCCCGGTCAAAAAGGGTTTTCAGGCTCCACCAGATGCTTTCGATGTAGGAGGGCTGGAGGGTGGCGTAGGCGTTTTCCAGATCCACCCAGTACCCGAGGCGCTCGGTGAAGACCTCCCACTCCTTTTCATAGACGAAGACCGATTCCCGACAGGCCTGGTTGAAGCGCTCGATGCCGTAAGCCTCGATCTCCTTTTTGTTTTTGAGGCCCAGCTTCTTCTCCACCTCGAGCTCCACGGGAAGCCCGTGGGTGTCCCAGCCCGCCCGCCTGGGAACATAGTAGCCCTGCATGGCCTTGAACCGGGGGAAAAGGTCCTTGTAGCTCCGGGCCTGGGCATGGCCCACATGGGGCAGGCCGTTGGCCGTGGGCGGACCCTCATAGATCGTGTACTGGGACCTACCCTCCCGGTTCTTAACGCTTTGCTCAAAGACCCGGTTCTCCTTCCAGAAGCGCAGGACCTCCTCTTCCAGCTCGGGAAAGTTCGGCTCGCCAACCTCCTTGAACATCCGCCACCTCCAATAAAAACGCCCGCGCAGGGCGCGCGGACGAGGCAAGACCCCGCGGTACCACCGCGCTTCGTGGGGGGTTCCCACGCCCTCATTTAGCGCTATCACGGGCGCACCCGGCGGGCATTACTCGGGGTTTTCCCTTTCCTCCCGCGGCTTCCGGGGCGATCTTCCGCCTCTCCGTTGCCGCCGGGCTCGCACCCTCCCCGGCTCGCTGCATGGGCGGACAGGCGTACTCCTCCCCGGTCAGGCGCCTTTACATCCCAAGGCCCCAGGGGGTATAATTCGCCCTTGGCGGCCCTGAGGGCATTTTACGCCGAAGGCGTTCTAGGCCGCAAGTGCGCTTGACACCCCTTAGGGTCCTCTTTTAAGCTGAAGAAAAATCTCCCTTGCGAAAAGGAGCCCAGGCATGGAGCTTTACCTCGATACCGCAAATCTGGCCGAAATCCAGGAGATTGCCTCCTGGGGCGTGCTTTCCGGAGTGACCACTAACCCCAGCCTGATCGCCAAAGAGGGGCGACCCTTTGAGGAGACGATCCGGGAGATATGCCGCCTGGTCCAAGCCCCGGTCTCCGCGGAGGTGACCGCCCTCGAGGCCGAAGGGATGATCGCCCAGGGCAGGCGGCTTGCCGCTTTGGACGGGCGGGTGGTGGTCAAGCTTCCCACCACTTCCGAAGGGCTTAAGGCCTGTAAGGCCCTTTCTTCCGAGGGCATCCCGGTGAACATGACCCTCATCTTTTCGGCCAACCAGGCCCTTTTGGCCGCTCGGGCGGGAGCCAGGTACCTTTCCCCCTTCCTCGGCCGGGTGGACGACATCTCCTGGGACGGTACGGAACTCCTGCGGGAGATTGTGGAGATCGTGGAAATCCACGATCTACCTGCCAAGGTCATCGCCGCCTCCATCCGCCACCCGCGGCACGTCACGGAGGCGGCCCTTTTAGGGGCGGACATCGCCACCATGCCCTACGGGGTCTTCAAACAGCTTCTGCAACACCCCCTTACGGAGATCGGCCTAAGGCGCTTCATGGAAGACTGGGAGAAGGCAAAGCTATGAGGAGAAAAGCAGAGACCCAAGAAACCCCCCTGTCCTACCAGGACCTGGCGGGCAAGATTCTGCCCGAACTCCACCTCCTGGCCCAGGAGGCGGGGATTGAGGGGTACCGGCGGATGAGGAAGGACCAGCTCATCATGGCCCTCCTGGAGCGGCAGACCCAGGGGGAGGGGCTGGTTTTGGTCAAGGGGTACTTGGAGATCAGCCCAGATGGGTACGGCTTCCTGAACGAAAGCCTGTACGACCTGGAAGGCCGCACCGCCATTGTCTCCGCCGGGCTCATCAAGCAGTACGCCCTAAGGAGCGGGGATTACATCATGGGCCGGGCCAGGCCTCCCCGGGAGAGCGAGCGGTACGCCACCTTGGTCAAGGTGGAGTCCGTGAACGACTTGGACCCGGAGGCGGCCAAGAACCGCCCCCGGTTTGACGAGCTCATCCCCCAGTTCCCCGACCGCCAGATCCGGCTCGAGACCACCCCGGATGAGCTTTCCACCCGGGTCATCGACCTCCTTGCCCCCATCGGCCGGGGGCAGAGGGGCCTTATCGTAGCCCCCCCCAAGGCGGGGAAGACCACGTTGCTTAAGAAAATTGCCAACGCCGTCTTGAAGAACGAGCCCGACATCAGGGTCATCGTCCTCCTAATCGATGAGCGCCCCGAGGAGGTCACGGACTTCCGGGAGAGCGTAGGGGGGGCGGAGGTCATCGCCAGCACCTTTGATGAACCGCCCCAGAACCATATCCGGGTGGCGGAGTTTGTCCACGAGCGGGCCAAGCGGATCGTGGAGGAGGGGGGGCATGTGATGATCCTCCTGGACTCCATCACCCGGCTGGCCCGGGCCAACAACCTGGTAACCCCGCCCACGGGAAGAACGCTCTCGGGCGGTTTGGACTCCGCGGCCCTTTACTTCCCCAAGCGCTTCTTGGGGGCGGCCCGCAACATCCGGGGGGGCGGGAGCCTGACCATTTTGGCCACCGCCTTGGTGGAGACGGGAAGCCGGATGGATGACGTCATCTTTGAGGAGTTCAAGGGGACGGGCAACATGGAGCTTCACCTCTCCCGCCGCCTCGAGGAGCGGCGCATCTTTCCCGCCATCGACATCCTCAAGTCGGGCACCCGCCGCGAGGAACTTCTCCTGGGTGAGGAGGTCATCCATAAGATGTGGCTTTTGCGCAAGGTCCTGGCGGACATGGACCCCGCGGAGGCCATGGAGATGCTCCTGGCCCGCCTGGGGCGCACCAAGAGCAACAAGGAGTTTCTCGCTTCCCTGGCGGCCCGATGAAAGGGTGGGCAGGCCTTCTTCGCCCTCTAGGGGCGGGGCTGGAGGCCTAGCCGGTGCACGCTCACCGGTGATGGGGGCCTTTCCTCCTTGGGCCAGGCGGCCCAAGGAGGGGGTTCCTGCGGGGTCTTAGAGGGTTGACTGACTACAACCCCTTGCCTTCTTCCGGGGTGAGGCTGGTATAATCCCCTCCGGGAATTTTACGAGGCCTTTTTGGAGGTGTACGCTTTGAAAAAGGACTGGATGGGGGTTTTATTGGCGGGGGCGATGGTGAACCTGCCCTTGGCTCCGCCCTTTTTATCCGGACTGACCCAGGAGGTTTTGGTGGAGCGGCCCCCCCAGAAGGGCTGGGTCCTTTACCGGGTCCAACCTGGGGACACCTTGGCCAGCATTGCCAACCGGTATGGGGTGGATCTCCGGGCCATCCTTTGGTCCAGCGGCCTTTCCTCCGACCGGCTTCAGGTGGGGCAGGAGATCAAGATTCCCCTGACCGCCTACGAGGAGCGTCCGCCCCGAATCCCCCCCGGGGTGGTGATCCACAAGGTGCGTCCGGGGGAGACCTTAGCCCTACTGGCCGACCGGTACGGGGTGAGCCTTTTGGACTTGGTCTCGGCTAACCCAGGCCTGGAGAGCCTGGACCGTTTGATGGAGGGAAGCCCCCTCTACGTTCCTAAGGGGCAAAAGGGGCTTTTGGTGGAGTTGGCCAAAGGCCAGACCCTGGTGGACCTGGCGGCCCGCTTTGGACTTTCCCCCCTGGAGGTAGTCCGGGCAAACGGCGTGAAGGACCCCTTGGCGATCAAGCCGGGGGATCTGGTTCTCCTTCCGGGGATTCAGGCCAAAACCACCTACCAGCGCCTTCTGGCCAAACAGGAGGAGGAACGAAGGGCCCGCCTCGAGGCCCTCAGGCGGCAGGAGGAGGAGCGTCGTCTGGCCCAAGCCCGGCTTCGCCGAGAGGCCCAGATGCGGGCCCAGGCCCGGCCTCCCCAGGTCCAAAAGCCGGTGGTCCGCCGGGTGAGCTACCAGGAGGGGGGGATGCGCTGGCCCCTTTCCGGGTTCCGCATCACCACTTATTTCGGGCAGCGGGGCGCTTTTCAGCGCTTTCATACAGGGGTCGACCTAGCCGCACCGTATGGGACCCCCGTTTACGCGGCCAGAGGCGGCCAGGTGGAGGTGGCGGGATGGAGTGGCCTCGGATATGGCCTCCACGTGATTCTGGACCACGGGGGTGGGGTGGAGACCCTTTACGCCCACCTGTCCCGCATCGCCGTTCGGCCTGGGGCCTGGGTGGAGGCTGGGGAGGTCATCGGGTATGTGGGCTCCACCGGATGGGCCACCGGTCCCCACCTGCACTTTGAGGTTCGGGTGGAGGGGAGCCCCCGGAATCCCCTGGCGTATCTACCCTAGGGTGTGGAAAACCCTTTGGGGGCCTGGCCCCCTTTTTTCTTTGCCCCCCAGGGCCTAAAGTGGTTAGGGAGGGTTTGGCATGGAGAAGGGCACGATTAGGGTAAAGACTGGGTTTGCGGAGATGTTCAAAGGGGGGGTCATCATGGATGTGACCACCCCCGAGCAGGCGGTGATCGCCGAGGAGGCGGGGGCGGTGGCGGTGATGGCCCTGGAGCGGGTGCCCGCGGATATCCGCGCCCAGGGTGGGGTGGCCCGGATGTCGGATCCCAAGATCATCAAGGAGATCATGGCCGCCGTCTCCATCCCCGTCATGGCCAAGGTCCGGATCGGCCACTTCGTGGAGGCCATGATCCTCGAGGCCCTCGGGGTGGACTTCATCGACGAGTCCGAGGTCCTGACGCCTGCGGACGAGGAGCACCACATCGACAAGTGGCGGTTCAAGGTCCCCTTTGTGAACGGGGCCCGGGACCTGGGGGAGGCCCTCAGGCGGATCGCGGAAGGGGCGGCCATGATCCGCACCAAGGGGGAGGCGGGGACCGGAAACGTGGTGGAGGCGGTGCGCCATGCCCGCACGATGTGGAAGCAGATCCGCTACGTTCAGTCCCTGCGGGAGGACGAGCTCATGGCCTACGCCAAGGAGATCCAGGCCCCCCTTGAACTCGTGAAGTGGGTCCATGAGCATGGCCGGCTTCCCGTGGTGAACTTCGCCGCCGGGGGCATCGCCACCCCTGCGGACGCCGCGCTGATGATGCACCTCGGCATGGATGGGGTCTTTGTGGGAAGCGGCATCTTCAAGTCTGGGGACCCTAAAAAGCGCGCCCGGGCCATTGTGCGGGCCGTGACCCACTACAACGATCCCGAGGTCCTGGCCGAGGTCAGCGAGGATCTGGGTGAGCCCATGGTGGGCCTTAACCTGGACCAGCTTAAGGAGGAGGAGCGCCTGGCCAGGCGGGGTTGGTAGATGGACCGGGCGGTCTGCGGGGTGTATGAGGTCCACCCGGAGCGGGTGGAGAAGGCCCGGGCTGCCCTTCCCAAGGAGGCGGCCCTTAAGGGGGCGGCCCTTTTCCTTAAGGCCCTTTCCGACCCCACCCGGATGCGCCTTCTTCTGGCTTTGAAGGCGGCGGGGGAGCTTTGCGTCTGCGACCTGGCCCTCCTTTCCGGGGTTTCCGTCTCGGCGGTGAGCCATCAGCTGAGGCTTCTTAGAGAGGCCCGTCTGGTGGAGTTTCGCCGGGAGGGCAAGCAGGTCTACTACCGCCTGAAGGATGGCCATGTCTTCACCCTCCTGGAGGAGGCCTTAGCCCACGCGGAAGAAAACACTTGAATAATCGCTCAAGTGATGCTACACTGGGGTCATGGAGGCCCCCAGGATGTACGTCTACCATCTGGAGGGCATGGACTGTGCAGACTGTGCCCGAAAGGTGGAGGATGCTTTAAAGAGGCTGCCCGGGGTGGCCCGTGCGGAGGTGAGCTTCCAGACGGGTAAGCTTTACCTTTACCTCGAGGCGCCGGAGGCTGAGCTCGAGGCCCGCCGGAGGGTGGAAACCATGGGTTACCGCCTGCGAAGCTCATTACCGAAGCGGCTTCCTGGCCCATGGGCCTGGGCCATGGCCTCGGGAGGGCTTTTGCTTCTGGCCTTTCTATTTGGACGCCTTTGGCCTTTCCTCAGTCCCCACGCCTATAGCTTGGCCGCGTTGGTGGGGGTCCTTCCCCTTTTGGCTAGGGCGTTTCGCCAGTTTCACCAGAATCCTTTCGGTATCCAGACCCTGGTCAGCCTGGCCACCTTGGGGGCCCTGGCCATCGGGGCCTGGGCTGAGGCGGCGGTGGTGGTCTTCCTTTTCTTGGTGGGGGAGGGGTTGGAAGCCCTGAGCGTGGCCAAGGCCCGGCAGGCCCTTCTTGGCCTTGGGGGGCTTATGCCTAAAAGGGCCTACCGCCTGGGGCCTGCTGGGGTGGAGGAGGTGGCCCTAGAGGTCCTTGGACCAGGCGACCTGGTGCGGGTTCCCCCGGGGGAGCGGGTGCCCGCAGATGGGGTGGTGCTCGAGGGGGAAGCCTGGGTGGAGGAGGCCGCCTTCACTGGGGAGCCCCTTCCCCGGGCCAAGGCGCCGGGGGAGAGGGTCTATGGGGGAAGCCTCGTGGTGGAGGGAAGCCTCCTAGTCCGGGTGGAACGCCTTCCCAAGGAGAGCTTCCTATGGGAGATGGAACGGCTTGCGGAGGAGGCCCTCCTTGGGAAAACCCGGATGGAGAGGCTGGTGGACGCTTTCAGCCGCCGCTACACCCCGGCGGTCCTGCTTTTCGCCGCGTTTTGGGCCTTGATTCCATCCCTTCTTCGAGGGGATTTTAGCGGTCATCTCTACCAGGCCCTGGCCCTCCTCCTCATCGCCTGTCCTTGTGCTTTGGTGATCTCTGTACCCGCGGCCATGGCCGCGGGTGTGGCCAGAGGGGCCCGGCTGGGGGTGCTTTTCCGAACCGCGGCGGCCTTGGAAAGGCTGGCCCGGGTTCGGTGCCTCGCCCTGGACAAGACGGGCACATTGACCTTGGGACGGCCTAGGCTTCTCCGGGTGGAGGCCCTGGTGGGAACGGAGGAGGAGGCCCTGGCCCTGGCTAAAGCGGTGGCGGAAGCCTCGGCCCACCCCCTGGCCCGGGCGGTGCGGGCCGCTTCTGGGGGGCTTCCTGGGGTACGGGCCCAGGACCACCGGGCGGAGCCGGGGTTTGGGGCCTTCGCCAAGGTGGAGGGAAAGGAGATAGGGCTTGTCCGTCCAGAAAGGGTCCCACTCCCCCCTTCTCTCCAGGCCCGGGTGCGGGCGTTGGAAGAGGAGGGCCTGAGCCTCTCCCTTTTGGTGAGGGAGAAGGAGGTGGTGGCCCTTCTGGCCTTCCAGGATGAGCCCAGGCCTGAGGTTCGGGAGGTCTTGGGCCAGGTCCGAGCCCTGGGGATTAGGCCCGTTCTCCTCACTGGGGACCGGGAGGCCGCCGCCTTGGCCCTCGGCCAGGCCTTGGGGTTTTCCCCGGCGGAGGTGTGGGGGGGTCTTTCCCCCTTGGACAAGTTGAAGCGCGTGGAGGCGTTGACGGAGGAGGGGGGCGTGGCCATGGTGGGGGATGGGGTGAACGACGCCCCGGCCCTGGCCCGGGCCACGGTGGGCTTGGCGCTTTTGGAGGGCACAGAGGCCGCCCTCAGGGCCAGCGACGTGGGCCTCTTTTCCCTTTCCGCCCTCCCCAAGGCCTTCTGGCTCAGCCGGAGGACCCTGGCGGTGGTCCGGCAGAACATCGCCTTGGCTTTGGGTCTGAAAGGGGTCTTCCTCCTCACCACCCTTGTGGGCCTCACGGGGCTTTGGCCCGCCGTCCTTTCGGATACAGGGGCCACCGTCTTGGTGACGCTCAACGCCCTTCGCCTTCTTTGGGAACAAGGCCGACCTTGACAGGACCTTTTTCCAGGCCCAGGATGGGGAACGTGATCGGTGTTTTGGCGCTACAGGGGGATTTTCGCGAGCACAAAAAGGCCCTCCAGGCCCTGGGGGTGGAGGCGGTGGAGGTGCGCAGGCCCGAGCACCTAAAGGGCCTAAAGGGCCTCATCGTCCCCGGCGGAGAGTCCACCACCATCGGGAAGCTGGCCCGGGAGTACGGCCTCGAGGAGGCGGTGCGCAAAAGGGTGGAGGAGGGAAGCCTGGCCCTCTTCGGCACCTGCGCGGGGGCCATCTGGCTTTCCAAGGAGGTTTTGGGCTATCCCGACCAGCCCCGGCTTGGGGTTCTGGATGTGGCCGTGGAGCGGAACGCCTTCGGCCGCCAGGTGGAAAGCTTTGAGGAGGATATCCCGGTCCGGGGCCTCGAGTCCCCCTTCCATGCGGTCTTCATCCGGGCCCCCCTTTTCGCCCGGCTGGGGGAGGAGGTGGAGGTTTTGGCCGAGTATGCGGGCCGGCCGGTTTTCGTCCAAGAGGGGCGGGTCCTTGCCGCCAGCTTCCACCCCGAGCTCACGCCAGACCTTCGGCTTCACCGGAGGTTTGTAGAACTGGCCCAGGAAATTTAGGGCCGCATCCGGGTGTACATCCGGGGGAAGGGAATGGCCTCGCGCACGTGGCTTAGGCCGCAGACCCAGGCCACCGTCCGCTCGAGGCCCAGTCCAAACCCCGAGTGGGGCACGCTGCCAAAGCGCCTCAGGTCCAGATACCAGTCGTAGACCTCCTCGGGCAGGCCAAAGGCCCGGATCCTTTGCCTTAAGAGCTCGAGGTCGTGGATCCTCTGGCTTCCCCCGATGATCTCCCCGTACCCCTCAGGGGCTAGAAGGTCGTCGTTCAATACGAGCTCAGCGTCCTCGGGGTCCGGCTCCATGTAAAAGGCCTTGATCCGGGCGGGGTAGCGCTCGATGAAGACGGGTCGGTCGAACTGGCGGCTGATGGCCGCCTCCTGCGGGGCTCCGAAGTCATCCCCATAGGGGATGGGGGGCAGCTCGGGGTCCTGCTCGGCCAGCCGGTTCACCAGGGCCACCGCCTCCTTGTAGGTGAGCCGGGGGTAGGGCCCCTCCAGGGCGGGCTCCAGGGCCTTCGGATCCCGTTCCAAGACCTCCAGCTCCTTGGCCCGCCTCTCCAGCACCCGGGCCACCAGGTGGCGCACCAGCTCCTCTTGAAGGGCCATGTTCTCCTCGTGGGTCATGAAGGCCACCTCGGGTTCCACCATCCAGAACTCCAGAAGGTGTCTCCGGGTCTTGGACCGCTCCGCCCGGAAGGTGGGGCCAAAGGTGTAGACCTTGCCAAAGGCCAAGGCTCCCGCCTCCGCATAGAGCTGCCCCGACTGGGAAAGGTAGGCCTTCTCCCCATCAAAAAGGTCCACTTCAAAAAGGTCCGTGGTCCCTTCCACCGCGCTCGGGGTGAGGATCGGGGCGTCAAAGCGGAGAAAGCCCCGCTCGGCGAAGAACTCGTGGATGGCCCGCTCCAGCTCGTCCCGGATCCGCAAAACCGCCCAGGGGCGGCGGTGGCGGAGCCAGAGGTGGCGGTGGTCCATGAGGAAGTCGATCCCGTGCTCCTTGGGGCCGATGGGATACTCCTCCTGGGGTTTGTGGAGCACCCTTAGCCCCCGCACCGAAAGCTCGTACCCGCCGGGGGCCCGCTCGTCCTTTTTCACCAGGCCAACCACCTCCAAGGCCGTCTCCTGGGGAAGGTGGTCCGCTTCCAAAAACGTCTCCTCCGGCACCTCTCCCCTGGCCACCGTGGCCTGGAGGAAGCCCGTCCCGTCCCGCAGGATGAGGAAGTGGATCTTCCCCTTGCTCCGGCGGTTCATGAGCCAGCCCCTGAGCAGGACCTCCTGGTCCAAATAGCGGTGGACTTCCTCGATAAAGACGCGCACCCTTTTAGTTTAAGCGATGCCGGATCGGGGGAGGGTTCGGATCTGCGCCAGGGCCTCGGCCAGGCCGCAGGCCTCCACCGGGGCCACCACCTTGTGGGCGGCTTTTTTCACCGGCTCGGGGGCGTTGCCCATGGCGATGCCCAGGCCCACCGCCTGGAGGAGCTCGAGGTCGTTCTCCCCGTCCCCCACCATGGCCGCCTCCTTCAGGGTTAGGCCATAGGCCTCGGCCACGAACCGGGCAGCGGAGCGCTTGGAAACCCCCCACCGGGTGAAGGAGGCGAAGAGAACCCCGGGCATTTTGGGGCTGGTGGCGGTGTGGAGAGCGGCGGAGGTGGAGAAGGCCTTGACCTCCTCCCACCGCCCGGGCTCGGCCAGGATCTGGAGCCGCACCAGGGGCTCCTCGATCTCCTCTAAAGGACGGATCTCTGCCTTAAGGCCCAGGAGCCGCTGGTGCAGGCGGAGGAGGGGGTGGTCCTCGGGGATGTAAAACCCGCCGGAGGCGGTGTAGGCCTCGAGGGGGAGGCCCCTCTTTTGGGCCAGGGCCTGGATCTCCAAGGCCGCCTCTGGGGGGAGGGGTTCCACCAGGAGGGGCCTTTTGGGTGGGGCATGCGGGTCTTGGGTGAGGGCGAGGACGACCGCCCCGGACTCGAAGATGTGAAGCCCTTCGGGGGCGAGCCTTTTCGCGTATTCCAGGGCCAGCCCCCGGCCCGGTCGGCCGGTGGTCAGGACGAGGTGGACCCCCCGTGCCTTTAAGGCCTCGACCTCCTCCCAGACGCACTCTGGAACCCCGTTCTCCCCCACCAGGGTCCCGTCCACGTCTATGAAGACGATCCCGATCATTCCAGAAAACCGCTTTCTAAAAGCACCGCCTCCCCTCCTAGAAGGACCTTGTAAGGCTCCCCGGAGGGGCTGTACTCCACCCGGACCTCCACCATGCCCGGGCTGCCCATCCGGTGGCCCTGGAGAAGGGTGAGCTGGACCTCCCCCGCCCGCCTGGGCACCACCCCGCTTCTGGCCAGGAGGGCGGCCAGCGCCGCATTGGCCGAACCGGTCACCGGGTCTTCCGGGATGCCCAAAAGGGGAGCGAAGTCCCGGGCGTAGAAGGTGCGGGGTCCCACCGGGGCGTAGGCGTGGACGGTGGCGACGTCCAGCCGGCGGCAGAGGGCCTGGAGCTTTTCCATCTCGGGCTCGAGCTCGTCCACCAGCCCTGGGGTGATGAAAGGAAGAAAGAGGCTCCAAAGCCCGGTGTAGGCGATGCCTGTAGGAAGGCCGCGGTGGAGGTAGCGCTCGTTGGCCCCCAGGGCCTCGGTGAACTCGCGCACCGCCTTCCAGGGAGGGATGTCCCGGAACCTTGGGGTGGGGCCTCGGACCCAGGCCTTCCGGGGCTCCCCCCCTTCATAGACGATCTCCACCGGTAGGACCTCGGCCAAGGTCCGGAGGTAGATCCGATCCGTCCCCTCCGACAGAAGCCCCATCTGGACAAGGCCAAGCCCCAGCGCCACCGCCGCGTGGCCAGAAAACTCCACCTCCGTGCTTGGGGTGTAGAAGCGCACCTCCACCGAGTTCTCCAGCCTTTCCAAAACAAAGGCCGTCTCCTGGCCCAGGCGGCGGGCGGTCTTTTGCATCTCCTCTGAGCTCAGGCCCCGGGCATCCAGAACCAGAACCACCCGGTTCCCTCCGCCCGGGGCCTGAGTGAAGGCTTCCATCAGGGCATACGGCAGTCTAAGCATGGCGGATCACCTGGAGGCCGAGCTCCCGGAGCTGTTCCTCGGATACGGGGCTGGGAGCCCCGGTCAAGGGGTCCTTCCCCTCCTTGTTCTTGGGGAAGGCGATGACCTCGCGGATGGAGGGGCTACCGGTCATGAGGGCCAGGAGGCGGTCCAGCCCCCAGGCGATCCCCCCGTGGGGGGGGGCTCCGTAGGTGAGGGCCTCGAGAAAGAAGCCGAACTTCTCCTTCTGCTCCTCCTCGCCGATGCCCAGGATCCGGAAGATCCGGGCCTGGAGGGTGGGGTCGTGGATGCGGATGGACCCTCCGCCCACCTCCACCCCGTTCAGGACCAGGTCATAGGCCAGGGCCCGAACCCGGCCGGGGTCGGTCTCCAGGAAGGGGAGGTCCAGGGGGTTGGGGCTGGTGAAGGGGTGGTGCATATAGGTCCAGGCCTGCCGCTTTTCATCCCACTCCAGGAGGGGAAACTCCACCACCCAGAGGAAGGCCCACCCCTTTCGTTCTAGCCCTAGACGCTCCGCCAGGGCCAGACGCACCTGCCCTAGGGCCGTGGCCGCCACCTTCCAGGGCCCGGCCACCAGGAGGAGGGTTTCCCCAGGCCTGGCCCCTGTGGCCTTTAGGAGAGCCTCCCGCACCGGTTCCAGGAATTTGGCCACCCCCCCTGAAAACCCCTCTTCCCCCACCCGGGCCCAGGCGAGGCCCTTCGCCCCTTGGCGCTTGGCCGCCTCCTCCAGGCCCTCGATCTCCTTGCGAGAAAGGGGGGCTGGGGCCACCAGGGCCTTGACGCTTTCCGCCTCCCGGAAGGGGGGGAAGTCGCTTTCCTGGAGGAGGGGGCCCACCTCCTTCAGCTCGAGGCCAAACCGGAGGTCCGGCTTGTCCGAACCGTACCGGTCCATGGCCTCCTGGTAGGAAAGCCGAAGAAAGGGAAGGGAAAGCCCGACCCCCAAGGCCTCGCGGAAGACGTGGGCCAGAAGGCGCTCGTTTAGGCTTAAGACCTCCTCCACCCCCACGAAGCTCATCTCCAGGTCCAGCTGGGTGAAGTCGGACTGGCGGTCGGCCCTTAGGTCCTCGTCCCGGAAGCAGCGGGCGATCTGGAAGTACCGGTCAAACCCCGCCACCATGAGCATCTGCTTGAACAGCTGGGGGGACTGGGGAAGGGCGTAGAAGAGGCCGGGCTCCTGCCGGTAGGGGACCAGGAAGTCCCGCGCCCCTTCCGGGGTGCTTTTGGTGAGGAAGGGGGTCTCCACCTGGATGAACCCCTCTTGGTCCAGGAAGTCCCAGACCGCCTTGATGACCCGGTGGCGGAGGAGGAGGTTCTCCTGCATCCGCTTCCTCCGGAGGTCCAGGTACCGGTACTTGAGGCGGAGCTCCTCGTTGACCTCTTTTTCCTCTTCCCCCCGCCAGCCGGCGTCCAAAGGGAAGGGGGGGGGTTTGGCCTCGGCCAGGACCCTAAGCTCTAGAAGCTCCACCTCCACCTCTCCGGTCTTGAGCCTGGGGTTGGGCTTTTCCCGCCTTTGCACCTTTCCCCGGACCCAGACCACCCATTCGCTCCTGAGCCTTTCCGCCTCCTGGAAAAAGGGGCTTTCCGGCCGGACGACCACCTGGACCAGGCCCGTCCGGTCCCTGAGGTCCAAAAAGATGAGCCCCCCCAGGTCCCGCCTTCGGTTGACCCAGCCCGCCAGGTGCACCTCCTGGCCTTCGTCCTTAAGGGAGAGTTCGCCGCAGTAGTGGGTGCGCATCATCCTTCCCGAAGCATATACCCCAGAGCCTCCTCGTAAGGAAGCCGGACCTGCTCGCCCGTTCGGAGCTTTTTCAGGGTGACTTCCCGCGCCTTCAGCTCCTCCTCGCCCAGAAAGCCTGCGAAGATGGCGTTCCTTTTCAAGGCCTCCTCGAGGCCCTTCTGGGGCTTTTTTGGGATTAGGGCGTACTCGGCCCGGATCCTTGGCCTAAGCCGCTCCGCCAGGTAAAAGGCCTCCTCCACCGCCCCCTCGAGGAGGGGGATGAGGTAAAGGGTAGGGCCCCTTTCCTCGAGCGGAGAAAGCCCCTCTTCCTCCAAGGCCAAGGCCACCCGCTCCACCCCGAGGGCGAACCCCACCCCCGGGACCCGGGGGCCGCCTAAAAGCTCGGAAAGCCCGTCGTACCGCCCCCCACCCCCCAGGGCGGACTGGGCCCCAATCCGGGAATGGTGGATCTCAAAGGCGGTCTTCACGTAGTAGTCCAGCCCCCGAACCAGGCCGGGGTCCAGCTCATAGGGAACCCCTAGTCGGTCCAGATGCCGTTCCACCTTGGCCAGATGGGCCCGGGCCTCCTCCCCGAGGAAGTCCAGCATGGGCCGGATGGCCAGGGCCTGGAGGAGGGCCTGATCCTTCTCGCTTTTAGAGTCCAGGATGCGCATGGGGTTAAGCCTTAGCCTTTCCCTCGAGTCCTCGGAAAGCTCCGCCTCGTGGGGCGTGAGGACCTCGCGCAGGTAGGCGTTGTACCGCGCCCGGTCCTCCTTTGTCCCCACCGAGGAAAGCTTAAGGGAGAGGTTCCGAAGGCCTAGCTCCTTCAGGATCTCCCAGAGGAGGACGATGGCCTCCGCGTCCAGAATGGGGTTTTCCGAGCCCAAGGCCTCGTAGTCCACCTGGTGGAACTGGCGGTGCCTCCCTTTTTGGGGCCTTTCCGCCCGGAACATGGGCCCCGCCGTCCAAAGCCGCACGGGCTGGGGCCAGACCTTCATCCCATGCTCGAGGTAGGCCCGGACCATCGCCGCCGTTCCCTCCGGCCGTAAGGTGAGGGACCTCCCCCCCCGGTCTTGGAAGGTGAACATCTCCTTCCGCACGATGTCCGTGGCCGCCCCCACCCCCTTTTCGAAGACCGAGGTCTCCTCGAAGAGGGGGGTGAGGATCTCCAGCGCCCCCGCGGCCTCGAGGAGGCGCCGGGCCGTCTCCACGATGTGGCGGTGGAGCCCTAGCTCCCGGCCGAAGAGGTCCTTTGTGCCCTTAACCGGCATACTGGACCACTTTACCAAAAAGCCTCCCCTGCTGTAACCTGGGGGCGTCCGGCCTTAAAGAGGCGGCTGGATTAGGAGGTGATCTATGCGGAGGTTCGTTGGCGCGCTGGCCATGGGCCTTGGGTTCGCGCTCGCCGCGGTGCCCAGCAACACGTTGCTCTACATGGAGTCGGCGGACATCCCCACGCTTGACCCTGGGGCCACCTACGACACGGCATCCGGGGCCATAGTGGAGAACATCTATGAAACCCTGGTAACTTACAAGGGGAAGCGGGTGGATCAGTTTGAAGGCCTCCTCGCCACCAGCTGGACGATCGACGGCTCCGGCAAGGTGTACACCTTCACCTTGCGCAAAGGGGTCAAGTTCCACTCGGGCAACCCTTTCACCTGTGAGGATGCGGAGTACACCTTCCGCAGGAACCTTGTCACCAACAGCCCGGAGTCGGGCAACTGGTTCTTGGCCGAAAGCCTTCTGGGCACTTCGGCCAATGCCCAGGATGACCCCAGCATCACCTTTGATCGGATTGCCAAAGCGGTCCGGTGTGACAAGGATGGGCGTTTGGTCTTTACGCTGCCCAAGCCTGACCCTGCGTTTTTAGCAAAACTTGCCTTTATGGGCCAGTCCATCGTGGATAAGAAGTGGGCCATCGGTTTGGGCGAGTGGGATGGGACGGAAAAGACCTGGAGGCAGTGGGTGGGTAAGGACCTTACCGACTCCGAGCTCTCAAGGAAACCGAGCGGTACGGGGGCCTACAAGCTGGCCCGCCGGGATGCAAACACGGTCGTCCTGACGGCCTTTGATGGGTACTGGGGCGGCAAACCCAGGATCGAAAACGTGATTTTCCAGATCGTCAAGGAACAGGCCACCCGCATCGAGGCCTTGAAGAAGGGGGATGCCGACGCGGTGGAAACCGGTCCTAGGCCGGTGCTGGCCCAGCTTAAAGGGGTGCCTGGTCTTAAGATCATGGATGACATTCCCAACAATACCGCGACCGCCATTTTCATGAACCAGAAGATCGCCAACCCCGAGTATCTGAGCTCAGGCCAGCTGGATGGCAAGGGCATTCCCGCGAACTTCTTCTCGGACATAGATGTGCGTAAAGCGTTCAACTACTCTTTTGATTACGATCTTTACATCAAAGAAGTTCTTCAGGGGAAGGGCATCAAACGCACCATGCTTCTTCCCGAGACTTTCTTCGGATACGATCCAAAGGTGCCCACCTATACCTACGACCCCCAGAAAGCCATTTCGTACTTTAAGAAGGCCTGGGGAGGGAGGCTCTGGACCAACGGTTTTGTGCTGAAGGCCACCTACCGTGCGGGCAGCCAGGCAGCCCAGACGGCGATGGAGATCCTTAAGACCAACATCGAAAAGCTCAACCCTAAATTTAAGGTGGAGCTTTTGGCCAAGCCGTGGTCAGATCTCCTTAAGGAAAGCCGTTCGGGAGGGGTGCCGATGATTATCATCGGTTGGGCCCCGGACTACGCGGACCCGGACAACTTCCTGTACACCTTCTACCATTCGGAGGGGTATTACCACCCCCGGTCTAACTTCTCCGACCCGGTGATGGACAAGCTTCTTGACCAGGCCCGCAAGACCACGGATCCGGCCAAGCGGAAGGCCCTTTACAGCCAGGTGGGGTACCGGGCGTATGAGCTTGCCCCCTACATCAACGTCCCGGCGGGCCTGGGTTTTATCGTGTACAACGAAAAGCTTAAGGGAGTCGAGGAGAACTTCAACCCCATGTTCTCCAACTACTTCGGCACATTCTTCAGAAACTTGTCCAAGTAAATTGCCTGGCCCCCGGCCCCGCTTGAGCGGGGCCGGGGTCTTGGGAGTCAGAAATGCTGGCGTTTGTTGTTCGCCGCCTTTTGGCCCTTCCTGCGGTCCTTTTTGCCCTTAGCCTGGTCATCGTAGGGCTTTTACAGCTCCTTTCCCCTGAGCAAAGAGCGGTGGCCTTTGTGCAGAACGAGCAGCAAATGCGCAACCTGGAGCAAATCATCCGTGAGAAAGGTTTGGACCGCCCCTTTTATGTCCAGTACTGGAGCTGGCTTAAGGATGCCCTGCAAGGAAACCTAGGTTTTTCAAAGGCATCCAATAAACCTGTTTTGGATACCATTAAAGAAAGATTCCCCGCCACGGTGGAGTTGGCGCTCTTTGCTTCCCTGCCCATCATCGCTTTTGGGATATGGCTGGGCACCCTGGCGGGGCTGAATAAAGATGGCCCTATAGACCAGCTGGCGCGGATCTTTGCGGTAATTGCATACAATGTTCCGACCTTCGTCATGGGGATCCTTCTATTGGTGGTTTTCTATGGCTTCCTAGGATGGGCGCCCGGGCCGGGACAGCTTTCCCCAGAGAGCCAGATTGCGTTCTTGCTCAACCCAATCCCGCGTCGCACGGGCATGCTGTCCATTGATGCGCTTTTGGCAGGGAACTTCACCATCTTTTGGGATGTGCTTAGACATCTTATTCTTCCTGTAATCACTCTAACCACCGTCTCCAGTGCCACGCTTTTAAAGGTCACGCGCTCCTCCATGCTAGAAGCGCTTTCCCAAGACTACGTCCGGACCGCCCGGGCCAAGGGGCTTCCGGATCGGGTGGTCAACCTCAAGCACGCCCGCAAGAACGCCCTTCTTCCGGTGATTACGCTCTCCGGTTTCACGGTCATGGGACTCCTTTCAGGGGCGGTGATCACCGAGACGATCTATGCCTATCCGGGTATAGGCTCCTGGGGCGCGGCCGCTGCCGTGATGTTTGACGTGCCGGGCATCATGGGGTTCGCCCTCCTGACGGCGGTCATCACGGTTTTGGTGAATCTGGTGACGGATATCCTTTACGCCTGGATAGATCCCCGCGTGAGGTTTGATTGATGCGCAGCCGTGTTGTTCTCAAGCTGAGACGGAATCCGTTGTTCTGGCTTGGGGCGGTCCTGGTTTGCTTGTTCTTGCTCACGGCCCTGTTCGCTCCCTTGATCGCCCCGCCCAGGGTTGTGGGCAACAACTGCCTGCGAGACTTAGGGGCCAGAGCAACGGAGGAGGTCTATAACCCGGTGAGCCCGGTGTTTTGGAAGGCGATTTTTGCTGCCCCGCCAAGCTGTTACCAGATTGCCCGCATCAACTTCCGGCCAGAGCCTTCCCCACCCCTGAGCCCCATTGCCACGGAGGCTGGGGTGGTCCGTCCCTTGATGGGTACCTCGAGCGGCTATGACGTGTTTTATGGCCTGGTCTGGGGAACGCGCACGGCTTTCAAGCTCGCCTTGGTGGTGGTGGGTCTGCAGTTCCTCCTGGGGGTGGTAATCGGGGGGGTCAGCGGATACTTTGGAGGAATAGTGGACGACCTTATCCAGCGCTTCATCGAGGTCATCCTTGCCTTTCCCGGTTTTGTCCTTCTGATGGTCATCACCACCCTTTTGGGGCCAAGCCTGGAGCACATCATGCTGGCTTTTGTGTTGGTGGGTTGGGCGGGGTATGCGCGGGTGGTCCGGGGGGAGGTGCTCCGGGTCCGGGCGCTGGATTTTGTGGATGGGGCCAGGGCCCTGGGGGCCTCGGATCTCCGCATCCTCTTTAAACACGTTTTGCCCAACGCGCTTACGGCGGTTACGGTGATCGCCGTCTTGGACCTCGGATCCATCCCCCTTTCCGCGGCAGCCCTTTCTTTCCTGGGCATTGGACTGCCCGTTGGGTATGCGGATTGGGGACAATTGGTGGCTTTTGCCCGCACCTGGATCCAAGGACCGCCGGGCAACCCCTTTGGGTACTGGTACGTCAGCTTTTTTCCGGCCATCACCATCATCCTGTTCGGACTGGGTTGGAACCTCCTTGGGGATGCCCTCCGGGATGCCTTGGACCCCCGGGGATAGGCTACGGATACCCGAGGCGGCCCCCTGGTCTCAGCCCGGTGGCGGTTCTTTCATGGCAGTGCGCTTTGGCCCTTTATGGGGCCCAAGGCCCCTCTGTTCAGGTGAAGCATGGCTTTCTGCGTGCGCTCTCCAGCGGGCCCCTGGCCATCCTTAGGCAAAAGGCGGCCAAGGCAGAGGGGACCGGTTTTCCTGAAATTAGAGGAGAGGCCCTCAGGCGTCTGGGGGCATCGGGATCAGGTGGAGATACCGCCTTTTTAGAACGACGGAAAGCCTTTGGCCAGGAGCCAGCCGCAGCCGCTCTTGGACGTGCCGGGGTAGGAGGAGGCTAAGCCGAATGGGGCCCTGAAAGATCCCGCGGAAGGAGAGGCCCTCGGGGTAAAAGGCCTCAAGGACACCCTCTATCTGGTTTTCCGTGGGGGGAGGAAGATGGGGGCGGACCACCAGGACCTCTTCTGCCCGCACCGCCACCACCACCCTCATCCCTGGTCTTCCCCAGGGGGGCAGGTCCACCTTCAGCCGCACCCCCCCCAGTTCCACCTCTCCCTCCAGGAGGCGGCCGGTCAGAAGGTTGGCATACCCCAAAAGCCGGGCGGCGCCTACGCTGGCTGGCCGGCTCATGACCTCTTGGGCAGTCCCCTCCTGGAGGATCCGGCCCCCTTCCAAGATGGCGATTCTGTCCGCCATTTGGGCCAGAAGGGGGTCGTGGCTTACCGCCAAGGTGGGTAGGCGAAACGCCCGGATGAGCTCGACCAGCTCGGCCAGAATCTGGCCTCGAGTGCCGAGATCCAGAGCGGATGTGGGTTCGTCTAAAAGGAGAAGCTCGGCGTTCCGGGCCAGGGCGCGGGCCAGGGCAACCCGTTGTTTCTGGCCTCCGGAGAGCTGTCTGGGATACCTTTGTGCAAATTCAAGAAGCCCCACCTGCTCCAAAAGTTCCAAGGCTCGAGCCCTTCTGTCCCTCCCCTCCATGGGGAAGGCCACGTTCTCCCAAGCGGTGAGGTGGGGAAAGAGGCCCAGGTCCTGTGGGAGGTACCCCACGGGCCGCCTTTCCGCGGGAAGCCCGCCGAACGGGCGGCCGTGGCCCGGGAGGAGGCCTGCGATGGCCCGAAGGAGGGTGGTCTTTCCGGCCCCGCTCTCCCCCAAAAGGACCGTAAACCCCTCCACCGTAAGCCGGGCCTCGAGGAGGATGGGCTTTAGGACCCGGTAGGAGACCTCCATGCCGCTTTTCTTCCCTCCAGGAGCCTAAGCCCTAGGGCGAAGCCGAATCCAAGGAGGACAAGCAAAAGGGCGAGCCGTTGGGCTTCCGCAAACCGAAAGGCCTCGGTGAGTTCAAAAAGGTGGATGCTGGCCACCTTGGTCTTTCCGGGGATGCTTCCCCCCACCATAAGGGCCACTCCAAACTCCCCCAGGGTGTGGGCGAAGACCAGGAGCGTTCCTGAGAGAAGGCCGGGCCAGGTGAGGGGGAGGATCACGGTCCGCCAAATCTTCAAGGGCCGAGCCCCCAGGGTTCGGGCGGTTTCCAAGAGGGTAGGGTCTAGGGCGCGGAAGGCTTCCCTGTAGGTATTGAAGGCCAAGGGAAGGTTGAAAAGGACGCTCGCCACCACCAGCCCAGGGAAGGTGAAGGGGAGGTGAAGGCCGGCAAAGGGGCCCTGGCTTCCAAACAGAAGGAGAAAGTAAAACCCGATCACCGTGGGGGGAAGGGTGAGGGGAAGGAGGGGTAAGGCCTCCCAGAGCACCCGGCCCCGGACCGGGTAGCGCACCACCGCCCAAGCCCACCCCCCGGCCAGGGGCAGGAGGAGAAGGCTGGTCCAAAAGGCAAGCCTAAGCGAAAGGAGAAGGGCTTCCCAGGCCTCGCTCATGGGGTTTCGTAGCCGTAGGCCTTGAGGATGATTCGAGCTTTTTCCCCAAAAAGGTACGCGTACAGGCCCCGGCCCCGTTCGCTTAGGAGGAGGGCCGCCTGGTCCAAGGGGGTGTAGAGCCTTTGGGGCACCACCAGGGCCTCGCCTTGGTTCCTAAGGCCGGGGGCAAAAAGGGCGGAGAAGTTGATAAAGCCCGCATCGGCCGCCGCAAGGGTCAGCTGGACGGCCTGGCCTATATCCTGTCCAAAAACCAGCTTGGGTTGAACCTTTTCCCAGAGCCCGGCTTTCGTTAAGGCCTCCTTGGCCGCACGGCCATAGGGGGCGGTTTCCGGATTGGCCAGGGCCACCTTGCGCACGCTGGGCTCGAGGACCGCTTGGAGGCTTTGGGGCTTGATCCCCACCCGATGGGGGACGAAGAGGACCAGCTTGCCTCTCCCGTACACCCTAGGGGGCTCGAGCCCTTTCCCCCTTTCAAACACGCTTTTAGGGAATCCGGTATCCGCCGCGATGAACAGGTCAAAGGGAGCCCCTTGGAGGATCTGCTGCGCAAAGGCCCCTGAGCTGCCGAAGCTGACGAGGAGCCTTAAACCCTCCCTCTGCTCCTTCTGGTAGGCACGGGCCATCTCGTTAAAGGCATCCCGTAGGTTGGCCGCGACCGCCACCCGTACTTCCTGTGCCCACGCAGGGGCAAACAGCCCAACCGGCAGGAGCAGAATGAACTTTGCCCAACGGAACTTTAGCATGAACCCCTCCTTTGCGCCTGGCAGGCCTGGGGATTGCTCCCCAGACCCCGGGGCTTTACGCCCGGCCCGGCGAACCCAGGGGGCCCCTCCGGGCTCGGAGGTGCAGTGAGTATATTCAAGGGCAAAGGCGGGGTCAAGGCGGGCGGGGGAGACCCCATGCGAGAAAGAACCATTGGCCCGCTGGGTTCCGGTCTGGCCTTGGGGCGGGGGGGCGCTTTTAGCAGGGTGTTCAGGCCCGTCCCTTGCCTGGGCCTCAGAAAAGGGGGTCCTGGCTTACGGGCCGCACCGCCTTCCCCTCCTTGGGGGGCAAGGCTTCCAGAGCCCGCTTGACCTCTTGGATGTCCAGCCAGGTGAGGTGCTTGGGGCTTCCGGGGGCGCGGCTCGGGTTCCTGAGGAGGTAGGCGGGGTGGAACATGGGGAAGACCTTGATCCCATGCCAGTCGTACCAGTTGCCCCGCACCTTGGTGATGGAGACCTTCTCCCCCAGGAAGAACTCTGCCGCCACCGCCCCCAAAGGGACGATGACCTGGGGGCTGACCATCTCAATTTCCTTAACAAGCCAGCGGCTGGTGCAGGCCTTGGCCTCGTCGGGCAGGGGGGTGCGGTTGCCAGGTGGACGGCACTTGACGATGTTGGTGATGTAGACCGTTTCCCGGGGGATGCCCGCCGCCTCGAGGATCCGGTCCAAAAGTTGCCCCGCCTTGCCCACGAAGGGCCGCCCCTGCTTGTCCTCCTCCTCCCCGGGGCCCTCCCCTACGAACATCAGCCGGGCATCCGGCCTTCCCTCCCCGAAGACCACCTGGGTCCGCCCCTCGGCCAGGCGGCAGGCGGTGCAGGTCTGAGCCTGGGCCCTTAAAAGCTCGAGGTTCATTCGAGGGGCTTCCTGGCCTTGCGGGCTTCCCGGCGGAGCTTGGGGTCCAGGCCAATCATCAAAAAGAAGTTCTCCAAGGCGTTCTCCTGGCCTTTGATCTCCGGGTAGGCATCCTCTGGGGTTCCGGTGACGAAGGGCAAGGAACGGTAAAGCTCCAGGGCATACTGGACCACGGCCTCCGGCCCCTCCTTCTCCGCCACCTCCGCCAGCCTGGCGTAAACCTCCCGCCGGGCCTCCGCATGGCGACGGAAGACCTCGGGGTTGGGAGTCTCTGGCGCGCGGAGCACGTCCTGCTTGGCGATGCGGCGGTAGTGCTTGAGCCCCCTGACGATCTCCTCGGTGGTGAGCGTAACCCTAAACTCCATGCCCTCTCCTTTCCGGCCGAAGGGCCCCTCCATGGCCAAGATTATACTTGGAGAGATGGAGACGCTGGGACCGTATTGGCTTCGCCGCATTCTCTTCCAGTCCGATGCCCTTACCCTCTACGAGGCGCAGGACACCCGGACGGGCCTGCCCGTTCTCTTTTTGAGGAACGCTCATGGAACCCCTTTGGAGTCCGATGGGGTGGTGCCCCTTCTGGAGCGGGTGCCTGAGGGGTGGGTTCTGGAGTGGCCCCGGGGGGCGGTCCCCCTCGTGTCCTACCTAGGGGTGGCGGACCCCGACAGGATCCTGGCCTGGGGGGAGGAGATGCTCCGTCTTTTGGCCCTTTTGAAAGCGCAAGGCGTGGACTATGCCCCCCGGCCCGAGCTCGTCTTGGTCAAAGGGCGGAGGGTCTGGCTTCTGGGGGTGGGGGCGGAGGCGTTCAAAGGGGATGGGGCGGAGGCGCTTAAGGCCCTTCTCAGGGCGCTTGCGGGGCCTCGGGAGGAGGTGCTAAAGCAGGTGGAGGCCCTCTTCGCCCGTCCCTGGGAGGCTTCGGAGGCGCCAAAGGAGCCCCAGAGGCTCCCGGAAAAACCCCAGGTGGAGGTGGTGGAGGAGCCGTCCTTGCCTCCCCCGCCTCCGGAGCCCGACCTGCCTGCGAGCCGTCCCCGGGTCATCCGGATTGAGGAGCGGGAGGAACCGCCCTTTGAACCCCTCTCCCCCCCACCCAGGGGGCGGGGCAGGCTCTGGCTTCTGGGGGGGCTCCTTGCGCTTTTGCTTCTCGGGGCCGTTCTCCTTTGGCCTAAGGGCAAGGCGGAGGGGCCCTACCGTGTGGAGTTTCGCCTAGACCCCCCGGGCGCTACGGCGGAGCTCTTCCTCCTCGAGGCCCCTAAGGGTTCTAAGATGGCGAAGGGAAGCGCCTTAGGCCGAGCCCCAGGGTGGGTGGAGTTCGACCGGAAGGGGGTTTACCGCATCCGCATCCGGGTGGCGGGCCGGGACCCGGTGGACTACCTCCTCGAGGTCCCTTCGCCCCCAGTGACGATTAAGCTGAAGTAGGATGAGCCCAGGCGCCTACTTCTACCGGTTGAGCTATGGGGGGAGCCCCGCGGGGGAGGAGACCCTCGAGGTGGTGGAGAAGGGAGGGGGCTTGCGCATCCTCCTTACGGCGGACGTCTGGCTGCCCCTGCCCAGAACCCGGCAGCGCTGGCAGTCCGACCTGGACGAAAGGGGCTTCCCGGTGTTTTTCGCCGAGCGGGTGGAGGGCCGGGAGCAGCGGGTCTTCCGGGTGGAGTTTCTACGGGAGGAGGGGCTGGTGGTGGTGAGCCAGGGGGGGGAGAGCCTGGGCCTGCCCTATGTGGTGGACTACCACGACCCCCTTTCCCTTCTTCATGCCTTAAGCGAGCTGGACGTGGAGGTGGGCCAGGCGGTCCGCTTCCACCTGGTGGGGGGGCGGGCCTATGCGGAGCGCCTGCCCGATCAGGGGGAGTTTAGGGTTTTCCGCCTCAGGCCAGGCCTTTCTTATATCTATTTCCAGGTCAATCTGCCCGTGCGGTTTTTACAACAAGTGGGAGAGCACGTTTTTGAGGCCCGATTGGAAAGGGTGGAAAAACGCATGGAAAAGGGGCGGCGGCGCTGGGTCTAGGTATATTGAGGGCATGATTCTGAGCGCGGAGGAGGCCCGGGCTCGGTTTTTGGCCCGGGGGCTGGAGTTTGATCTCGAGGTGGAGGAGAGGGTGCGCGGGATCCTGGAGGCGGTGCGCCGGGAAGGCGATGCGGCTTTAGACCGGATCAGCCTCGAGCTGGACGGGCACAGGGTGGAGGAGATTCCCCGCAGGGCCTGGCGGGAGGCCTATGAGGGCCTCGAGGCGGAGCTTCGGGACGCCCTGGAGACCGCTAAGGAGCGGATAGAGGCCTTTTACCAGGAGGAGCTCAGGGGCGGTTTTCTCAAGGCCGACCGGGACGGAATCCTGGGCCAGGTGGTCCGGCCCCTCCTTCGGGTGGGGGTGTACGTCCCGGGGGGGACGGCCCCGCTCCTTTCCAGCCTCCTCATGAGCGCCCTGCCCGCCCGGGTGGCGGGGGTGGAGGAGGTGCTGGTGGCGAGCCCTCCGCCCATCCACCCCGGGATTCTGGCCGCCGCCTGGGTGGCGGGGGTGGACCGGGTCTTTGCCGTGGGGGGGGCGCAGGCCATCGCGGCCTTTGCTTACGGTACAGAGCGCATCCCCCGGGTGGACAAGGTGGTGGGCCCGGGGAACAAGTACGTGGTGGCGGCCAAGCGCCTGGTCTATGGCACCGTGGGCATCGACGGGCTTTTCGGCCCCACGGAGACCCTGATCGTGGCCGACGGTTCCGCAAGCCCGAAGCTTTTGGCCGCGGACCTTCTCGCCCAGGCGGAGCACGGGCCGGATGCAAAGCCCTGGCTCCTTTCCCCCGACCGGCCGCTTCTTGAGAGGGTGGAGGCGGAGCTCCTCCGGCAGCTCTCCCATCTGCCTCGAGGGGAGATCGCGAGGAAGGCCCTGGAAAATGGGGGCCTGGTCCATACCAAGGACCTTTTGGAGGCCCTCGAGCTCGCCAACCTCTACGCCCCGGAGCACCTCTGCCTGGCGGTGGCCGATCCTCTACCCTATCTGGGCCTTATCCAAAACGCCGGGGGGGTCTTCCTGGGGGAGGGAAGCCCTGAGGCCCTTGGGGACTACATCGCTGGGCCAAGCCACGTCATGCCCACCTCGGGCACGGCCCGCTTCCAGGGGGGGCTTTCCGTGCGGGACTTCCTCAAGGTCATCCCCGTGGTGGGCCTGAGGCCGGAAAGGGTGGCGGAGCTTGCCCGTAAAGGCGCCCTCCTCGCCCGGGCGGAGGCCCTCGAGGCCCACGCCCGGGCCCTGGACCTGAGGTCATGAGGATCCACCACGACCTCCTGGGGGAGGTGGTCTTAAAGGACGAGCCCCGCCGGGTGGTGAGCCTCGCCCCTCACGCCACGGACAGCCTTTTCGCCCTGGGGCTTGGGGAGCTTCTCGTGGGCCGGAGCGCCTTTTGCCACCGCCCAGCCCGGGTTCTTTCCCTTCCCGTTTTGGGCTCCTACACCCGGGCCCGGGAAGAGCTCCTGGCCGACCTTGCCCCCGACCTCGTCCTCCTGGGGACCGGGGTGCAGCGGGGCCTGGCCCTTTCCCTGAAGGAGAAGGGCTTTCCCGTCTTCCTCCTTCCCCTGCCCATAAGCCCCTTTGGGATTCTAGAGAACCTCGAGCTCCTCGCCGCCCTCCTGGGGGTGCCCGAGCGGGCCACACCCCTGGTCCAGACGCTTTCCGAAGGTTACCTGGCCCTTAAGAACCGCTTCAACCTGAGGGTCTACCTGGAGATCGACCTGGGCGGGCCCATCACCGTGGGCCGGGGAAGCTACATCGCGGCCGCTTTACGCCACCTGGGCCTTTTCCCCATCTTCGGCGAGGTGCCCCAGGCCTACTTCGCCCCCGACCTGGCGGAGGTGCCAAGGCGCGCGCCCGACCTTCTGATCTACGAGCCCAAGCCCTGGAGAAGCCGCCCCGAGGACCTGGCCAAAGGGCTGATGGAGAAGAGGGGGTGGCGGCTTCCCTTGGTGGTGACGGATGGGGACGAGCTGGCCCACTTTGGGCCCATGTTCTTTGGCTTCCTGGAGAAGCTTGCGGAGCGGGTGGCCCAAACCTTAGGGAAAGGTTAAGAGGGCGGTTCCCGGCCGGGGGTAAGCTTTAGGGCATGAGGCGGTCTGCCCTTCTTTTATTGCTTCCCCTGCTTTACGCCTGTAACCAGACGCAAAGCCCGCCCCCAACCCTCCAGGCCTGCCGCCCCACCCAGAGCCCTTCGATCCAGGGCCTCCCCCCCTCTTTCCAGGGCCTGGGGGATTTTGACGCTCCCCACGTGCCGGGCGAGCTTCTGGTGCTTGGAGGAGGCTTCACTCCCCAGGGCCTTTTGGACCGGGCGGGGCTTCTTGGGGAGGCGGAGGTCCTTTCCACCCTTCCCGGAGGGGCCCTTCACCTAAGGGTCCCCCCGGGCCAGGAGAGGGCCAGGGCCGAGGCCCTCCTGCGGGCCGGGGCGCGGTATGTCCAGCCCAACTACCTCTACCGCCTTCTGGCCCGGCCGAACGATCCGCTTTATCCGGAGTCCCTTTTAGATCCCTCGCGTCAGCAGCCCTTTTTCCGCCTTATCCAGATGGAACAGGCCTGGGATCGCTTTGCCCCAGGATGCACCCCCACCGTGGCCGTTTTGGACACCGCCTTTGACCCGAAGGACCCAGAGCTTGCCCCCAACCTGCTTCCCGGATACAACGCCACGCCGGATGGGCTTAGCGGGCCTAAGGCCTTGGACCCTTCCCCACCCCCAAGCGGCGCATCCTATGAAGCCGACCACGGTCAGGGCGTGGCCGGTTTGATCGCCGCGGTGACGAACAACGGTTCATATGTCGCCGGGGTGGGCTGGAACCGGATCAAAGTTTTGCCGATTAAGGTCTTCTACTTTGTGGGTTCCCGGTACACCAGCACTACGGCAGTCCTGGATGGGGCCATCCGGTATGCGGCGGACCAGGGGGCCAATGTCATCAACCTGAGCCTGGGTGGTCCACAGGATCTCTATCTACGGGATTCGATTTCCTATGCCTTGCGTAAGGGAACTGTGGTGGTGGCTGCGGCGGGCAATGACGGAACCGATGGCCTCGTATATCCGGCCCGGTATCCCGGCGTGATCGCTGCGGGCTCGGTGCGTTTGGACGGAAGGCGCTCTGACTTTTCCAACTACTCCTCTACACCGGCCGACCTGGTTATGGCCGCTGGGGGCAATCATTTTCCTCTTGAAGCGCTCTGGTCTCTTGCCCTAAACCGGGACTACGGGTATTACCGGGGTTTGGGGCGCGTCGTCAAGTGGAAAGGCACCTCGTTTTCCGCCCCCCAGGTGGCCGGGGTGGCCGCCATGTACATCGCCCAATACCAGCCCCGCTACGGCCAAGCCCCCACCCCCGACCAGGTGCGCACCTGCCTCACCATGACCGCTTCCAATGGCGGGCGGTATGACCCCCAGACCGGGTACGGGATCGTCCAGGCGGACCGCGTCCTCACGGACACCACCTACTGCTTCCCCTAGTTTCTCATCCGGCTGGGGGTAGACTGGGCTTTTGTGAGGCGGGTGCTCGGGATTTTGTTCCTTGCGGCCTTCTCTGCGCTTGCGATCTGGCTTTACCCCCTGGTAAGGCCCGTGGCCAAGTACGGGGCCTTGCCCAAGACCTTGGACGAGCCTTTGAACCTCCTGGTCCTTGGGGTAACCCCGGAGTATGTGGGGTATCACAAAAAGGCCCCTGAGCGCTTCCAGGGGCTTACGGACACCCTTTTGCTGGTGCGGCTGGACCCTAGGGCGAACCGGGTGGTGGTCCTTTCTATACCCCGGGATGTCTGGGTGGACCTGCCCGGCCACGGATGGCACAAGATTAACGCTGCGAACCCCCTAGGGGGGCCAGAGCTGGCCATGCGGGCGGTGGAAGACCTTCTCGGGGTACCTGTAGATGCCTACGTGAGTGTAAGCTTAACAGCCCTGAGAGAGGCGGTGGACGCCCTGGGCGGGGTGAGGGTCTGTGTGGAAAAACCCATGCATTATACCGACCAAGCGGCGGGCCTCCGGATCGACCTCGAGGCCGGCTGCCAAACCCTGAATGGGGCCCAGGCCGAGGCGTACCTCCGCTTCCGTAAGGACGCCCTAGGGGACATCGGCCGTATCCAGCGCCAGCAGGCCTTTCTTCAGGCCTTGAAGGAACAGCTCTTGACCCCTATGGGGCTTCTGCGCCTTCCTCAGGCGGTGGCCCGGGCCGAGGCCTATCTGCGGACCGACCTCAGCCGGGAGGAGATTGGCCGGATCCTGGGCTTTGCCATGAACCGGCCCACCTTGGTGAGCCTTCTTCTGCCGGGTCGGTTTGGCAACGGGTGGGTGGTGGACCAGGCCGCCTGGGCAGAGATGCGCCGGGTGTACTTTGAAGACCAGGCCGAGGCCAGCCCTCCCGCGCTTTCCGGCCGGCTGGTGGCCGTGGTCTATGGTCCAAAGGAGGAGGAGCGGGCCCAGAGGGTGGCGCAGAGGCTACGGGGTATGGGGCTAAGGGTCCTTCTCAGGGAGACGGAGCTTCCCCCAAATAGGACGGAGGTGCTTGAAAACGGCCCCGGGCTTCTGGCCAAGGCCTTGGCGGAGTCGCTGGGCCTGCCCTACCGGGTCTCGGGGGAGGCGGCCTTGGGCGCGGACCTGACCCTCCGGCTTGGCAGGGACGGCCAGGCCCTGTAGCATGAATACTGGCCGCCGGGATGGCGGAACGGTAGACGCTGCGGACTTAAAATCCGCTGGGGGAATATCCCCCGTACGGGTTCGAGTCCCGTTCCCGGCACCATGGCCCCCCCTGAGGGAGGGGGGGGTTATTTTTAGAAAAATTCATTGAGGGGAGGAGATCACGGCCAGACCACCTCGAGGCCCAGGCCGAAGGCTTTGGCGAAGAGGTCGGCTTGCTTTTGCGTCTCCAGAATCTCCACCCAGGGCTCCTCGGAGGCTTCTAACCGGAGCCGCACCCGTTCACCGATCTCCACCCGCACCCCCCGTACCCGGCCCGTGCGGGGGCGTTCCAGGTGCTCCGCCAGGCGTAAAAGGGCGGAAAGCCTCAGCAGGAGGGCTTTTTCCCCTTTGGCGAAAAGGGGCTTTAGGTCTTTGAGCTCCGGCTTGCCCCGGCGGTGGTACCGGACGAGGAGGGCGAGGAAGGCCTGCTCCTGGTGGGAGAGGCCGGGAAGGGGCTCGGAAAGGACGAGGTAAGCCCCGTGCTTATGGTGGTCGCGGTAGCCCACGTGCATCCCGATGTCGTGGAGGAAGGCGGCCTCCTGAAGGAGTCTTCGCTCCCAAGGCCCCAGCGGGTAAAGAGGAGCCAAAGCATCGAACAGGGCCAGGGCCAGGCCGGCCACCCGGTCGCGGTGGGCGGGGTCAAAGGGGTAGCGGTGGAAAAGGGCCTGGACGAAGAAGGAGCGGACCTCGGGCAGGAGGTGGGGTGAGGGGAGGAAGCGCTCGTACAACACCCCTTCCCGGATGCCCTGGCCGCTGATGAAAAGGCCGGGAAGGCCCAGGGCCTCGAGGAGGGTCTCGTAGAACACCGCCCCCACGGGGACGGTCTCGGCCCGGTCGGGCTGGAGGCCTTCCAGCTCCTTCCGCTTCTCTGAAGGCAGGTTCAAGAGGAGGTCTTTGAGCGCCTTCAGGGCCTCGAGGGGGAGGAAGTAGCCGTGGAGGAGGTCCAAGGGGTAACGGGTTCGTTTCTGGTGGAGCCGGGCCAAAGCCCGGACCGTTCCCCCCATGGCCACCAAGGGGAGGGGGGGGTCAGAAGGGAGGCCTTGGAAAAAGGTCTTGAGGTGACGTTTCAAGGCCGAAACCTCCCGGGCGGTGGGGGGGTCCTTGTGGAAGAAGGCCTCCTTCAGCCTCAGGACCCCTAGGGGAAAGGCCCTTCCCTCTTTGAACCGGCGCCCTTCCATCCGGGAGATCTGAGCGCTCCCACCCCCCTGGTCCACCACCCAGGCCTCGAGGAAGGAAAAGCTGTTGGCCACGGCCAAAACCCCGTACCGGGCCTCCTCCTCCCCGGGGATGACCCTAAGGGGGAGGCCCAACCGGGCCGCTTCCTCTAAGAGCGCCTCCCCGCCTTGGCCGTCCCGGAGGGGGGAGGTGGCGAGGGCCACCAGGGCTTCTTTCTCCAGGCCCACCGCCCTTGCGAAGTCGGCGAAGAGGCGAAGTGCCTGGACCCCCCGCTTTAGCGCCCCCTGGCTCAGAACGCCTTTCGCCAGGCCTTCTCCCAGCCGGACGGGTTCCCGGAGTTCGTCCACCTGGTGGAAGTAGAGGCCGGGAAGGTACTCGTAGACCACAAGCCGGGCGGTGCCGCTTCCCAGGTCCAGCACCCCCAGCCGGCGTGTATCCTGAGGGGAATGAAGCATGCCGAGACCATCCTACCCGAGCTGGCCTGGCTTCGCTTTAACCGTCGGGTTCTCCTCCAGACGGAACGGCCTGACTTCCCCCTTTTGGAGCGGCTCCGCTTCGTGGCGATATGGGCGAGGAACATGGACGAGTTTTTTACGGCCCGGATCGCCAAGCCCTTTCTCAGGGGCAGAGGGGGGGCCGAGTACCGGGCTCTTCTCCAGGAAGCAAGGCTTCAGAAGGGCCTGGCCTGGGCCAGGTACGGGCTCCTTCTGGGCGAGCTGAGGCCGAAGGGCCTGGAGGTGCTGCCCGTGGAAGCCCTGGACGAGGAGGAGGAGGCCTATTTCGGGGTCTATCTGGCCGAGGTGGCTGTTCCCCGGACGGACCTTTTGGACTGGTCCCAGGCGCAGGACCTCACGAGCGGGGCCCTGTACTTCGCCTCCGAGCGTCACCTGGTCCGGCTTCCCCAGGACCTGCCCCGGCTCCTTCCGATCCCGGGCCGGGAGGGGGCCTTTGTGCGGCTGGGGGAGCTTTTCCGCCTCCGATCCGACCTCGTCCTTCCCGAGCCCGGGCCCCTGTACGAGTTCCGCGCCTTGAGGCTTATGGAAAGCGAGCAGGACCGGGTGGACTGGGATGACCTCACCCAGGTTCTGGAGGAGCGGATGGAGGGGGTTTTCACCCACCTCGAGGCGGAGGAAGGCTTCCCCTCCGTCTGGCTTTCCCGGCTTAGGGAAGCCCTGGGGCTTAAGGAGGAGGAGGTTTACCTCCAAGCCCCGCCCCTGGACCTTAGGCTGGCCGAAGCCCTGGTGGAGGCCGGGCCCGAGGGCCTTCGCTTTATTCCCCTCTCTCCAAATCGGCCCAAAGCCTTTTTGAAGGCGCCCTTGGACCACCTGCGCCGGCAGGACCTCCTCCTTTACCACCCCTTCCAGGACTACCGCGCGGTGGAGCGGTTCGCCGAGACCGCCTTGGCACCGGAGGTGGAGGAGGTCTGGGCCACCCTCTACCGGATCGGGCCGGAGAACCCCCTGGCTCTGGCTTTGATCCGGGCGGCCCAGATGGGCAAGCGGGTGCACGTCCTCCTCGAGGCCCGCGCCCGGTTTGATGAGCTTTTAAACCTTGCCTGGTATCTCCGCTTCCGGCGCGCGGGGGTGGAGGTGGTCCCCCTGCCCGAGCGGAAGGTCCACGCCAAGGCCCTTCTCCTCTTGGGCAAGGAGGGGGGGTTCGCCCACCTGGGCACCGGCAATTACAACCCCCAAAACGGCGCCCAGTACACGGATTTCTCCTATTTCACCGCCCGCAAGGGGGTGGTGGAGGACCTGCGCCGCTTCTTCCTGGCCTTGAGGGATGGCCAGGAACCCGCCCTTTCCCACCTGTACACGGGTCCTCGCATCCGGGAGCTTTTACTGGAGCGCATCCGGTCCGAGGCCCATCCCGAAGGCCGGATCATCCTCAAGTTCAACCACCTGACCGACCCCGGGGTCTTAAAGGCCCTCCTCGAGGCCGCTCAGAAGGGGGCGAGGGTCCAGCTCATCGTGCGGAGCACCCTGACGCTTCTCGCTCCCGGGTTTGAGGCCCGGAGCCTGGTGGGGAGGTTTTTGGAACACGCCCGGGTGGCGGCCTTCCGCGGCGGGGGGCGGTGGCTTGTGTACATGGGGAGCGCGGACGCCATGCCCCGGAATTTTGATCGCCGGTATGAGCTTTTCTTCCCGGTTTTGGACGAGGAGGCCCGGAAGGCGGTGTTAAGGGTTCTGAAGCGCCAGCTCAAGGATGACCGAAACACCTTCCTCCTTACCCCTGAGGGGGAGGTCAGGCTCTGGGGTGGCCGCCACGATGCCCAGGCCTGGTGATTTAAAGTGGGGCATGGAGCTCTATCTGATCCGCCATGCGCATGCCCTTCCCGGCGAGCCGGATGAGAAGCGGCCCTTAAGCGAGGAGGGAAGACGGGCCTTCGCCCAGGTGGTCAGGGGGCTTGAGGCCCTGGGCGTGCGCTTTGACCGCGTGTACACCAGCCCCTTGGACAGGGCCAAGGAGACCGCGGCCTTCCTCCTCCCCCTGGCCGGGCATCTGGAGGAGACCCCCCTTCTGGCCACCTTTCCCTCGCCGGACCTGCTTAAGGCCATAAAGGGTAGGCGCGTGGCCCTGGTGGGGCATGAGCCCTGGCTCTCCAGCCTGGCGGCCTGGCTGGTCCTCGGGATCCCCCTCGAGGGACGGATCCAGATTAAAAAAGGCGGGGTGGCCCTTCTCAAAGGCCGGCTTCGGCCCGGGGGAATGGTGCTCATCAGCCTATCCCCGCCCCGGTTCTTTCGGGCGCTGCAGGAAGAGGAGAAAGGCCAGAAGGCTTAGCCCCGCCCCTGCGGTGAAGGCCGTTCTCGAGCCCAGAGCCTGCCACAGGCCTCCGAAAAGGAGGCTTGCCGGAAGGAGCAAGACCCCCACCAGCGTGTGATAAAACCCGATGGCGCTGGCCTTTTCCCCTTCTGGGATCAAGGTGGCCAGATAGGCCCGGCTTCCCCCTTCAAACGCGGCGGAGTAAAGGGCATAGAGGAGCATCAGCCCCACCCCCTGCCCGGGGGCCTGGGCCCAGGCGAACCCCAGGTAGACCAGGGCGTAGACCAGAAACCCTCCCCCCACCAGGGTGGTCAGCCCCAGCCGGTCGCCGACCCCCCCTAGAGGGTAGGAGAGGAGGGCATAGGCAAGGTTGTAGAGCGTGTACACCAGGGTCACCCCCTCCTCGGAAAGCCCGAGCTCGTGAAGCCTCAAAAGGAGAAAGGCGTTGGAGGAAAGGGCCAGGGTAAAGATCCCAGAAACCAGGAGAAAGTGCCGGTACCCCGGGGAGAACCGCTGAAGCCGTAAAGGGGCCAAGGGCCTAGGGGGGCTTGGCTTTTCCTTGACCCAAAGAAGGATGACCGAAACGGCTAGGAGGGCGGGCAGCGCAGAAAGCCAGAAAACCCCCCGCACCCCCACGAGGGGAAGGAGCAAGGTGGCTAGGAGGGGCCCCAGGGTGGCCCCCAGGGTGTCCATGGCCCGGTGGAGGCCGTAGGCCCGGCCCAGGGCCTCCTTAGGGGCGAGCTCGGCCACCAAAGCGTCCCGGGGGGCGGTGCGAAGCCCCTTACCCATCCGGTCCAAAAACCGGTAAAGGAGGACGTGCCAGGGCTGAGTAGCCAGGGCCAAAAGGGGCCGGAAGAGGCCGGGAAGCCCGTAGCCCAGAAGGAGAAAGGGCCGTCTGGCCCCGATTCGGTCAGAGGCCCGCCCCCCCACCACTTTGAAGAGGCTGGCCGTGGCTTCCGCCACCCCCTCCACCAGGCCCACTGCAGCCGCCCCAGCCCCCAGGCCCACCAGGAAGAGGGGGAGGAGGGGGTAGACCATCTCGCTCGCCACGTCCATGAAGAAACTGACTAAGCCTAGGGCGTAAATCCCTTTGGGAAGCCTCACGGCTTGAGTATATAGAATATATAGAAAAGGTAAAGGAGCGGAAGCTCAGGGAGGACCATGAGGAGGGAAAGGGGGTCCAGCGGAGCGGGGGAAAGCCAGGCCAGGCCTACTGGGGTAAGGAAGGGCAAAGGCAGGGTACGGGTGAGGAGAAAGGCCAGGAGGAAGGTCCAGGAAAGCCCTACTCCCAGCTTCCAGACCAGGGGTTCAAACCCAGGAGGGTCGCCTTTCGCATACATGAAGCGTAAAACGCTGAGGCCGAGGGCGTACGTCGCCTTTAAAGAGAGGAGGGCCAAAAAGGCCTGGCCATAGAAGTAGTACTCGCTCACCAGGCCGTACCTGACCGCCTCCTTTTCCCCAAGTCCAAAGGCCGAGCCGCAAAGCCCTTGGCCGAGCCTTTCAGAAAGCCCCAGGCCTAGAAACTGAAAAAAGAAGGGGAGGACTTCCAAAAGAGCCGCGTAGGGCAAAAGGGGGTGCCGCAGCATGGGAGCGGGCGAAGGATACCCCTGGGAAGGTTCTCCCCCCAGGGGCCAGGGGCTTTTACCAGACCCGAACCCCAGGGACGGGGTTCAGGTTGCTAAAGAGCTGGACCACGGTGGGCCCGTAGGCGAGGAGGACCAATGTCACCGCCACCGCGAACCAGAACCCGATCCGGTCCATGGCGGCCACACTTTTCCGATCCTCGGGGCCGGACAGGACCTCGGCAAAGGGGACCTCCGCTTCCGCTAAGGCCACCTCCCGCCTGGGCTGCAGGAGCATGCTGAAGAAGCCATAGATAAAGAGGAGGAGGGCTGCCAGGAGGACGATGCCTGCCAGGACGTTGAAGACCATGGGCACCGCCGCATGGGTGTAGGCCTCTGGAACCTGGCTGATATGGGCCCGGCGCGGAACGCCGAGAAGCCCTGCCCAGTGAAGGCCTAAGGCCATGAGCATCATCCCGATAAACCAGAGCCAGACCACCGCCAGGCCCAGACGCCTTTGGCCGTCGGAGATGGGTTTGCCCGTGAGGTTGGGGAGGAGCCAGTAAAGGCTTCCCATGGCGGTCAGGGTGACCAGGCTGGCCACCTGGAGGTGGAAGTGGCCGGGGACCCAGGCGGTGTTGTGGACCACGTAGTCGAGGGTAAAGCTGGCGTTGACTATCCCGCCCGCTCCCCCGGGAATGAAGCCGATCAGGCCCAGAACAGGGGCCACGAAAGCGGGGTTATCCCAGGGAAGGGCCTTGATCCAACCGAAGAGCCCCTTTCCGCCCCGCATTCTGCCCGCCAGCTCCAGGCTGGCTGCTAGGGTAAAGGCGGTCATAAGGCTCGGCACGGCTACGAACAGCGTGAGAACAGAGTGGATCATCTTCCAAAGGGGGTCAATCCCCGGGTCGGCGAACTGGTGATGGAAGCCCACCGGGGTGGAAAGAAGAAGGAAGAGCAAGAAGGCGAGCCGGGCCATGGGGTCGGAGAGGAGCTTCCCCCCCGCCTGTCTGGGCAAGATGGTGTAAAGGATTGCGTAGGCGGGCAAAAGCCAGAAGTAGACGATGGGGTGGCCGGTCCACCAGAAGAGGGTCCGGGCCACCAAGGGGTCTACTCCCTGAATGAGGCCGAAGGACCAGGGGAGGAGGAAAAGCACCGCCTCGAGGACCAGCCCAAGGGAGGCGATGAACCACATCAGCCAGAAGGTCACCGCCAAGTAGGTGGCCAGGGGGGTCACCTGTTCTGGGTTTTGGGCTTTCCACCGCCGCCACATGTCCAGGACCAGGTAGAGGCTCACCCAGGTGGAAAGCACAAAGACGCTGGCCCCCAGGTAGAAGGCCCAGTGGCCCTTAAGGGGGGGGTAGAAGGTGTAAAGAACGGTGGCCTCGTTGGAAAGAAGGGGCAAGGCGGCCAGGACAAGCCCTAAAAAGGCCATCCACCAGGAGACCCACCCGAGGGTCATGTTGGGCTTAAGCCCGAGCTCCCGGGCGGGAAGGTAGACCATAACCGCTTGAGCGAAGAGCTGGGTAAAGACGATGGCGTTCAGAACGCCATGGAGGGTAAGCCCCTGGTAGTAGGACTGGACAAAGGGCAGAAGGCGTTTGAGGAGGGGGTACGCGTCCACATTCCCGTAGTTGAGCGCCTGGAAGGGGCCGAAAAGGCTCCCCACGATGACCGCGATAAAGCCCAGTACCAGGAAGTAGAGGGTGAGCTTCTTCTCCGGGTGGGCCGCGTAAACCTGGCTCATGGAGAAACTCCGCACCGCCATGCTCTCACTCCTTTACCACGATCTTCCCAAACATGTTCTGGTGGCCGATTCCGCAGTACTGGTTGCAGACGATCCGGTACTCGCCGGCTCTTTTGAAGGTGTACTTCACCGTGGAGACCTCCCCCGGGATCACCTCCACGTTGAGGTTCGTCCCCTCCACGTAAAAGCCGTGGATCACGTCGGGGCTGGTGATCTTGAAGGTGATCTCCGCCCCCTTGGGCACCTCGATGGGGTTGGGGAGGTAGCCAAAGGTGAAGGCCTGGACGTAGGCGGTGTACTGGTTGGGGCCTGTCTGGATCACCCCGGGCTGGGCAAAGGGGCCCTCTGTGCGGACCGTGGTCGGATCCACGTGCTCCAGTGCCCCCGCAGGGATGACCCCCCGGGTGTGGGTCACCAGGGTGTAGGCGATGAGGGCGATGAAGACGAAGAGCATGAGCATGGAGAAGGCCAGCCAACCCCGTTCGTAGGCGAGGAGAAGCTTATGGGCCCTCTGCTCGTCCATACCCTACCCCCTTGCGAAGAGGATGGCGTAGACGCCCAGCCAGAAGACCAGGATGGTTAAGACCAAAACCACGACCACGCCTAGGGCACCAATGGGTTTTCCTTCCATACCCTCCTCCTGTGTGCGGCGAGTTCACCGTACACGTAACTTAGAATAGAAAGGTAAAAGCCTCTTGGGCAAGTACATTTGTCCCGAATAAAAGCCAAAAGATGGGACAAATGTCCCTTCCATAAAAGATACTCAGGCTGGCTGAAGTAAAGCCCAGGTTACCTATACGGGGTACTATGGCTTGCCAAAAGGGCTTGACTCAGCTCGAGGGGAAACCCCCCCGTGAGGGGGGGTAGGAGACCGCGGCGGCCCCTTAGGCCTCTGAGCCTACCCGGGCCAGGACCAGGCGGCTGATCTCCTTTAGGGTCTCCATCACCCCCTTGCCCTCCGTGGCCACTGCTTCAAAGACCGGGTACCTCTTTTCCGGGTCCACCACCGCCTGGACCATCTCCACGGGCAGGGCATCGGGCAGGTCCCGCTTGTTCACCTGGATGACCAAGGGAACGTCGTCCAGGCTCAGCCCGTATTCCGACAGGTTTTCCCGCATGTTGCGCATACTCTCCGCGTTGGCCCGAAGCCGGTTGGGGGCAGAGTCCGCCACGAAGACGATCCCGTCCACCCCCCGGAGGATGAGCTTCCGGCTTGCGTTGTAGAAGACCTGGCCCGGGACGGTGTAGAGGTGAAACCGGGTCTTGAACCCCTTGACTTCGCCCAGGTCCAGGGGCAGGAAGTCGAAGAACAGGGTCCGTTCGTCCTCCGTGGCCAAGGAGACCATCTCCCCCTTGCGGCCTTCGGGGATACGGCCATAGACCCACTTGAGGTTGGTGGTCTTTCCAGAAAGCCCGGGGCCGTAGTAGACGATCTTGAAGTTGATCTCGCGGTTGGCGAAGTTGATGGTGCTCATCGTTCAGTTCCCGAAGAGTTCGTCCAAAAGGGCGCTTGCCCCCTCCCGGTACTCCGTGTCCAGGCCCAGCTTGCTGGGGCTGACCAAAGCGTCCTTGGTCAGCTCGGCCAGGGTCTGGGCGGCCCGCTTGCCGTAGAGCTTTACCCGGCCCAGGGGTGCGGTGGGGTCGAAGACCAAGACGAGGAGGGCGTACTCCCCTACCTCGTCCACGTAAAGCCCTATCTGCTCCCCTTGGTGGAGGAGTTCATTGAACCGGGCTTCTCCCAGGAGCCTGGCCAGGGCCTGGGTGGCCGCGGCGTTGCCCGCCACCAGGGTGGCCAGGGAGTCCAAGGCGGGCGGCTTGGGGGCCCAAAGGGCCTCCTTGTGGGCCAGAACAAAGCCTTTCTTGTCCACCAAGAGGGCGTAGCGGGCCCCGCTTTCCCGCAGGAGCTCGTCCAGGGCCTCGAGGGCCTTCTCATAGGTGGCGCCGTAAAGGACCAGGGCAGGTTCCACCATAGTAGACTCAGTGTACCATGAGACCCTTTTTAGACCGGGCGAGAGACCTCCTTGCCCGCTTGGTGGCCATTCCCACCGTCTCGGCGGAGGGGAGGGGATTGGAGGAGGGGGCCC
>NZ_PSMQ01000073.1:0-7433 GCF_040290245.1 Thermus sp.
AAAAATATGGAGCTCGCGGCCGGGCTCGAACCGGCGACCTCACCCTTACCAAGGGTGTGCTCTACCTGCTGAGCTACGCGAGCTCGTGGAGCGGGAGACGGGACTCGAACCCGCGACCCTCGGCTTGGGAAGCCGATGCTCTACCAACTGAGCTACTCCCGCACGGGGTGTGCGTCCGCACACCTTTTGGTGGGCAGGGCTGGATTCGAACCAGCGTAGGCGTGCGCCAACGGTTTTACAGACCGTCCCCTTTGGCCGCTCGGGCACCTGCCCATGCCCTCGTTTTGGAGCCACCCAGGGGAGTTGAACCCCCAACCCCCCGATTACAAGTCGGGTGCTCTGCCGGTTGAGCTAGGGTGGCGGGACGAAGGAGTGGAACCTCGTCCGAGGGTTTAGGCTAACACAAGAAGGAGGCGCGTGTCAAGATAAACCCATGCGCATCACGCCTTACGGGGCAAGCCGGACCGTGACCGGAAGCTGCCACCTCCTCGAGGGGGGTGGGGCACGGGTGCTTTTGGACTGTGGGATGTACCAGGGCGCCGAGGAAGAGCGGAACCTCGAGGCCTTTGGGTTTGACCCCAAGGGACTGGACGCGGTTCTGGTCAGCCATGCCCACCTGGACCATGTGGGCCGCCTACCCAAGCTCTTCCGGGAGGGGTACCAGGGGCCCGTCTACGCCACCCAGGCCACGATCCTCCTTATGGAGATCATCCTAGAGGACGCGCTTAAACTCATGGAGGAACCTTTTTTTGAGGCCCGGGACCTGGAGCGGCTCTACGCCCACCTAAGGCCTTTGGAGTACCAAGAGGCGCTTCGGATCAAGGGTCTGGAGCTCCGGTTGCAAGTCGCAGGTCACCTCCCAGGGAGCGCCTTCATCGTAGCCGAAGGGGAGGGGAGGCGGTTCGTCTATAGCGGGGATTTGGGCAACCGGGAAAAGGTCGTCCTCCCCGATCCCGAACCCCCGCCCCAAGCCGATCTGGTCCTCTCGGAGGGGACCTATGGGGATAGGCCCCACCGCCCCTTTCGGGCCACGGTGGAGGAGTTTTTGGGGATCCTGGACCAGACCCTAAGCCGGGGCGGGAAGGTCTACATCCCCTCCTTTGCGGTGGAGCGGGCGCAGGAGGTCCTCTTCCACCTTTTTGAGAACCAGACCCGCCTGCCCCGGGCCCCCGTCTATCTGGACTCCCCCATGGCGAACCGGGTCTCAGCCCTTTACCCCAGGCTTCTTCCCTATTTCAGCCCTGAGGTCCAGGCCTACTTCCACCAGGGAGAAAACCCCTTTGAGCCCCGGGGGCTTTACCACGTGGAAAGCGTGGAGGAGTCCAAGAAGCTGAACCGCGCGGAGGGGCCCATGGTGATCCTGGCAGGGAGCGGGATGCTCTCCGGGGGCCGGATTCTCCACCACCTCAAGCACGGGCTCTCCGACCCCAGAAACGCGGTGGTCTTCGTGGGCTATCAGCCCCGGGGTGGGCTGGGGGAAAGGATCATCCGCAAAGAGCCGGTCCGCATCCTTGGGGAGGTCCTCGAGGTCCGGGCAGAGGTCCACACCCTGGGCGGGTTTTCCGGCCACGCGGGCCAGGACGAGCTCTTAGACTGGCTTCAGGACCAGTCCCGCGTCCTTTTGGTGCACGGGGAGGAAGAAAAGCTCCTCGAGCTTTCCCGGCTCCTCGCCCTTAGGAAGCAGGAGGCGGGCCTGGGGAACTGGGGCCAGGGGGAAGGGGTCTGAAGCCCAGCCGTTCCAGGACCATCCGGGTGGCGGGGCTTTTGTTCAAGGTGTAGAAGTGGATCCCCACCACCCCCGCCTTTAAAAGCTCCTCCGCCTGCCTTGTGGCGTGTTCCACGCCGATCTCTAAGATGGCCTTGGGATCGTCTTGGTGTCTTTCCAGCCGGGAAAGAAGGGGGCCAGGGATGCTTGCGCCGCAGATCTCGGTGAAGCGACGGAGCTGCGGGTAGCTGGTGATCGGCATGAGGCCTGGAAGGATGGGGATCCCTATACCGGCCCTTCTGGCCCGCTCGAGGAAACCAAAGTAATGAGCGTTGTTAAAAAAAAGCTGGGTGATGGCGAAGTCCAAGCCCGCCTCCACCTTGGCCTTGAAGTGCCGGAGGTCGGCCTCTAGGCTCCCGCTCTCCGGATGCCCCTCCGGGTAAGCCGCACCTCCCAGGCTGAAGGCCGTCCCAAAGCGCTCCCGGATGAAGGCCACAAACTCGCTGGCGTAGCGGAACCCCCCCGGATGAGGGGTGAAGCGGGAAGCCCCCTGCGGGGGGTCACCCCGGAGGGCCAGGACGTTTTCAATTTGTCTCTCCAAAAGGGTCTGAAGCAGGGCCTCGAGGTTCTGCCGGCTGCTGCCCACCACCGTCAGGTGGGCCAGGGGGGTGAGGCCCATTGCCCGGATGCGCACCGCCCAGTCCACCGTCTTTTCCCGCGTGCCTCCCCCGGCCCCGTAGGTGATGGAGACGAAGGCGGGACGGAAGGCCTTGAGCTCGGCGATGGTCCTGAAGAGCGCCTCCTCCCCCTCAGGCGTCCTGGGGGGGAAAAACTCAAAGGAAAACAGGGGACCCTGGTGTGCGGAAAGGAGGTCCCGTATTTTCATGCCCAGAAGTGTAGACCCACCCTACCCCCCTGTCAACCGGCCTATACTAAAACTATGCTCGAACTGCCCGAGATTCCCAAGGAGAGCAAGGTGGAGCTTCCCGCAAGGGAGACCGCCCTCGTCGTGGTGGATATGCAAAACGACTTCGCCCACCCTGAGGGAGCCCTGTTTGTGCCGGACGCCCCCAAGACCATTCCCATCATCCGGAGGCTTTTGGAGGAGGCCAGGACCCGGGGGGCCAGGGTGATCTTCACCCAGGACTGGCACCGGGAGGACGACCCGGAGTTCCGCATCTGGCCCGTGCACGCGGTAGCGGGAACCTGGGGGGCGGAGATCGTGGAGGAGCTGAAGCCCCAAAAGGGGGAGCTCGTCATCCAGAAAGTCCGCTACGACGCCTTTTACGGCACCCCCTTGGACCACTACCTCCATCTTTTTGGGGTAAAGCACCTGGTGGTGACGGGAACGGTGGCCAACATCTGCGTCCTCCACACCGCAGGCTCGGCGGCTCTGCGCTGGTACAATGTCGTCCTGCCCGAGGACGCCACCAGCGCCCTCACGCCCTTTGATCTTCAGGCCGCCCTCCGGCAGGTCACCTTCCTCTACCAAGGGACGGTGACCACCGCGGATGGGGTGCGGTTTGTTTGAGGCTGCCCCCGGCGGGGGTCCAGAGGGGCTTCCAGCCCCGGGGGAAGGGTTCGGGGGCAATCGGGGCTCCGGCTGGGGCTTAAAGCCATGATCCACCCCTTGGACAAGGCCCCGGAGCAGGGGGAAGCGGGGCTTCTCAAACGCCTCCTCCGGGCAGGCCTCCCGGTGGCCCCCACCGTGGCGGTGGCCCTGGAGGAGGAGTTTTTGCGCCTGGCCAACCTTCAGGAGCAGATCGGCCTTCTCTTCCAAGGGGTCTTTGGGGCCCGCATAGACGAGGAACGCCTCTTCTACGCGGCGGAACGGGCGGAAAGCCTGGTGCGGGAAAGCTACCTCCTGCCCGAGCGGGCAGAGGCCTTTCTGGGCTCGCTTAAAGGTTGGCAAGGGCCTTTTTTGGTGCGGGACTCAGGCAGAAGCCCCTTTGCCCAAGCCAGGACCCCGCAGGAGGCCCTGTTCGCCCTGAAACGGCTCTACGCCAGCCGGTACCGGGTGGAGGAGGTCTTGGAGCGCTGGCCCAGGCTGTTTCCGACCCTGGACTTGGTCCTGGTCCAGGAGGCGGGCGCACCCCAAGAGGACCCCGGCCTCTCCCTGAAGGCAGCGGAGCTTTTGGGCCAGCCCGCCCGGGTGGAGGCCTGGGAGGGGCGGGTCGTGCGGGTTATACTGGACTAATGGTGGACAGCCACGTCCACACTCCCCTTTGTCGGCATGCGGAGGGAGCTCCGGAGGAGTACCTGTTCCAGGCCCGGAAGCAAGGGCTCGAGGGACTCGTCTTTACGGACCACAGCCCCATGCCCGCCTGGTACGATCCGGAAAGCCGAATGCCCCTCTCCGCTTTGCCCTTTTACCTCCTTGCCCTGGAACACCTCAGGGAGAAAACCCCCGATATGTATGTGGGAATCGGCCTAGAGGCCGACTTCCATCCTGGGACGGAGGGCTTCGTGGCCCACCTCCTCCGCCAGTACCCCTTCGACTACGTCATCGGAAGCGTCCACTACCTGGGGGCCTGGCCCTTCGACCACCCGGCCTATCAGGAAGAGTTCGCCTGGCGGGAGCTCAAGGAGGTCTATCGGGAGTACTTCCGCCTGGTGGAGGCCGCGGCGAACACGGGCCTCTTCCACGCCATCGGACACCTGGACCTCCCCAAGAAGTTCGGCCACCGCCTCCCTGAGGAGGCCCTTTTGGAGCTCGCCTACCCTGCGCTTAAGGTCATCCGTGAGGAGGGGCTCTTTTTGGACGTGAACACCGCAGGCTTAAGAAAACCGGTAAACGAGATCTACCCCTCCCCCCTCCTTCTCAAGGAGGCCAGGGCTCTGGATATCCCAGTGGTCCTGGGCTCGGACGCCCACCACCCCCTCGAGGTCGGATACGCCTTTGAGGAAGCCATCCGCCTTCTCCTGGAAGCCGGTTACCGGGAGGCCTTCTACTTCCAGGGGGGCCGGCCCATCGCCTACCCCTTGTCCAGGGCCTCGTAGACCCTCTCGCGGGCCTCAGAGAGGTTTAGCTCCTCCCGGTTTCCTCCAGCTTTTTCGTAAGCCCGGACCGCCTCCAGAAGCCGGCTGAAGGCCCCCGCACACGGGTCAGGGGCGGGGGACTCGTACTCCATGTACGTCACCCGCTCGTACTCCGGACCATACTCCTCCTCCTCCCGGGCCACGCAGTCCCGATAGGCCCTAAGGGCCTCGTCTACCTGGAGCCTGGCTTCCTCGAGGCGCATTGGGCTCACCCCCTTTTAAGCGCCTGAAAACGGATACGGGCGGCTGGGATCGGCCCCTCCTGGAAGCGCTCCTCCTGCCAGGGGTCGCCCCGCCAGTGGTACCCATGCCTCTCCCAAAAGCCCAGCTCGAGGTGGTCCAAAAGCTCGATGGCCCGGACCCATTTGGCGCTTTTCCAGGCGTAGAGGTGGGGGACCAAAAGGCGCACCGGCCCACCTCGCTCCCGGGGAAGGGGTTTCCCCAAAAGGGAGTGGGCGAGGATCACGTCCTCGTGAAGGAGGTCCTCCAGAAGCAGATTGGTGGTGTAGCCCCCGTAGGAGTGGACCAAGGCGGCCACCGCCTCGGGCTTGGGCCCCGCCTGCTCCAGTAGATCCTTCACCCGCACCCCCCGCCAGGCCACGTCCAGACGGCTCCACCGGGTCACGCAGTGGAAGTCCCGGACGAGCTCCACCTGGGGAAGGGCCAGGAGGTCTTGGTAGGTGAGGGAAAGGGGCCTTTCCACCAGGCCCTTTAGCTCAAACCTCCACTCCTCTGGGGAAAGGCGGGGCTCCTCCCCATAGGTGAGGATGGGGAAGCGCTCGGTGACGAACTGGCCCGGCGGGACACGGTCCATACTTTCAGCATAAGGCGTTTTCCCCAACCGGAAGGTGGCCTACTCCCCTTTCCGGGCCTGGTAGCGGATGACCTCCACCTTCTCCAAGGTCAGAAGCCCCTCCTGCACCATCTCGTCCAAAACCGGCAGGAAGGCCTCGATCTTCTCTGCGCTGTCCACGATCTCGATCATCACCGGCAGGTCCTCGGAAAGCTGGAGGATCTTGGCGGTGTGGATGCGGGAGTGGGCTCCAAAGCCCATAAACCCCTTAAAGACCGTGGCCCCGGCCAGGCCCCGGGCCTTGGCCTCGAGGACGATGGCCTCGTAAAGGGGCCTTCCCTTCCACCTATCCGACTCCCCGATGAAGATGCGCAGGAGCTTGGCCTCACCCGAAAGCTTCATGCTCAACCCCCTAAGAGGTACCCAAGCCATACGGCCAAAAACCCCAGGACCAGGCTCAAAGAGGCATACAAAAAGGCCTTGCTCCACTCCCCTCCCTGTACGAGGGTGAGGAGTTCATAGCTGAACGTGGAGAAGGTGGTATACCCCCCGAGGACCCCCATGGCCAGGAAAAGCCGGGCCTCACCGGAGAGGGACCCCTCGAGGGAAAGCCGGAGGACAAGGCCGATGAAAAAGCTTCCGGAGACGTTGATGAACAGGGTGCTGTAGGGAAAGACCGCGCTGAGACCCTGAAGCCAGGCCCCTAGACCGTACCGGAGCGCCGCACCCAAGGCTCCCCCCAGGGCCACCAGGAAATACCGCTCCATAGGAAAAGTATAGTGAGGCTATGCGGCCCAAGACCCTTTCCCCTATCCTTACCGCCAAGGGCGTCCGGCTCGCCATCGCGGTGGGCCGGTTCAACGAACGGGTGACCAAGCTCCTTCTAGAAGGGGCCCTCGAGGCCTATGCCCGCCTGGGGGGGGATCCCCAGGAGGTCCTGGTGGCCTGGGTACCCGGATCGTTTGAGCTCCCCCTGGTGGCCAAGAAGCTCGCGGAAAGACCGGAGGTCAACGCGGTGGTGGCCCTGGGGGCCGTGGTCCGGGGGGAGACCCCTCATTTTGAGTACGTGGCCGCCCAGGCGGCGAGCGGCCTCATGGGGGCCATGCTCCAGACGGGCAAGCCCATCGTCTTTGGGGTCCTCACCACCAACACCCCGGAGGAGGCCCAGGAAAGGGCTGGGGGTAAGGCCGGAAACAAGGGAGCGGAGGCGGTCTTCACCGCGATTGAGATGGTGAAGCTCCTGGAGGCGATCGAGACCCTCAGCGCCCCGTGAGAAGATGGCGGGCATAGCGGAGGTGAAGGTAGAGAAAGCAGCCGAGGCAGAAGCCAAAGGCCAGGTTGACCAGGGCAAGCAAGGCCACAAGGAGGGCGAGGGCGTAGCCCACCCCCTTAAGCCCCAGGACAAGGAAGAGGGCACTCAGGCCCAAAAAGGCCGCCCCCAGGCTACGGGCAAAGCGGTGGGGCCTGGGGTCCTCCTCGGCGAGAGCGGGGGGCAGCCTGAGGAACCGCTTCAAGGCCACCAGGAGGTCCAAGGGGGTGTGCTGGCTCGCCATGAGAAGGAAGAGGAGGAAGACAAGCCAGGGCAGATCCCAAAAAACCGCGAGGGGCAACAGGAAAACCAAGAGGGCCTGGTTGAAGCGGAGCTGGTTCCGGTCCGTCCGCATACCGACCATCATACACATGAGCCCATGAAGCTTAGGGGTATGGCTCACAGTCTCCATGGCAGAATACACCCATGACCCCTCTCCTCACCACCCCCCTTCCCACCCCCCACGGCTTCACCACGAGGCTCGGGGGGGTCTCGGAGGGGCCTTTCGCCACCCTAAACCTCTCCGCGGCCACCGGGGATGACCCCGAAAAGGTCGCGGAGAACCAGAGGCGGGTTTTGGACCTCTT
>NZ_PSMQ01000074.1:0-1825 GCF_040290245.1 Thermus sp.
CCCTGCTCGGTGTTTGGCCCTTCGGACCAAAGCAGCCACTAGAACCGGCTCCAAGGTACGCTTCGCGGGACCAGGGGGAGAGGTCCCGCGACAGGACCCTTCCCAGGAGTGGGTTGCTTCGCGAAGCGAACGCCGATTGGAGAAGGGGGTCCAAGCGCGTTCCAAGGGGTCGATGCTTTGAAACCTATTCCGCCTCTAAACTTTCCAGGACGACAACCGCCAGCGCGTATCCCCGCTCGTGGCTTAGAGAAAGGTGGGCACGAAGGCCTGCCCCTTCCATTCTGGACCGGAGTCTTTCCGAAAACCGGAGGACGGGCCGCCGCCCCATGAGCTCCACCCATACGTCTTGGAAGGAAAGGGGTTCGGGCCAGCACTTCTGGAAGGCCTCCTTGGCCGCGAAGCGGGCCGCGAGGGCGGGGATGGGGTCCTGGTGGTCCAAAGCGTAGGTCCGCTCCCTTTCCGTGTAGACCCGGCGCATAAACCGCTCCCCATACCGTTCCAGGGCCCTCTTAATGCGGGCGATCTCCACGAGATCCGTTCCTATGGCCTCGAGCACGCCCAGAAGTATACTCAAAGGGCTGTCATGGCGGGCCTCGAGCTTCCCAAGCCCTTCCTCACCCGGATGGCCGAGCTTCTGGGGGAGGAGTTCCCCCTTTTCCTGAAGGCCCTCACCGAGGGGAAGCGGACCTATGGCCTCCGGGTGAACACCCTGAAGCTCTCCCCCGAGGCCTTCCTAAAGATCTCCCCCTGGCCCCTCCGGCCCATCCCCTGGTGCCCCGAGGGGTTCTACTACCCCGAGGCGGCCCGGACCGGCCCCCATCCGTTCTTCTACGCGGGGCTTTACTACATCCAAGAGCCCAGCGCCCAGGCGGTGGGGGTCCTCCTGGACCCGAGGCCCAAGGAGCGGGTTCTGGACCTGGCGGCCGCCCCTGGGGGAAAGACCACCCACCTGGCGGCCCGGATGGGAGGCGAGGGGCTCCTTGTGGCGAACGAGGTGGATGGAAGGCGCCTCAGGGGGCTCCTGGAGAACGTGGAGCGCTGGGGAGCGCGGCTTTCCGTGGTCCAGGCCCCGCCTGGGGCTTTGGCCGAGGCCTGGGGGGCTTACTTCGACCGGGTCCTCCTGGACGCCCCCTGTTCCGGGGAGGGGATGTTCCGCAAGGACGAGGAGGCCATCCGCCACTGGGGGCCTTCCGCCCCCCGGCGGATGGGGGAGGTGCAGAAGGGGCTCCTGGCCCAGGCCGCCCGGCTGGTCCGGCCGGGAGGGGTTTTGGTCTACTCCACCTGCACCTTTGCCCCCGAGGAGAACGAGGGGGTGGTGGCCCAGTTCCTCCGGGCCCATCCGGAGTTCAGCCTGGAGGATGCCCGTTTTTGCCCTCTCTTTGCCCCCGGGGTGCCCGACTGGGGGGAGAAGAACCCGGAGCTGGTCAAGACCGCCCGGCTCTGGCCCCACCGCCTCGAGGGGGAGGGGCATTTCCTCGCCCGCTTCCGCCGCCAGGACGGAGGCCAGAGCTCCCCTCCCAAGGCGCGGACTCCCCCCCTGGCCCCTGGCACCGCGCGGCTCCTTAAGGCCTTTTTGGACGAGCTGGGGCTGGAGCTTCCGGGGCCTTTTGTGGAGCGCGCGGGCCACCTCTACTGGCTTCCCGAGGATCTCCCCACGCTTTCCGGGATCCGGGCCCCCGCCCCTGGCCTTTACCTGGGCCGGGTACAGAAAGGGCGGTTTATCCCCGCCAGGGCCCTGGCCCACCACCTGGAGCCGGAAAGGGTGCGCCTGTCCAGGCTGGACCTCACCCCGGACGACCCAAGGGCCCTGGCCTTGGCCCTTTTC
>NZ_PSMQ01000074.1:1835-7422 GCF_040290245.1 Thermus sp.
GGAGCCGGTAAGGACGGAGGCCAGGGACGGCCTTTACCTGGCGGCGCTGAGAACCCCTGTTGGGGTCTTTTCCCTGGGCTTTGCCAGGGTCAAGAAGGGGGTGGCCCGGAGGGTGAAGGGGGAGCTGTGAGCCGCCTCCACTCCGCGTAGACCTCCCGCAAAACCCCCTCCTCCACGGGGCGGACCTCGAGCCGCCCAAGCCCCAAGGGGACCACCCAGTGGATGGCTTCCGTCCTTTTCTTCTTGTCCCGCTGAAGGTAGGGAAGGAGGTCATCCAGGGAAAGGGGGGGCGGGGGCGGGGGGGAGAGCCAGCGGAGGAGGCGGAGGACCCGGGGAAGGAGGTCCTCCCCCCCCAAAGCCCTTCCCAGAAGGGCCGCGAAGAGGAGGCCGTAGGCCACCGCCACCCCGTGGGAGAGGGCGTGGCCTGTGGCGGCCTCGAGGGCGTGGGCCAGGGTGTGGCCCAGGTTCAAAAGCCGCCTTTCCCCCCTTTCCAAGGGGTCCTTCTCCGTGATCTCCACCTTGACCCGGACGGCCCGGACCAGGTACTCGGCCAGGCCCTCGGCCCCGGGGGAAAGGCCTTCCACCTCTAAAAGCGCCCTATCCCCGCGGATGATCCCGTGTTTGAAGGCCTCCACCAGGCCCTCCTTGAAAAGGGGGAGGGGAAGGGTCTTGAGGGCCTCGAGGTCCCCATAGACCCCTTGGGGGAAGTGGAAGGCCCCCACCAGGTTCTTCCCCTCGGGGAGGTTGAGCCCCGTCTTCCCCCCTACGCTCGCGTCCACCAGGGCCAGGGTGGTGGTGGGGAAGGAGAGGTAAGGAATCCCCCTGAGGTAGGTGGCGGCCACAAACCCCCCCAGGTCCGTGAGGCTTCCTCCGCCCACCACCACCAAGGTGGTGTCCCGGGGAAGCCCCCTTTGGGCCCAAAAGGAGAGGACCTGGCTGTACACCCTAAGGGTCTTCGCCTCCTCCCCTCCTCGAACCCCCAGGGCGTGGGGGATCCCCCAGGCCTCCTTAAGGCCCAAGGCGAAGCCCGCCACGTTTTCGTCGTACAAAAGGGCCAGAGGCCCCCTGGGCCTCTCGGGCCGGAGGCCGCGGCCGATCACGATGGAGTAGGGGGGGTTATGCACGTCTACGCGCATACTTCCAAAGCTCCTGGACGATCTCCTCCACCACCTCCTTGGGCCTTCGCCCCTCGGTCAGGACGTGGATGGGGGCCTCCCGGTAGAGGGGCTCCCGCTCCTTCAGCAGGCGGCGGATGCGTTCCAAAGGCTCCTCTCCCTCCAGAAGGGGGCGCTGGCCGGGTTTGCGCGCCACCCGTTCTAGGATCGTCTCGGGACTTGCCCAAAGGGCCACCACAGGGCCCCGCGCCAAAAGCCTGGACCGGGTTTCCGGATCCATGAAGCTCCCGCCCCCCAGGGCTAGGACGAGGAAGTCCTTGTTGGCCAGTTCCGCCACCATCTCCTTTTCCATCCGGCGGAAGGCCCTCTCCCCAAGGTGGCGGAAGATCTCGGGAATGGAAAGGCCGGTCCGGCGCTCGATGTACCGGTCCAGATCGATGAAGTGAAGCATCAGGGCCTGGGCCAGCTCCCGGCCGATGCGGCTTTTCCCCACCCCCATGAACCCGGTCAGGCTCACGAAGGTGGCGGGGCGGGGGATGTCCAAAACCCTTCTCACCAGGCGCGGACCCTTTCCTTATAGCGTTCTACCCGTTCCACCAGTTCTTCCAGCGTATCCCCACCGAATTTTTCCAGGTAGGCCTGGGCCAAGACGATGGCGGAAAGGGCCATAAGGATGACGCTGGCCGCGGGCACCGCCGTGGTGTCCGAGCGCTCGAGGGCGGCCTCCTTGGCCTCGTGGGTAACCACGTCCACCGTGGGCAGGGGTTTCATCAAGGTGGCGATGGGCTTTAGGGCGGCCCGGAGGACGAGCTCCTCCCCGTTGGTCATCCCGCCCTCCAGGCCCCCGGCCCGGTTCGTCTTCCGGTAAAACCCCCGCCCCTCCTCCCAGTAGATGGGGTCGTGGACCTCGGAGCCCCGCTTCATGGCGTTTTGGAAGGCCTCCCCGATCTCCACCCCCTTGACGGCGGGGATGGAGAGGGCCATCTGGGCGAGGCGGCCGTCCAGCTTGCGGTCGAAGTGGACGTGGCTTCCCAGCCCGGGGACTAGCCCCCGGAACCGGGCCTCGATGATGCCCCCCAGGGTGTCCCCCTCGGCCTTGGCCTGGTCGACGCGGCGGACGACCTCGGCCTCCGCCTCGGGGTCCAGCATCCGCAGGGGGCTTTGCTCAATTTCCTCCTTCCGTTCCCAGGAAAAGGGGCGTTGGGACCAGACCCCGGCCATCCCCACCACATACCCCACCCCCTCCACGCCGAAGAAGGAAAGGAGTTTTAAGGCCACCCCCCCCACCGCCACTCGAGCCGCGGTCTCCCGGGCGCTGGCCCGTTCCAGGACATCCCTCAGGTCCTTGTGGCCGTACTTGATCCCCCCGGGCAGGTCGGCGTGCCCGGGCCGGGCCGCGGTAAGGGCCCGCTTGCGGGGCTCGTTCCCGGGTGCAGGGTCCATGATCTCCATCCAGTTTTTATGGTCCCGGTTGCGGATGAGGAGGGTAAGGGGGGCCCCGGTGGTCCGGCCCGCCCGCACCCCGCTTGCAAACTCCACCTCGTCCGCTTCGATGGCCATGCGCCTTCCCCGACCGTACCCCTCCTGGCGCTTTTTGAGCCAGGGGTTGATGTCTTCCGGGACCAGGGGCAGGCCTGCGGGCAACCCTTCCACGATGGCCACGAGGAGCGGACCGTGGGACTCCCCAGCGGTGAGAAACCTCATAAAGGCATTATAGGGGCCGCCTAGGGGCGGCCCCTATGGGCTAACGGCTCGCCTCTTTGAGGATCTCCGCGGTGATGACCACCAGAAGCTCCTTGTCCGTGGAGTCGCTCGAGCGCTGCTTGAAGAGCTCCCCGATCAGGGGGATGTCCATCAGGAGGGGTACCCCTTGGACGGTCTGGTTGTTTTCCTGGGAGGTCAGGCCGCCCAGGACCACGGTCTGGCCGTCTCTGACCCGCAAGGTGGTGGTCACCACCTGTTTGGTGAACCGGTCCACGTCCCCGTCCACGGGGTTGCGCTGCACATTCCCCGAGACCTCTGCCTTGATGTTCAGAAGGATCTGGCCGTCCGCGGTGATCTGGGGGGTGACCTCCACGATGATGCCGATGTCAAAGGGCACCTTCTCCACGTTGTTGTTCACCACCCGGCGGATGAAGAAGGTCTCCCCCGACTGGAGCCGGGCGGTCTGGTTGTTCAGCACGGTCTGGTTCACGTCCCTCAGCGCCCGGGAAAGCCCCTGCCGCTGGAGGGCGTCCAGGGTGGCCACGATGTTCAAGGCGGCCAGGCTCCGGGTGGAGTCAAAGATGAGGGAGAGGCCCCTGTCCAGGATGCTCGCTACCAGGTTTCCCCCCGCGAGGGTGTTCCACCGCACCCCCAGGGCCTGGGAGAAGTTGCTCTGCACCTCCTGGATGCGCACCCGTAAGTTCACCTGGGGCACCGCCTGGTCCAGCTTGGGGATCAGCGCCTCCACGAGCTCGAGGTCCTCCTGGGTTCCCGTGACGATCAGGGTGTTGGTCCGCTCGTCGGCCACCACCGTGGCCTTGGACGGGGTGGGGCCGGCGGGCTGGGCCTGCTGGCCCTGGGCCTGGGGGGCGGTTTTGGACAAAAGGGCTTCCTGGAGGACCCTGGCCAGGTCCTTGGCCCTGGCGTTGGAAAGCTGGTAGGTGCGCTGGAACAGGGCGGGGCCCTGCTCGGGGGGGCGGTCGATCTGGGCCAGGAGGGCTTGGACTTCGAGCTGCTGTTTTTCCGTACCCCGGACAGCGAGGAGGTTCTGCCCGGGGACGGTCTGGACAAGGGTCCCCGGCACCTCCCGGGCCAGGAAGCCCGCGATCTTCTCCGCGTCTACGAAGCGCAGGGGGTAGAGCTTCCGCACCGTGGCCTCCTGGGGCGGGGGCGGGGCCTGGGGGGGAAGGTCCAAGGCCTTGAGGAGCTCGGCGAAAAGGGCCTGGTCGGCCTCCGTAGCCTCCACCAAGAGGGCTTTGGGGTTTCCGGGAACGGCCTCCAGGCGGACGGAAGGGAGATCCTTGGAAAGGAGGGGTTTGAGCCGGGCCTGGGCCTCCTCGGAGCTAAGGTTTTGCAGGGTGTAGACCCGGCGGACCACCTTGGGCACGTCCAGGGCCTTGAGGAGCTCCGCCAGCCTGGCGTGCTCCGTCTCCGTGGCCACCACCACCGCCTTTTTGGGGTCGGTGGGGAAGGGGGCGATCCGGGCTCCTGGGAGCTGGGTCTGGAGGAAGGGCAGAACCTCGGGGAAGGAGGCGTGGGTAAGGGCGTAGGTCCGCTCGATCCGGGCCTCCGGGGCCTTCACTGCCGGGAGGGGGCGGAAGTCGATCCCCGCCCGCTGGAGGATGTCCGTAAATCGGGTGTGCTGCTCCGGGGTGGCCAGAATGGAGAGGATGGCCTTGAGCCTGCCCGACTCCTCCACCACGATCCAGTTCACACTGGGCCCCCCCGCCTCCCGGGACAAAAAGGGCAGGAGGTCGTTCTGCACCCAGGCCTTGGCCGACTCCACACTGGAGACCACCTGGACCTGGCCCCCCTGGCCTTGAACGGGGATACGGTAAGCGGCCTCGGGGATGCCCACCAGGTAGGGCCTCCGCTCCGCGGCCCCCGCCCGGCTCGGTGCATCCACCAAGGCGGTGATCACCTGGCTAGGGGCCACCACCACCACGTCCGGGGGGAGGAAGAGGTAGTCCAGGTTGTACTGGCTCCCATAGGTGCTGAACAGAAGGTCCCACACCTCCCTAAAGGGTTTTCCCCCGAAGTCCAGCTTGACGAAGGGCAAGGGGGGCTGGGCCTTGCTGGGGTCGCCGGAGGCCTCAAAGGCCCGGTAGATCAAGGGCTGCAGCCCCACGCTCTTGGCCAGGGCTTCCAAAACCACGTCCAGGGGCAGGACCTGCCCGGCCTTGGGGGCCTCGGAGACCTTGAAACTTACCGGCTGGTCAAACCGCGCCTCTTTGGGCAAGGCACCCGCCAAGGCGGGCAGGGCTAGGGCGAGGATAAGTGCTGGGAACAAGGGTTTCACCGTCCACCTCCTTCTTCCTTGGATAGGGATAGGGTCAGGGTTTCATCCTTTAGGGCCAGCTCTACGCTCTCGCTGGTGGCCGAGCGGATGAGGACCTCACTGCCCGGCCAGGTGCTTCCCACGGGGAGGACCTGGTACCCCTCCTTGCTGCTCAGGATGACCACGCTCACTGGGCCCAGGATCACCCCGGAAAGCCTGAGCCCCTTTTCCGCCACGAAGGCCTGAAGGGGGGTGGCGGCCGAGGAGGGAGCCGGAGAGGGGCCTGAGGCCTGGGGACCTTCCGCCGGGGCGGTCTGGAGGGGGCGAAGGGTTTCCTGAAGGGGCAGGGGGGCCAGGGCCAGAGCGGGCTCGGCCTCCGGCAGGGGAGGGAGGCTGGGGGGCGTTTGGACCACCTGAGGGAGGGGCAGAGGGGTGCCCAGGCGTTTAGAGGGAGGGGAGGGTTGGGCGGGCTTGGGCGTGGGGAGCGGCT
>NZ_PSMQ01000075.1:0-7363 GCF_040290245.1 Thermus sp.
TTACCGAGGGGTTTGTGGCGGCGAGCCTCCTTTTCTGCGTAGGACCTATGACGCTCCTCGGATCCATCCAGAATGGCCTCACGGGGGACGCCTCCCTCCTCATCCTCAAGGCAACCCTGGACGGCCTCTCCTCCATTGCCTTAGCGAGTTCGTTCGGGGTTGGGGTGGGGTTCAGCGCCCTGGTGATCCTCCTGTACCAAGGCGGGGTGGCCCTTTTGGCGGGGACGCTGGCCCAGGCCCTTTCCAACCCGGCCCAGGACCCCCGGGTCCTTCTGGTGACCGGGGTGGGTGGGCTCATGGTCCTGGGGGTAGGAATCAACCTTCTCGGACTTACCAGGATCCGGGTGGCCGCCTTCTTGCCCGCCCTTTTCCTGGCCCCCCTCCTTTGGGCTTTAGCCGCCCGGCTCTCGTAAAATAGCCCCGTGGAGATCACGCCCGAGCTTTTGAAAAAACTGGAGACCCTGGCCCGCATCCAGCTTGCCCCGGAGGAGGAGGCCCTCCTTCTGGAGGACCTGCGGCGCATCCTAGGGTTTGTGGATGCCCTGCCCCGGGTCGATGACCTCCCCCTTTTCCAGGAGGGGCGGCTTAGGGAGGACCTCCCCTGCCCCTCTTTAAGCCAGGAGGAGGCCCTTTCCCCAGCGCCCATGAAGGAAGGGGGGTTTTTCCAGGTGGACAAGGTCTTGGAGGAGTAGATGCTGGACCTGCGCTACATCCGCACCCACCCCGAGGAGGTCCGGAAGGCCATCGCTTTAAAGGGCCTTTCCTTAGATCTGGATGCGCTTTTGGCGCTGGACCAGGAGGTCTTGCGGCTAAAGCAGGAACTCCAGGCCCTGCAGGAAAAGCGGAATCAAACCGCCAAGCAGGTCCCCATGGTGCCCCCTACGGAAAGAGAGCGGCTGATCGCCGAGGGCCGGGCCCTAGGAGAGAGGATCAAGACCCTCGAGGAAGTGCTCAAGGCCAAGCAAGAGGAGCTGGAGGCGCTTCTTCTAAAGGTGCCCCAGCTCCCCTGGCCCGGTGCCCCAGTGGGTCCGGACGACTCGGCGAACGTGGAGGTCAGGCGGGTGGGAAGACCGCCCGAGTTTCCCTTTCCCCCCCTGGACCACGTGGCCCTCTTGGAGAAAAACGGTTGGTGGGAGCCCAGGATCAGCAAGGTCTCGGGAAGCCGCTCCTATGCCCTGAAGGGGGATCTCGCCCTGTACGAAATGGCCCTTCTCCGCTTTGCCCTGGACTTCATGGTGAGAAAAGGCTTCACCCCCATGACCCTTCCCTCCTACGCCCGAGCGTTCGCATTTTTCGGCACCGGCCACTTCCCCGCAGGCCGGGACCAGGTCTGGGCCATCGCCGAGACGGACCTGTACCTTACGGGCACGGCGGAGGTGGTCTTGAACGCCTTGCACGCTGGGGAGATCCTGGAGAAAAAAGACCTGCCCAGGCTCTATGCGGGGTTCGCCCCCGCCTTTCGTTCGGAAGCAGGCAGTTTTGGGAAGGATGTCCGGGGCCTGATGCGGGTCCACCAGTTTATGAAGGTGGAGCAGTACGCTCTTGTAGAGGCCTCCCTGGAGGAAAGCGACCGGGCCTTCGACCTCCTTTTGCAAAACTCTGAGGAAATCCTCCAGGCCCTGGAGCTCCCCTACCGGGTGGTCGAGGTCTCCACCGGAGACATGGGGCCCGGGAAGTGGCGGCAGGTGGATCTCGAGGCCTGGGTTCCCTCGGAAGGCCGGTACCGGGAGACCCATTCCTGCTCGGCCCTTCTAGACTGGCAGGCCCGCCGCGCCAACCTCCGCTACCGGGACGAGGAGGGCCGGATCCGTTACGCCTACACCCTGAACAACACCGCCTTGGCCACCCCGCGGATCCTGGTGATGCTTTTGGAAAACCACCAGCTCAAAGACGGAAAGGTGCGCGTCCCTGAGGCTTTGGTGCCCTATATGGGCAAGGGGGTTCTCGAGCCGTGCGGATAGAGCAGGCGGAGCTCATCCTTTTGGAAATGCCCCTGAGGTTCCGGTTCGAAACCAGCTTTGGGGTGCAGACGAAACGGACCATCCTTCTTTTGAAGCTTCACGGGAACGGGGTCTTGGGCCTGGGGGAAGGGGTGATGGACCGGCTTCCCCTCTTCCGGGAAGAGACGGTGGAGGGGGCTTGGTACCTCCTTAAGGAGGTTTTTCTTCCGCAAGTGCTGGGAAAGGAGGTGGAAAACCCAGAAGACCTCCGAAAAAAGCTTTCACCTTTCCGGGGTAACCCAATGGCCAAGGCCGTCTTAGAGATGGCCTTTTACGACCTCTTCGCCAAAGGGGCCAGCCTCCCCCTTTATCGGCTTCTGGGAGGGGTGCGCAAGGAGGTGGCGGTGGGGGTCTCTTTGGGAATCCAGGAAAGCATCCCCGCCACGCTCCGCCTGGTGGAGAGCCACCTCGAAAGGGGGTACCGGCGCATCAAGCTTAAGATCAAGCCGGGATGGGACTACGAGGTCCTGAAGGCGGTCCGCGAGGCCTTCCCCGCGGCCACCCTGACCGCGGACGCCAACTCGGCCTACCGCCTTTCTGACCTACCCCTCCTCGCCCGCCTAGATGAGCTGGGCCTGGATTACCTGGAACAACCCCTGGGCTACGACGACCTTCTGGACCACGCCAAGCTCCAGGCCCGCCTCAAGACCCCCATCTGCCTGGACGAGTCCATCACCAGCCCGGAACGGGCCAGAAAAGCCCTGGAGCTGGGGGCGGCTTTGGTCCTCAACCTCAAACCCGCCCGGCTTGGGGGGCATGGGCCGAGCCTCGAGGTGCACGCGATCGCTCAAAGCTTCGGCGTGCCCCTCTGGATGGGGGGGATGCTGGAAGCGGGGGTGGGTCGGGCGCACAACCTCCATCTGGCCACCCTCCCGGGCTTTACCAAGCCCGGGGACACCAGCTCGGCCAGCCGCTACTGGAAAGAGGATCTGATTGAGGAGGCCCTCGAGGCAAAGGACGGCCTGATGAAGGTGCCTAAAGGTCCCGGAATCGGGGTCCACCTCAGGGAGGACCTGGTGGCGCGCCTGGCCATCCGAAGGGAGGTCGTCCGTGCGGGTGCGGGAGCTTAAGGGCCCGGAAGAGATGGAACGGGTGGTGGAGCTTCAGAAGGCCATCTGGGGCCGGGACGACCGGGACCTCGTCCCCAGAGGGCTTCTCATCGCCATCCAGAATGAGGGAGGCCTGGTGGCGGGGGCGTTTGACGGCGAGGACCTGGTGGGCTTTGTCTTCGGCTTCCCTACCCGGGACCCAGCCCTCCACCACTCCCACATGCTGGGGGTTTTGGAGGCCTACCGGGGCACGGAGGCCGCCCTCCTCCTCAAACGGTTTCAGCGGGACTGGTGCCTGGCCCGGGGGGTGCGGAAGGTGGTCTGGACCTTTGACCCCTTAAGGGGGGTCAACGCCAACTTCAACCTCCGCAAACTCGGAGCCACCGCCCGCACCTACCTCGTGGACCACTACGGCCCCATGGGGGGGATTAACGCCGGGGCCCCCTCGGACCGGTTTTTGGCGGAGTGGGATCTCCTCGAGGTCTTCCCCCGTTTTTACGACCCCCCCCGGCCCCCGAACGTGGAGGGCCTCCCCCAGGTCAACCGGGTGGAGGACGAGGTGCCCCTAGAGGCGGACCTCTCCTTCGAGGCTCCAAGGCTCCTCGTCCAGATCCCCGAGGACTTTGGCCGCCTCCTGAAAGAAGCACAGGCGCTCGCCCTGAGGTGGCGGCAGGAGAGCCGGCGCATCTTTCCCCACTACTTCCAGAAGGGGTACCGGGCGGTGGACTTCCTCCGTCATCCAAACCGGTATGTTCTGGCCAAAGACTGAGATCTGGACCGCCGAGGTGGTCTATACCGGCTTCGGAACCCCCATGCGCAAGGGGGGGGTTGCGGTCCAGGGGGCGCACGTGGTGGCCCAGGGAAGCCTGGAAGAGCTCCAAGCCCGCTTTTCCGAGGCCGAGGTGATTCGGAAGGGCAAAGCCCTCCTCCCCCCGCCAGCCAACGCGCACACCCACCTGGACCTCTCCCTCCTTCCCCGCTACCGGGGTCCTTTCCAAGGCTTCATCCCCCATGTGATGGCCCACCGGGAAAGGCGGGGGATAGAAGGGGCCAAAGAAGGGCTCAGGCGGCTGGCTGAAAGCGGAGCAGGGGCCTTCGGGGACATCGTTTTCAAGGATGAGGTGATGGACTTCCTTCTTTCGGAAAGCCCCCTCCCCGGGGTGGCCTACTACGAGGTCTTTAGCCCTGACCCCAGGGAGGCGGAGGAGGTCTACACGCAGGTCAAGGCGAAAATCCTCGGTTGGAAAAGGCGAGAAGGGCAGGTCAGGGTGGGCCTCTCCCCCCACGCCCCTTACTCTGTAAGCCCTCCTCTTCTAGCCCGGCTCGCCGCCTTCGCCAAAGCGGAAGGGATTCCCCTTATGATCCACGCGGCGGAAAGCCCAGATGAGGTGGAGTTTTTCCTGAAGGGCACCGGGTTTTTTAGAGCATTTTTCGACCGGATGGGGCTCACCTGGGAGGCACCGGGCCTGACCCCTATCCGGCATCTCCACCGCCTGGGGGTTTTAGGACCGGGGACCACCCTGGTCCACGGTGTCCAGGTAGACGAGGAAGAGGTGGCCCTCCTGGCCGAAACCGGGACGCGGCTGGTCCTCTGCCCCCGGAGCAATGAGGGCCTCGAAGTGGGCCTGCCCCCCTTGGAGCTCTACGCCCGCTATGGGTTGGAGTTCGGCCTAGGGACGGACTCACTGGCCAGCAGCCCTGATCTGGATGTGAAGAACGAGGCCCTGGCCCTCTGGGACAGGCTGGACCCCCGGCTCCTCGTCCGCGCCCTGGCTCGAGGCGGATACCGGGCTTTAGGCCTCCCCACCCCCCGGATTACCCGGGGAAGCGGGAAGGCTTTGGTACACTTCATCTGATGGAGACCGGGCCCCTCATCCTGTACGCCGCCTTTAGCGGGGCAGTGGTGGGGCTTCTCGCCAGCGGCTTCGCCTTTCTCCTAAAGGCCCTGAGCACCTGGGTGGGCCTTCTTCTCGGCTACCTTCCCCCAGAGGCGCCGGGGGAAGGGGGGCTTCTCCAGGTTTTTACTGGCCCATCCTCTTTTCTCCTCGCCCTTTTCCTCCCCCTAGGCTACGCCCTGGCCAGCCTCCTGGGAACAGGGCGCGGCCTAACCGCCACAATCCTCTTGGTCCGGAGGGGCCGGATCCTTTCCTTCTGGGAGGGTCTGCGCCAGGTGGGGGGGGGCCTCCTCCAGCTTGCCCTCTACTCCCCCTTAGGCCGGGAGGGACCCATGGCCCTTTTAGGCTACGCGGTTGGGGGGGTGTTGGGGCGGCTCTTTCCCAAGGCGGGGGGAGAAGGACTAGCCTTCGCAGGCCTGGCGGCGGGGTTTGCGGCGGCGCTGCACGCCCCAGCGGCAGGAGCCCTTCTGGCCACGGAGGTCCTGTACCAGGGGCTTCGCCTTGAGATCCAGGCCCTTGCCCCGGCCCTTGTGGGAGCGCTTTCGGGGTTCGCCATCTACGGGGCCTTTTTCGGCTACGAACCCCTCCTTACCCTCTCGGGGGGAAGGCTTTCCTGGAGCACTCTACCCGCAAGCCTTTTCTTGGGCCTTGCCGCAGCGGGGCTGGGAAGCCTATGGCTCTTTTCAGCCCAGCTTCTCCATCCCCTAAGACGGCTCGCCTTTCCGTTAAAGCATGGGCTTCTTGGACTGGTTGTGGCCGCTTTGCTCTTCCTGGTCCCGGAGGCCCTCGGCCAGGGCCTGGGCTGGGTCCAGGTGGGTCTCACCCCCCTCATGACCCGCCAGGCCCTTTTCCTCCTTCTTCTCACCCACCTTTTTCTGGTCGCCCTGGCCACAGCGGTGCGGGCTTACGGCGGGAGCATCACCCCGGCCTTGGTCCTAGGAGGCCTCCTCGGTGCCCTTCTTGCCCGGCTCTTCCCCCCCCTTTTCCCCTACCCCGAGGCCACCGCGTTGGCAGGGATGGCTGCGCTGCTTGCGGGCGTGGCCCGGGCCCCTTTTGCTGCCCTTTTGCTCGCCGGGGAGTGGGGGGGGTATACCGTCCTGCCCTTGGCCATCCCCGCCGTCTTTTTAAGCTACGCCCTCACCCTTGTCCAGCACCCGGAGGACACCTTCCTCAAGGAAGAGCTGGAAAAGCCGGAGGCGTCTCGGTCTGAAACGCCTCCGCAAACCCCACCCCCGCCTTCCGCCCAAGAAGGCGGCGCCGCGCCCGAAACTCCTCGAGGTTGAACGGCCATCGATAGAACTCCCGATAGAAGGCAAAAACCGCCTCGGCCACCTCCTGGGTAGGGGTGGTGTCCACATAGATCCAGGGACGGGAAAGATCCTCCCGGGGGTAATGGTAAAGCCGCACGGGCCTGCGGTGGGCCTCCCCCACAAGCTTGGGGATACGGCAGAGCTTCAAAGCAGAAAGCACCGCCCAGTAGGTGGACCGGTGGTCGGGATGGAGGTCCCAGGGGTCCCAGGTGACCACCACATCCGGACGGAACTCAGCCATAAGCCTGGCCAAGGCCAAGGCCTCCTCCCGGCCCCCGGTGAGAAGGCTATCCTGGAAGGGAAGAAAGCGGTGCTCAGCCCCAAGAAGCCCAGCCACGTGGGCCCCGTGCCCTTCCCGCACCCGGGCCACCTCTTCTGGAGGAAGATCCCCAAACTGGCTTGCCAACTCCCCCCGGGTCATCCAAACGAGAAGGACACGGTCTCCTTTCCCCGAATGGAGGGCCAGGGTGCCTGCAGCTCCGATTTCGTCATCCGGGTGGGCAAAGACGGCCATCACGTTCATCTCCTAAAGTCTACTTGATGCGCCTCAGAAAAGGCCTTAGGATAAGGTCTTAATATGGTGCGGGGCATACGCGGGGCCATCACCGTGGAGGAAGACACACCGGAAGCCATCCACTCGGCCACCCGGGAGCTGCTTTTAAAAATGTTGGAGCTCAACCGGATCCGGCCGGAGGAGCTGGCCGCGGTGATCTTTACCGTTACTGAGGACCTTTCCTCCGCCTTCCCCGCAGAGGCCGCCCGTCAGATCGGCCTCCACCGGGTTCCCCTTCTTTCCGCCCGGGAGATTCCCGTACCCGGAAGCCTTCCCAGGGTTATCCGCATCCTAGCCCTGTGGAACACGGACCTTCCCCAGGACCGGGTGCGCCACGTTTACCTAAAGGAAGCGGTGAAGCTCCGACCCGATTTGGAGAGCGCCCAATGAAAAGGCATGAACCCGGGGAAACGCCTTAACCCCTGACCTCTTGAACCATAGGCAAACCCAGGCCCTTGCCTAACCCCCCATGCCCAACCAAGGCTGAACCGGGCCCCGAAGGTGCCTTAAGCGCTCCTGGCTAGGCTGAGAGGGGAGTGGGTTCCCACGGAGTTTC